>JAAYVL010000091.1 GCA_012517205.1 Verrucomicrobiota bacterium
AGCGGGGATTCGCTGCTGCCAGGCGGCGACGATCTCCTCGAAGATTCGCGGCAGGCTGCGGGTCAGTTGCCAGCGGGGATAGTGCGCCCGCATCTTGCGCAGATCGCTGTAGTAGCAGATATGGTCGCCGCTGCGGGCCTGCTCCACGTAGGTGTGGACTTGCTTCCGGCCGGTGCAGGCCTCCGCCATTGCAAAGGCTTCCCGGATCGAGCAGGAGTTGTCCTTGCCGCCGCCGAGGTTATAGACCTCGCCCGCCCGGGGCGCCTGGTAAAACTCGAACATGAACCCCGCCACATCCACCGAATGGATATTATCGCGCACCTGCTTGCCCTGGTAGCCGTAAATCCGGTATTCGCGGCCCTCGAGATTGCATTTCACCAGATAGCTCAGAAATCCGTGCAGTTCCACCCCGGCATGGTTCGGGCCGGTCAGGCACCCGCCGCGCAGGCAGCAGGTGGGCAGCCCGAAGTAGCGCCCATACTCCTGCACCATCACGTCGGCGGCGACCTTGGACGCGCCAAACAGCGAGTGCTTGGACTGGTCAATGGGAAAGCTCTCCGGTATCCCCTGCGCAAACTGCGGGTCGGCATAGTCCCAGCGCGTCTCTTGTTCCTGGAGCGCAATGGTATTGGGCCGGTCGCCATACACCTTGTTGGTGGACATGTGAATAAAGGGTGATTCCGGGCAATACCGCCGCGCCGCTTCGAGCAGATTCAGGGTGCCGGTGGCGTTAACGTCAAAATCATCGAACGGAATCCGGGCGGCCAAATCATGCGACGGCTGGGCCGCGGTGTGGATGATGACGGCGGGCTGAAGCGTCTGGACCAGCTCCAGCACGGCGGCGCGATCCCGAATATCCACCTCGTGATGGGTGAACCCGGCCAGGGTCCGTTGCAGCCGCTCCTGGTTCCAGCGCGTGTTGCCTTGCGGGCCGAAGAACGCCTCCCGTTGGTTGTTATCCACGCCGTGAACCCCAAAGCCCCGTTCATGGAAAAAGGCGGCGACTTCCGAACCGATCAAGCCGGACGAACCTGTGACCAGACACGCTTTGCTCATGCGGCTCCATCAAGACAGCCTGCCCGCCCCAGGTCAAGCCCCTTTGACCCGAATCCCCAAGGCACCTTCCGCCCTGACCGGCCGCAAACAGAAAGCTTTGGCGGCGGAATGAGCTTGTCCCGCATGGCTCCCGGATTACACTTCCGGCCAGCGTTTCGCATGGCGAAAATGATGATCATCCCAGGCTGCGGCCCCTCCTGCCGAACCGCCCGAGCCGGCGGGCGCGCGCGTCCAGACGGACAGCCGGCCAGCCGGTGTTCCCGCCCGGCATGAGCACTCCCGCTCCACGCCCGCCGCGCCCGCTGTCGTTGCTCTCGGTAGTCATTCCCGCGCGCGATGAAGAGGGCTGCCTTGGCTCGACCGTGGAACACCTCCACTTGGAGCTGCGCCTGCGCAACATTCCGCATGAAATCGTGGTGGTGGACGACGGCAGCACCGATGGGACCTGGAAGCTGCTGTGCGACCTGCAGGCGCGGCTGCCGGAGCTGAAACCGCTCCGGAATGAAGGTTTGCACGGTTTTGGGCGGGCCGTGATCCGCGGGCTTGACCACCTCCAGGGCGATGCCGTGGTAATCATGATGGCGGATGAATCGGACGATTGCCGCGACGTGGTGCGCTACTGGCAGGAGTTGAACCAGGGTTGGGATTGCGTGTTTGGCAGCCGTTTTATGAAAGGCGGCGGCGTGGTGGACTACCCCAAAATCAAGCTGCTCATCAACCGGATGGCCAACCTGTTCCTGAAGATGCTCTTTGGCATCCGCCTCAACGATACCACCAACGCCTTCAAAGCCTACCGGCGCGAAGTCATAGACGGATGCCGCCCGCTCATCTCCCCGCATTTCAACCTGACCGTGGAGTTGCCGCTCAAGGCGATCGTCCGGGGGTATTCCTGGACGGTCATCCCCATCACCTGGCGCAACCGCCGCACCGGGGTGGCCAAGCTGAAGCTGCGGGAGATGGGCAGCCGCTACCTGTTCATCTGCCTCTATGTCTGGCTCGAAAAGTATTTCAGCCGCGGCGATTACCGGAAACCGCGCTGAACCCGCGGCGCCGCGACCGCCGCGGAAATGCCGGCGGCCGCGGGAGCCGGGCTCTCCCGCCGGATGTCCGCGCCGCCCTTCAAACGGCCGCCTGGGACGGCGGTCCGTCGCCCGCCGCCCGCCGGGAAGAATCCGCGCTCGAATGAAAACGCCCGCCCCCCACGATCCCCAGCAGGCCCAAGCCCAGGCCGGCAAAGAACAACCCGCCGCCCAGGGAGGCCAGCCGCGCCGCCGCCCATGATAACCCGCCCACTTCCCGCGGCGCCTGAAAGGCGAACCACCCGTTTGCGCTCGCATCGCGCGCCACCACCTTGAACGCCCCGCGGGGGGCCCGCACCTGGCAGGTTCGCCAGTTGTTCCCCGGCGCCGGGCGCGGCTGCACGGCTCGGGTCTGGCCGGAGCTCAGCTCAACGACGGCCAGGGACAAGCCCGGCTTCCCCAGGTCGCCGGCCACCCTGAATTCGAGGAAAGGCCGCTTGCTGGCGGGAATCGGCGCGCTCTCGAAACTCCCCGTCGCCGCCGCGCCCGCCTCCGTGTCGGAGCCCCAGGAGACCTCTCCCGGGATGCGCGGCCTGGCGCGCGCCGCGCCATTGGTCGCAAAGCCGTGATTATGCAGGGGAACGAGCGTTAACGGGTCGCGCACGCACGCCGGCAGAAAGCCGCGGACGCCCGGGTAATCGAGGTAGGCAGCCAGCTTTTCGCCCGCATGCGCCGGGCGGGGCGCGTAGGGATCTCCCTCGTAGAGTGCAAGCTGCGGGTTCGGTTTGTGGTCCAAAATCCGAAGGTCCCGCGTGGCCAGGAAAGCGCGCGTATTCAGAAGCTGGCAGCGGAAGTAGAATTGCCGCTCCGGGATATCAACCTGCCAGGCGCGCTTCGTCAACAGGACCAACCCCGCCGCGCAGCCAATGCCCCAAAGACCGAAGATCACTTGCCCGGCCCGACGCGCCCGCGCCGCCGCCAGGTAACGGCTCAACAGGATGGCGATGCTAAAACAACCCGCCACCAAAATAAAACAGCTCGAATCCATATACCGCCAGCCCGGCGGCTTCCCTTCCGCGCCCCGGGCATACGCCGTGGCCAGGCCCTGCAGCACCGTCCAAAGCCCGAGCGCCAGAGTCATTTCCTCCGCCGGGTGCCGCGCCCGCCGCGCCCCCAGGTAAAACCCGCCAAGCGCCACGAGCGGCAGCAGGTTCAGGACGGCAAAGGGAGGAACCACTATCCACGGCCACGCCAGGTTGGCGCCGAGCGCGGCCACGAAGTCGCCGATGGAATGGGCCTGCAACGCCTGGTGATGCCGCACGTCCGTCTTCAACGCCAGCCCGGCCAGCGACACGCCCGCGCAAAACAGCAAGGTCACCGCCTCCCGCTTCCAGCCCTCCCGCTGCCGCCCGAGGCGCAACAGCACCAGCGCGAACACCGCCGCCGCCGCCAGAAACCCGGAGGCGACCGTGAACAGGGCCATCAGGGCCGTGGCCGCGCCGCACCACCAGGGCGCCGAGCCGGGCGGATGCAGCCCCAGCAGCCACAACGTGAGCAGCGAGAACAGCACCAGAAAGTAGAACTGCGATTGAAACCCGGCCAGCGAGTTCTCCCACCCAAAAGGCAGCGCCAGCACCAGCGCCAGCGGCAGCCACACCCACACCCAGTATTTCCGCTCCAGCCAGCGGAACATCAGCCCCCCCAACCCGGCCAGCGTGGCGCTGTGGATCAGGGCGTTGCCGACCATTTGCAGCCGCCCGTCCCACTGCCCGTTCAACAGCAGCAGCGCCAGCCCATAAAGCCGGGTGAACAGTATCCGATGCTCGTTATGCGCGGAAAACAAGTCCGTCAGGGACAATTTCCCGGCCAGGAACGGCACATACACCACGCGCGCCTCCTCCCATTGATCCCAAAACGGCAGCGCCGTCCCAAACCGGTCAATGAGCCACAGCCGCGCCCCCAGGCCAGCCAGGAAGAGGCTGGCCGCCCAAAACCACCCGCTCCGAAAGACTCCCCCCCCGGGCCCGGCTGCTTGCGGCTTGTTCATCGGGGCGGATTTCTATTTTCTTTCACCCGGAAATGAAGAACACTTCGGCGCTATGAATCAATCGAAAAGCGGGGCCGGCGTTCCGCCTTCGGCCGCACGGCAGTTCTTGTGGATCGCGCTCTGCCTGGCCGCGTTGCTGGCCGTGCTCTTCCGGGATGGCCTGCGCCCGGGCCACACGGTCTTTTCCAACGACGGCCCGCTCGGCGCCATCAGCTCGCAGAGCGCCCGGTTGCCCGCGGGCTTCTTCGGCTACTGGGGCGACCTCAACTGGCTCGGCGGCACGGGGCCCAGCGCTTCGCCGGACATCTCGCAAGGGCTGGCGCTGCTGACCGGGCCGCTGCTCTTTTCGAAAATCTACGCGCCGTTCACGCTGCTGTTTCTCGGCCTGAGCGCCTGGCTGTGCTTCCGCGAGTGGAAGTTCTCCCCCCGGGCCTGTTTCCTGGGCAGCCTCGCCGTGGCGCTGAACTCGGACTTCTTTTCCACCGCCTGCTGGGGCGTGGCCGCGCAACCCCTGAGCTTCGGGCTGGACTTCCTGGCCCTGGCGGCGCTGGCCGACCTCTCCTCGCCCCGGCGCTGGCTCCGCGCCGCCCTGGCCGGCCTGGCCGTCGGCCTGGGCGTGATGGAAGCCTTTGACATCGGGGCCATTTTCAGCTTGGTCATTGCGGGCTTTGTGCTCTGGCAGGCGTGGGCCGGCGAAGGCACGCGGGCGCAGCGCGCGGCCCGGGGCGTGGGGCGGCTGGCGGTGGTGGCCGCGTTCGCGGCTTTCGTCGCCGCATCGGCGGTCAGCACCCTGGTCGGCACCCAGATCAAGGGCGTGGCCGGCATGGGCCAGGACCAGGCCAGCAAAGCCCAGCGCTGGGATGCCGCCACCCAATGGAGCATGCCCAAACGCGAAACGCTCAGCCTGTTTGTGCCCGGCTTGTTTGGCTACCGCATGGATACCCCCATGAACCTGCCGGAGGGCCTGCAAAACTATTACCTGGGAGGCTGCTACTGGGGCGCCGGCGGACGCCACCCGGAGTGGGACCGCTACTTCGCCGCCGGCAAACCGGGGCCCCCGCCCTCCGGCTTCATTCGCTATGGCGGCGGCGGCGTGTATGCGGGAACGCTGGTGGTGCTGGTTGCGCTGTGGACAATGCTGCAGGCGCTGCGCCGCGAGCAATCGGTGTTCTCGCTGCGGGAGCGAAAGTACATCTGGTTCTGGAGCGGTGTGACGGTCATCGCCTTCCTGGTTGGCCTGGGCCGCTTCGCGCCTTTCTACCAATTCTTTTACGCCCTGCCGTTCGCCTCCACCATCCGCAACCCCGCCAAGTTTTTCCACGTCGTGGACTGGGCCCTGGTCATCCTGTTTGCCTGCGGCCTGCATGGCCTCAGCCGGTCGTTCCTGGATGCCCCCGGCGCGGCCTTGCGCGAGCTGCCCGCGCAATTGCGCGCCTGGTGGGCCCGGGCCGGCCGCTTCGAGAAAAACTGGGCCCGGGGCTCCGCCCTCGCCCTGGCCGCCGCCGGGCTCGCCTGGCTGATCTACGCCCAATCGCGCCCGTCCCTGGAAACCTATTTGCAGGAAGTCCAGTTTGACGCGGGCATGGCCCGCGAGATCGCCGGCTTCAGCATCCGCCAGGCCGGCGTGTTCCTGGTCCAGCTCGCGCTCGCTTTGGGCCTGATGCTCGCGGTCGTCAGCGGCTACTTCAGCGGACGGCGGGCGCGGCTGGGCGGAATCCTGCTGGGCATCCTGCTGGTCGCCGACCTGGGCTGGGCCAACATGCCCTGGGTCATCTCCTGGAACTGGCAACAAAAATACGCCACCAACCCGGTGATTGATCTCTTGCGCGACAAACCCTACGAGCACCGGGTCGCGGTGCTGCCGTTTGTCGCGCCCCGGGAATATGCCCTTTTCCACCAGCTTTACGAAATCGAGTGGAAACAGCAGCTCTTCCCCTACTACAACATCCAGTCGCTGGACATCGTCATGATGCCGCGCGCGCCGGTCGAGTTCCTCGCCTATGAATCCGCCCTGGGCTCCGACGGCACCCCCGGCACGCGGCATCGGGTGGCGCGCCGCTGGCAGCTTACCAACACCCGCTACCTGCTCGGCGCGGCGAGCTATCTCAGCGCGCTCAACCGGGAACTGGACCCGGCCCAGAACCGCTTCCGCATCGCCACCCGGTTCGATATTGAAACGAAACCCGGCATAGACCGGGCCACCACCCTGGAGACCCTGACCGCGGTGATCAAGCCCGACGGCCCCTATGCTGTCTTTGAATTCACCGGCGTCCTGCCACGGGCGAAGCTCTACGCAAACTGGCAAGTCAGCACCAACGACCAGGCCACCCTCACCACGCTGGGCAGCACCGAGTTCGACCCCGCCCAACAAGTGCTCCTGGCCGACCCGCTGCCCGCCCCCGACCCCCTCAATGCGACCAACCCGAACCCCGGCACGGTCGAGTTTGCCAGCTACGCCCCCAAACAGATCGTGCTGCAAGCCAAAGCCGAAACACCCGCGGTCTTGCTGCTCAATGACAAATACGACCCTAATTGGCGGGTATCCGTGGATGGCAAAGCCGGGAAACTGCTCCGTTGCAATTACCTCATGCGCGGCGTTTACCTGCCCCCAGGCAGCCATACAGTCGAGTTCCGCTTCGCTCCCCCGACGGGCATCCTATACGTCAGCCTGACGGCACTGGCCGTCAGCGTCTTATTGCTCGTTTGCCTGGTATTCCCCCGGTCCAAAGAACCGGCACCCCCTCCCTCCGCCAGGAAACCGTCCAAACCGGGTAAACCGCCCGGCTAAGCCCCCCAGCCAGTCCAAACCTGGTCCAAGGCGGGGCAGCCTTCCCTTACGGCCACCCCCCAATCCCGCCCCAAAACCGCCCTATCCCCCCTCTTCCGGGCTCCTTTCCCGCCGTGTACAAGGGGTGTACAAGGGATGCCCACCGGAGGTACATCGGTTTTTCCCATGTTTACCCGGTGAGCATCCCTTGTACACCCCTTGTACATAGCGGGAAAGGGCGGGGAAATTGGCGGAAATGGGGATATAGGAGGGGGAAAGGCCGGCGAGAGGTTCGGCGGTTGGCGAGGATGGGGGCAGGGGCATTTTCTCATTTTTGAGAATCCCGGCGGATACCCTGCCGGGATGCGCCTGTTAGGGTGCCGGGGGTGGGCGGGCTGGAAACGGCTATTCCGGTGCGGGTTGCCGCTTGCGAAAGGAGGCCCTTTCGGGGCGGCGCGAGCTGGTTTCCTTCCAGCAGGTGCGCCGCCGGGCGTGAGGTTCGCGCAATAAATACCCTTGCCTTTCCACCAGGGGGGCGGTAGTGAAACAGGAGCAAGCCGCTGTGCTTTATGTCTGACGTTCTCCATCGTTTGGCTGCGTTGCTTCCGGCGGACCGGTTGCTGACCGGGCCGGCGCAGTTGGCGGCTTACGAGAGCGACGGTTTAACGGCCTATCGCACGCGCCCGCTGGCCGTTGCGATTCCGGAGACGACGGACGAGGTGGTGGCGCTGGTCAGGTTCTGCCACCAGGAAAAGCTGCCTTTTGTCGTGCGCGGCAGCGGCACCAGCCTCTCCGGCGGGTCGCTTCCCGTCGCCGATGGCATCGTCATCGCGCTTAACCGCCTGACCCGGATTCTGCGGCTTGACCCGGCCCAACGGATTGCCGTTGTCGAGCCGGGAGTGGTCAATACGCAGGTGTCGGTGGCGGCGGCGGCGCATCGGCTGCATTATGCGCCCGATCCGTCCAGCGCCCTGATTTGCACCATTGGGGGCAATGTGGCCTTTAATTCCGGCGGCGCCCATTGCCTCAAGTATGGCATGACGGCCAACCATATCCTGGGCCTCAAAGCGGTCCTGCCCACGGGCGAGGTTGTCGAGTGGGGCGGCGCCAGCCGCGAGCACATTGGACCCGACTGGTGCGGATTGTTCAATGGCAGCGAGGGGCTTTTCGGCATCGCGCTGGAGATCACCCTGCAACTGCTGCCGCGGGCCGAGTGTTTTTACACCGTGCTGGCGGGCTACCGGACGCTGGAGCAGGCGGGCGACGCGGTGTCGGCGGTGGTGGCCAGCGGCCTGCTGCCCGGCGCGCTCGAAATCATGGATGCGCTGGCCCTCGAAGCCGCCACCGCCGCGGTGCATGCCGAGTATCCCCCCGGCGCCGAGGCGGTGCTGATCGTCGAACTCGAGGGCACGCGCGAGGCCGTCGCCGCGGACCGGGGCCGGCTCGAGGCCATTATTGCCGGCAGCCAGCCGATCGAGATGCGCCCCGCGCGCGATGCGGAGGAGCGGCTGGCGATCTGGAAGGGGCGCAAAAGCGCCTTCAGCGCGGTGGGCCGGCTGTCGCCCGATTTCATTGTCCAGGACGGCGTGGTGCCGCGGCGGCGGCTGGGCGAGGCTCTCCGCCACAATGGCGAGCTGGCGCGCGCGGCGGGCTTGCGCGTCGCCAATGTCTTCCACGCCGGCGATGGCAATCTTCATCCGCTGATTCTCTTTGACGGCCGCGAGGCGGGGGCGCTGGAACGCGCCGAGGCCCTGGCCGGCCGCATCCTCAAGCGCTGCGTCGAAATGGGCGGCTCCATCACGGGCGAGCATGGCGTGGGGGTGGAAAAACTCGAATACCTCCCGGCGATGTATAATGCGGACGAGCTGGACTGCATGATGCGCCTGCGCGCCGCCTTTGATCCGCTGGGCATTGCCAACCCCGGCAAGAAGTTCCCGCGCGCCGGCGCGCCCGCCCTGTCGCAGCGCGGGCTGCATCCCCTGGAGCGGGCGGGGGTGATTTCCCGCGAGTGAGGCCCATGAACGAGCCGTTGACACCCGCAACGCCCGAGGCGCTGGCCGAAGCCGTCCGCGCGCATCCGCGGGTGCTGGCGATCGGCGCGCGCACCAAGCCGCGCCTTTCCCGGATGCCCGCCGAGGTGACGCTGATCTCCACGCGCGCCCTGCGCGGCATGGTCGAATACGAGCCGGATGAGTTCACCTTTACCGCCCGGGCGGGCACGCCCGTGCGCGAGATTGAGCGGGAGCTGGCCGCCCGGGGGCAATACCTGCCGTTCGATCCCCTGTGGCTTGACGCCGGGGCCACGCTGGGCGGCACTGTGGCCGCGGGCCTCAGCGGGCCGGGACGGTTTCGCTTTGGCGGCGTGCGCGATTTCATCCTGGGCATCCGTTTTGTGGATGGCATGGGGCGGTTGCTGCGCATGGGGGGCAAGGTGGTGAAGAACTGCGCCGGGTTTGACCTGCCCAAGTTCATGGTGGGCGGCCTCGGGCGCTACGGCGCGCTGGCCGAGCTTTCGTTCAAAGTCTTCCCCCTTCCCGCCGCGCGCCTGACCCTGCAGTTGCCCACGGAGGGCGCCGAGGCCGCCGCGCGCGTGTTCACCGAAGCCGCCGGCGCGCGCTGGGAATGCGAGGCGCTGGATTTGCTGCCCGACGGGCAGACCGTCTGCCTGCGCCTGGCCGGGCCGGCGCCGGCCATCGAGGCGGTCTCCCGCGAGATACTGGCGCGCTGGCCCGGCCAGGCGCTGGCGCCGGACCGGGCGGAGGCCCTGTGGGCGGAGGTGCGCGAGTTCCGCTGGGCGCATGCGGACGGGGTGCTGGCCAAAGTGGCGCTCACGCCCGCGGCCATGCCCGCCCTGGATGCCGCCGTCCGCTCGCTCAAGGGCGCGCGCCTCCACTTCAGCGCCGGCGGCAACCTGGCCTTTGTCTCGCTGCCTCCCGCGGTGGCGTTGACGGCCCTTCCGGAACGGCTGCGCGCGCTGGGCCTGGCCGGCCTGACCCTGCGCGGCGGCGCGCCGCTCTGGCCGGGCCGGCACACGATTCCGGCCATCGCCGGGGCCGTCAAGCAGGCGCTGGACCCCGACAACCGGTTTCCCCCCACGGAGGACTGATGCTGCACTCCATTCAACCCGAGCGATACGCGCCTTTCGGCGAGGCGATGACGCGCGCGGTACAGGCCTGCGTGCATTGCGGCTTCTGCCTTTCGGTGTGCCCGACGTATGCCGAGCTGCGCGAGGAGGCGGACAGCCCGCGCGGGCGCATCGTGCTGATGAAGCTGGTGCTGGAGGGCGCGCTCGCCTGGGAGGCGGCGCAGCCGCACATTGACCGCTGCCTGGGCTGCCTCGCCTGCGAACCCGCCTGCCCGAGCGGCGTGCCCTACCGCGAGCTGATCAGCCCGTTCCGCGCCCTGGCGGCCGGCAAGTTCCATCGCTCCGGCGCCGACCACCTGCGCCGCTGGCTGGCGGCGAAGACCATCCCGCATCCCGCGCGCTTCCGGCTGGCGGTCCGCTCGGCGGGCGCGGGCCGCGCCCTGCGTCCGCTGGTGCCGCGCGCGCTGGAATCCATGCTCGACCTGGCGCCGCGCTGCGTGCCCCCGGCCCAGACCTGGCCCGCCGTCACCCCCGCGCGCGGCGAGCGGCGGGCCCGCGTGGCCCTGCTGACCGGCTGCGCGCAGCAGGTGCTGGATCCCGACATCAACACCGCGACGCTCGAGGTGCTGGCCCGCAACGGAGTGGAGGTCCTCATTCCCGGCCGCCAATGCTGCTGTGGCGGGCTGGCCTGGCATACCGGCGATTGGCCGGCCGCCCGCGACTTCGCGCGCCGCAACCTGGCCGCTTTCCCGGACGATGTGGACGCCATCATCACCAACGCCGCCGGTTGCGGATCCACCCTGCACGAATACCCCCTGATCCTCCGCGGCACGGCGGACGAGGCCCGCGCCGAGGCCTTCGCCCGGCGGGTGGTGGACGTGTCGGTTTTTCTGACCCGGCTCGGGCTGCGCGAGAAGCCCGCCGGCACCGGCCGCCCGCAGCGGATTGCCTATCATGACGCCTGCCACCTGGCCCAGGCCCAGGACATCCGGAGCGAGCCGCGCGATCTGCTGCGGGCCATCCCCGGAGTGAAGCTGCTGGAATTGCCGGATACGCATCTCTGCTGCGGCAGCGCCGGCTCCTATAACCTTGACCAGCCCGCCATTGCCGCCGCCCTGGGGGAGAAGAAGGCGCGGGCGGTGCTGGCTTCCGGCGCGGAGGTGCTGGCCTCCGGCAACATCGGGTGCCTCACCCAGCTCCGCGCGCACCTGGCCCGGCTCGGCGCCGAGCTTCCCATCCGCCACACCATCCAGGTGCTGCGGGACGCCTATCAGCCGGAGCCGCGTTAACCGGCGGCCGGGCCGGGGTTTGCCCGGGCGCCGCCGCGCGCGCCGGCGCGGGTTTTCCCCTCAGGTTCCCGGTTTGCTTCGGGCCGTCCCGCTCCCTTTTTCGTGCTCGGCGCGCAGCCGCCGGAATACGCGCATGAAGGCCTCCAGCCGCTTCGGCTCGAGATCGCCCAGGAAGCGGCCCCCCTGCCGGAAGGTCGAGCCGACGATGAAGCCGTCGGCCCGGGGGAAATAGGCGGCGAGGTTCTCCGGCGTGATGCCGGAGCCAATCAGCACGGGGACGCGCGCATGCTCCTGGACGCGCTGCAATTCCGCCAGCGCGGGCGGTTCGGTCGTGCGCGCGCCGGTGACGATCACGCCATCCACGAGGAAGAACTCGGCCTGCTTGACTTCATCGAGGATGTCGAGGTCGCCGGTCAGCGCGTGGGAACAATGCTTCTTCTTCACGTCGCCGAAGATTTTGATCTGCTCGACCCCCAGCTCCCGGCGCCGGCGCAGGAGGCGGCCCGCGCAGCCTTCGATCAGGCCCGCCCCGCCCACGTGGGCGAAGACGTAGCCCTCGACGCGCAGGAAATCGAGGCCGGCCGTGCCGGCGATTTCCAGCGCGGTCTCGTTGGCGGCTTCGAGCATCTGGAGGCCGATCGGGCCGGGGAACTGGCGGCGCACCGCGTCGGCGACCTGCTGCATCACCTTGATGGCGCGCGGCGGGAGCGGCGGTTTGATGTAGGGCAGGTCGTGGCTGTTTTCCAGCACGAGGGCATCCACCCCGGCGGCGTGGTAATGCGCCACGTCGGACAGGGCTTGCGCGATAATCCGCGCGTCGTCGCCGCCGTAGCGCGGCGCGCCGGGCAGCGGCAGGACCGCGATCATGGCGCCGAGGAATTTGTCGGGAAGGTTGCGCATGGGCGGGGGTCAGGGGCCGGTGGCGGGCCGGCGGTCGGCGTCGGGTTGCGCGGGGTCGAGGTCGGCGGGCAGGTAGGAGAAAAGGTCGGCATTCCGGAGCCAGAAACGGATTTTGTAGTCCGGCCGCTCCGGCGCGGCGGCGAACGCGGCCGTCCGCCATCGCAGTTCGTGGCGGACGGAGTCGCCCTCGAAGGGGATGCAGTCGGCTTTGGCAAAGCCCGGCAGCACCCGGTTGTGCCGGTCGAGGATTTCCGCCGCGACGCAGCCGTTCGTTCCGACGCGGGCGTTGAGGGTCACCGCCGGGCGGCGGAACGGTTCGCGGCGGCTGATCAGCCAGCCCTCGGTATCGCCGGCGCGGAAGGAGCAGAAGCCGTCCAGGCGCAGCGTCGCCAGCCCGATGGCGGCGTTGACGCGCGGGTCATCGTGCAAACCGTCGCAGCCGCCGTAGTAGAAATGGAGCCGGTCGCCGACGGGCACCGGGGCGCGGGCGGTGACGATCATGCCGCGGTCCCACTGGCCGGGCGCGCCAAGCGGGATGAACTGCGGGCGGCCCGGCGCGCGCGTCCAGTTAATCAGGTCCCAGCTCCAGGCGAGCTGCACCTCCAGGGTGCGCGGGGAATCCTCCTGCGCCTCGTGGAGTTTGCGGACGGAGTAGGCCCCGGACTTGAAGTAGCGCGCGCGGTAAATCCAGGGCAGGCCGATGTAGAGGCCCTGGCAGGGGAAAACGGGCATGCCGTAAATCTGGGTGGCATCCGGGTCGAGGTCGTCGGCGGCGAACAGCGGGCCGTCGTAGGGCTTGGTCCAGGCCAGGCCGTCCGGGGACCAGGCGATGCCGACGGCGCGGCCGCGGCGGCTGTGGGTTTTCCAGGTTGCGGTGTAGCGTTTCTGGCCGGGGTCGTAGAAGAAGTTGACGACATCGGAGGAGCTGAACAGGGATTTCTTCTCCGTCTCGGGAACGTATTTCCAGCGCCGCCCGTCGGGGGAGAAAGCGACGCGGGCATGGCCGGCACGGGGATCGAAGCCGAACAGGGCGTAGCGCTGGTGGGGCGCCGCAGGCTCGGGACAGCGGAGGACGCCGGGGTTATGACATTCTCCGCCCGTCACCTCGGGCTGCGCCGCCGAGACGCAAAGGTTATTGGCTTTCGAGCCGTTGAATTCGATGAGGCCCAGGGCGGGCTTGGTCCAGTGAATCCCGTCGGCCGACTCCGCGTAGCCGACGTGGTTGCCCCGGTTGAGGATCTGGTACCACAGGCGCAGCTTGCCGCCGTCCCAGGCCGCGGTGCCATAGACGTAGGGGCCGGTAATGGCCGCGGGCACGCTTTCCCAGGGCTGGTCGCCTTTGAGCACGGGGTTGGCGGGATGCTTTTCGGCGGCGTGAAAGACCCGGGTCAGGCCCTGTTGCTCCTCGACGGCCCAGGCGTCCAGGAACAGGCGGCGCCAGGGGCCGCGTGCCGGGCCGGCCAGCGCGGTCTCGAAGGGAAGCGGGGAAGGATCATCCGCGGCGGCCGGCTGCGCACGCGCGCCGCCGCCCCGCGGCCAGGCCGGGGCGCTCGCGGCGGCGGTGGCCATCAGTTGCAGGAAACGGCGGCGGGGCAGGGCCGGCGGAGTCATAAGTTATTTCTGAATCTGGCGGAGGTCGAAATCGAGCGGCCGCGCATACACCGGCACGCGCGCAATGAACGAATCGAAGCCCAGGCGGTAGCCATCATCGGCCCCGGGGTTGCCCGTGGCTTCAAACCGCAGGACATGCTCGCCCGCCGGCAGCTCGCGCATGCCCCAGCGATGCGGCGTGGCGGTCGGTTCGGGGGCGTGCAGGTTCATCACCTCCAGCACCTGGCCGTCGAGCAGCGCGCGGTATTTGCCGCAATCGCGCCCATGCACCATGTTTCCGACCAGGTCCACCACCTGGGTCTGGCCGGTCGTGAAGCGCAGTTCCACCCATCCCTGGTCTTTGTCCGGTTGGAAAACGAGAAACTTGTCGTCCATGACCTTGCCGCGCAGTTCCTGGAGGCTTAATTGGCCGTGGGCCGTTCGCGCCTTGGCGAGCGATTTTCCACCGATGACCAGGTGCCGCTCGGTGAAGGGCAGCCGCTCCGGGCCGGGGGGCAGCGGGGGCCAGGGTTTATGCGGCTCGACCTGGTACCAGAACGCCACGGAGGACATGAGATCATCGCGCTCGATGAAGACGGTGCGCGTGCCGTCGGGGAATATCTGCTGGCCCTTATGCTCGATTTCGACCCGCAGCGACTGGTTGAACACCACCGGGTCGGTCAGGTGGAAGCGGTAGGCGGTGCAGCGGTCGCCGGCTTTGCGGCCTTCCCACAGCGGCGTGCCATAGAAGGGGCCATCCTGCTCGCGGAAGCCCCAGCCGTCGCAGAAGTAATCCTCCGTGCCCGTCCCGCGCAGGCTGGGCTCGGCCTCGCCGTCAATGAAGAAGAAGTCGTCCCCCTCGCCATACCAGGCGGCGGACATGGCGTACACGCTCTGGATCGTGCCGACGTAATGGCCGCGGCCCGCGATGTCCGCCAGCAGGTAATTGCGTCCCATCACGCAGGGATGCTCCTGGCGGTAACAGGCATGGAAATACGCGGTGTCGTCCGGCAGCGTGGAATGTTTCTGCCAGTCAATGTAGTAGTAAATGGAGGCGCACGGGACCTTGCTTTCGTTGGTGACGGTGATGCGGGCGGACTTGCGGAAGGGCATGGGCCAGTAGCAGTTGCGCCCGCGGCCCTCGGACGAAACGCGAATCGGGAGGGAGACAAAAGATTTGTCCACCCCGTGGCCGATACCGAAGAAGTCGCCCACCGGGCATTCGACGCTCGGGTGTTCCTCGCCGTCCCAGTAAATCCGCAGCGTCAGCAAGCGGGAATAGTACGGCGTCCGGTGGGCGATGGTGAACCAGATGTGGGCGATGAGCCCCGGCCCCTCCAGTTCCGCCAGCGTCAGCGTCGCGCCGACGGCAATGCCCCGCCGGTCGTCGTTGCCGTTGCGCCAGTTGGGGTCGGACGAGGAAACACGCCGGGTGCCAAAGTCTTTGAGCCGCTCCAGCCCCGCCAGGGGATTTCCGGGCAGTGGCGGGGCCGCCGCGGGAAGCGTCAGGCTGAGGCCGGTGCTGATCAGGAGCAGGGAAATGGCTTTCATATCAATCAGGAAGGAGGCATTGTTTTGAGATTTCGGCGCGCAATCATCAGGCCCCAGCCTAACCTTTCGCGGCCCCGTTGTCCATGCGGCAATGGACGGCCGCCTTCGCCCGCGCCGGGGCCGGGGGCGGGGGAAAAAGGCGGGAACCCGGAGCGCGCCCTTCGGCGGGCTTCAAGATGCCGCTTTCCAACGCGGAGGCCCGGCTGTAAGCTGGCGGCACTAATGAGCTAACCAAAACGACTATTCATGCCCGCAACCATCGGATTCGACAACGAGCGTTATCTCGAACAGCAAAGCGCCGCGATCCTCGAACGCGTCCAGGACGCCCGGCAGAAGCTTTACCTGGAGTTCGGCGGCAAACTGCTGCAGGACTGCCACGCGGCGCGGGTGCTGCCCGGCTTCCAGCCCGAGGTCAAGGTGCGGCTGCTGCAGCGGCTCAAGGACCAGGCGGAAGTGGTGCTGTGCATCTACGCGGAGGATATCGAGAAGAAGAAGATGCGGGCCGATTTCGGGATCACCTACGACACGGACGCGCTCAAGACCATGGACGAGCTGCGGGAGTGGGACATCGCGGTGCGGGCGGTGGTCATCACGCGGTTCAACAACCAGCCCGCGGCGGTGGCGTTCAAGAACAAGCTGGAGCGCCGCGGCATCCGCGTCTATACGCACCGCGCCACCAAGGGCTATCCCACCGATGTGGAGACCATCGTCAGCCCGGAGGGGTATGGCGCCAATCCATACATCGAAACCGACCGGCCCATCGTGGTGGTCACCGGCCCCGGCCCGGGCAGCGGCAAGCTGGCCACCTGCCTGTCGCAGCTTTACCACGAGCATCAACGGGGACAGCCGGCCAGCTATGCGAAGTTCGAAACGTTCCCCATCTGGGATCGGCCCTTGAATCACGAGGTCAACGTCGCGTATGAGGCCGCCACGGCGGAGTTAAAGGACGTGAACCTGATTGATCATTTTCACCTCGAGGCCTACAACCAGACGGCGGTCAATTACAACCGCGACCTCGAGGCCTTCCCGCTGCTGCGGCGCATCATCGAGCGCATCAGCGGCCAGCCGTCGCGTTATAAATCCCCGACGGACATGGGTGTGAACCGCGTCGGGTTCGGTATCGTGGACGATGCCGTCTGCCGGGCGGCGGCGCGGCAGGAGATCATCCGGCGCTATTTCAACTACGCCTGCGAATACGCGATGGGGCTGGTGGAGCGCGATGCCGTGGAGCGGGTGGAACTGCTTATGCGCAACCTGGAGCTGCGCGCCACGGATCGCCGCGTGGTGGAGCCGGCCCAGGAGGCGGCGCGCCAGGCGCAGGCCCGGGGCAAGGGCAGCCACGGCTTCTTTTGCGGCGCCGCCCTCGAGTTGAAGGATGGGCGAATGGTCACGGGCTCGAACTCGCCGCTGCTGCACGCCGCCTCGAGCCTGGTGCTCAACACGGTAAAGCTGCTGGCCGACATCCCCCGGGCCATTCACCTGCTGCCGCCCAACGTGACCCGCTCGCTCAGCCATTTTAAAACCAACGTCCTCAAAGGCAAAGTCACCAGTCTGGACCTCGAGGAAACCCTCATTGCGCTGAGCATCAGCGCCCTGATGAACCCGGCGGCGGAGGCGGCCATCGAACACCTCAAAGACCTCAACGGCTGCAACGTCCACCTCACGCATATTCCCTCGCCCGGAGACGCCACGGGCCTGCGCAAGCTGGGCCTCAACGCCACCAGCCAGCCCGAGTTCGCCTCGAAACACCTGTTTGCGAGCTGACGCCGCGCCGCGGGCCGGCGCGCTCAGCGGAGGCGGATTTCCAGGTCGAGCGGCGCCCGGGAAGGCGAGAGCCGCACCAGGCCTTCCGCCGGGGCGAAGTCGTGGTGCCGCCGGCCATTGACGCGGACGGAGCGGATGGCGCTGCCGTCCGGGGTGCGCAGGCGCAGCACGATCCGGTGGGGCGCCTCGCGTTCAGGGGGCTGGATGGTCGCGTGCACCCAGCCGTCGGCCAGCCGCGAGCGGAGGGTGTAGCTGACGGGGCCGAAGCGGGTGGGGGCGTTGCGGACGGTCAGCGCCTGGCCATCCGCGAGCCAGTGGGCGGGGGTGAACGGCGCGAGCCACAGCTCCCGGCCGCGCTCGGTCACCAGCAAGGTGCGCGTCTGGTGCAGGAAGTAGCCGGTCTCGTGCGTTTTATCCCAGGCGCCCGAGTGGTGGAAATGCTCCCAGAAGGTCAGCACCTCGGGGTTGAGGAGGGAGGCAAGGGCGTTGCAGTAGGAGCGGAGGAAAGGCTTTACATCGTCGCGCAAAGCATAGACTTCGCAATTACGGGTGTAGTAAGGCTGCACCTTGGAAAAGCCGCCCAGGTTGAACCAGTCCAGCGCGTTCTGCGCGGCCGGGTAGTCGAACCAGCCCTCGGCGAGGAATTGAACGTCCTCCATGTGATCCAGCATGCGCCCGGCCTCCCGGCTGCGGGGATCCAGCACCGCGGTGGGGATGAGTTGATGGGCGCCGAGCTCGACATCGTAGCACCAGCTCCGGCCCGCGTCCTGGCCCGGGAAGAAGTCAGCGAGCTTGCCGGGGCTGTGGACCTGGGAAGGGTAGTGCGGAATCCAGGTGCCGTCGCGCAGGGGCAGCACCGGCGACTGCGCTTGGGTCCAGCGATAGGCGCGGAGAAGGTTGGCGCGGAGCTCGGCGGCGCGGTCGAGCAGGTAAGCGCTGCGCCGGCCGCCGCGGTCGGCGGGAAGGTCGGCAATGGCGTGCCCGACCTCGCGCAGGGCGGCATAATAATAAGCGTTCATCGCGAAGTGGCAGGCAAAGCTGTTCCAATCCGCCATCACGCCGGGCGGCATGAGGCCGTATTCGGGATTCCCCACCGCGCCGGGGCTGGCGGGGCCCGCCGCCGGGCGCCGGGTCTTCTCCGTCTGCCGGATAATCCAGTCGGTGACGCGCAGGATTTCGGGAGCGACCCGGGAGAGCCAGTTGGCATCGCGGTGAAGCTGGTAATGCTCGCCGAGCGTCCAAAGCTGCCAGGCGGTTCCGAAGGTGGTGTAGCCGGTGGTGAGAAAACCGTTGGTGTTGTAGCGGTGAATGAAAAAGTCGTGGCTGCGCCGGGCAAACTCGCCGTGCCCCATGAAATCCATGCCGCGGATGACCGCGTTGGCCTCGCTTTCGAGCGGGCCGTAGCTCATGGCCGCAATCCACGGCGCAATGCGCGCGCCGCCGGCTTCGTTGCGGGCGGCGATCAGGCACCGCACCTGCGAGGCGCGAATCACTTCATTCAGGAACGGGTCGGGCGTCTGGACCTGCATCGCGGGCGCGAGCACGGCGTCCCAGTAGGCCGCGGTGTCCGCGCGCAGCCGGGCGGGATCCAGCCGCGCCGCGAGGTCGGCGCGCTGGGCCGGGATCAGGACGGCCAGGGAAACCGCCGCGCGCGCGGGCAGCGTGCCGGCGAGCCGGAGCTGGCCGTCCGACGCCGAGACTTCCAGCGGCGACACGGCCGCGGTGGCCGCCAGCGCAAACGGGCCGCCCTCGTCGGCCGCATAGTAACCGCCGGGGCCGGGAGCCAGGCGGGCGGCTTTCCGCGGCCGGCCGGCGCTCAGGCAGTTGAGCTGGAGCGACGCCTGGGCCGGCTGGGCGAGCGTGTTGGTGAGGACGAATTCGGCGACGCAGACGGAGCGGCGGTTCAACCGGGCGGGGTGGTCTCCCGGCGCATCGGCGGGCGCCACCAGGACGCGCTCGCGGTACTGCACGCCCGCGTGGGAGACGGTGATGACGGGAATCGGCAGCCAGCCTCCGTCCAGGTGGCGCGTGAGCGTCGCCGGCGGCCCGGCGCCGAACTGCGGTTGGATTTCTCCGGCGGTGGCAAACCAGTCGGAGTCCGGCGCCGGGCCGGTTTGGAAGCGCAAGGTGCCCTCGCGTTCGAGAACGAACTTGGCATTGTCGCAGGCGAGCGAGAGCATGACCGGGCCTTCGCGCTGGGCGGAATGATGCGTGCGGGCCATGGCTTGCGCGAGGGTCTGCTCGGGCAGCTCGCGCACTTGCGGGAGGATGGATTTTTGGGCGGCGATCTTGCGCCGATAGCCGGCCAGCGTCAGGGGCGCCGGATCGCGCGTGATGTAAAGGCCGTGGTCGGGAAGATAGACCCCGTCATGGGTGAGCAAATCTTCCACCGCCACCCCAAACGATCCCGTGGGCAGGCGGAACTGGAGCACGGTGGGATCGGAATGGAGCAGCGAGGGCCGGCTGGAACGAACGGCCAGGTGGAGCGGCCGGGCGAGGTTCAAGGCGAGGGTGGCGGGGGCGCATCCCCGCGCATCCAGGCCTTCGCTTTCCCGGGAAGCCTGGACGCGCCCGGGCGCCCGCCCGGCCACGGAAAGCACTTCCCCGTTGTACACAGTGAGGGTGCCGCCTTTCACCGGCTTTTCGGCCTGCACTCGCAGGGGTACCGTCTGCCAGTGCGTGCGGGTAAAGGCGCCGGGCGGCCGGACGACGGCCGGCTCACTCGCCGGAAAAATCCAGCGGACTTTATGCGTCTGGACCAGGCCGGGGCCCGGCGGCAGACGAAAGACCCATCGGCGTCCGTCGGCCTGCAACTCGCCCGCGAGCGGTTCCCAGGCGCCTTGCCAGATTGACTCGCCCTGCCAGCCCTGCACGTGAACAGAGTTGGGGGCCGGGGCTTGCGCGGGAGCCGCGAATTCGAGCGTCAATTCCTTGAGGGCGCGGCGGTTGAGCCACTGGAGGCCAATGCAGCCCAGGCCGTTCGTGCTGACGGGCACGCGGTAAGTGCCGTCCGGGCGCGCGGCCAGGTCGGTTTCGAGGAAAAGGTTTTCAGCGCGGAACTCTTCGATGCGGCTGGCCCGCGCGCCCTCCCGGCGATTCGGGTCCCACGTCACCACCCGCGCAAAGGGCGCCATATCCACCGCCGGTTCCGGCGGCAGGCGGACGGCGGTGTGACTGCGGGTCAGGCGCGCGTTGGCCCAGTTGGCCATGTCGCAGGCGATGCCGTCGCCGCCATCCCCGGCTTCAAGCCGCAATTCCTGCGCCCCGCTCAATTCGACATGCACCGGGCGGGCGACATCGGTCGCGCGCAAGATGCCGCTGTCAAACCGCAACTGGCCGTTCACGAAAACGCGGAAGCAGACACTGCCACCGCCGCCGCAAGGTTGCAGTCCCACCTCGGCATCAAACGCGGCATATTGGCCTTCGAGCAGGATGGTAATAGCCCCGAAAGCATGATGTCCCAGGCCCCGGGCGTAAGTCTGCCCGGCGATTTGGAGCGGCGCGCCGGCTCCACCGGGCGGATGCGCGGCAGCATTTTTCCCCAACTCACCCCAGGCCTGGCTGGCCTGAAAAATCAACTCCATCCGGTCGCCCAGGTATTCAATGCCGGCCGCCTCGGGCAGTTTGGCGGACGCAGAGGACGGTCCCTCAGCGCAGGCTGCGCCCGGCAGATGGAGAAAAACGGCGAGGGAAATCGAAAAGGACAGGCATAGCCGCGTGCGCATGAGACATTCTTTAACGCCATATAGCTCTCCAGGCGAGATAATTATGGCCACGATCTTCAAGTCACGCTCCTCGGATCCTATATTGTCCAGCCGTCTGGATTTATTTTCAATTTAAGCACCCGTTAGTGGCTTTATCGTTAACGTTGGCAAGCTAAGCGTTAAAAACAGGGTAAATCTGCTATTTTCCATGCGATTTTTCCTCAAAATCGGACCATTTAAAAGAAAGGCGCTTAGGCCAGTACCTTGGGCATACTTTGATGGTGCCCTGCATCTCAAAATCAAGCTACTACCCAGGTACGTCCATAGTAGCACCGGAGCTGTTTCCCCACTTTATCCACGCTCCTTTTCCCGCACTGGAGCATCTTCGCTTCCAGGTATTAATGCCCTGCGAATCCTGCACTTGCGAATAGCCGCCACTCGAGATAAGGGCCTAAACCGGAACGCTTTAGTTGAGCAGATCAACCGCCAGCCCTCGTCCCATCGAATCTTTGCGGGCCTGACCGCCCAAGGGTAGTGTCCTAAAAGTTCTGCAAAAAGCAGCGGGTCATGGTAAGCCACTGGGGTGAATAAAGAACCCAGAAACGAAAGGCAAAGAACCATGACCCGAAAGGTTGGAAAGAACGTAAAGACAGTAGCATTGGAGTTGGA
>JAAYVL010000120.1 GCA_012517205.1 Verrucomicrobiota bacterium
ATTAAACATAACAAACATTGTGCGTATATCACAATCCCGTGCAGGCTGGCTTTTTTATGGCGTGTTTTAGCGGTTTCCCCAACCAAATCGCTCGGTAAATGGCCAATATACGAAGAACGACTTGCCGATGACATTGGTGGCCGGGAAATCCCCCCAGGCCCGGGAATCCAGGCTGTTCATGGTGTTGTCTCCCATAACCATATAATGATTCGGTGCCACCAAAACCCCTTCCGGCCGGCCGTCAAAGTATGGCGCCAGGCGCGCCGCGTTCACGTGGCCTGAATACCGGCTGTCGCCCGGGGGCTCTTTCGGGTTAAAGGAATAGACATTCTCAAAGTGTGGCACCGAAGCATCCAGGCGGTTGCCATTGATAATCAGGTGCCGATCTTCCCCGAGCTGCACTCGCTCGCCACCCGTCGCCACCAGGCGCTTAATATAGAACTGGTCCTGCGGCAGGCCATCAATACCCCGGGTCTCGAACACGAGAATCTCGCCCCGCTGGGGCGGGCGGAAATTGTAGGTCATCCGGTCCACGAACAGATGGTCTCCAGCGGCGACCCGCATTTTCACGATGTCTTCACCCTTGTGAAAATCCCGCGCCCGCTGGAGCAATCCGGATCGTTCTTCAAGCGATGAAGCACCGTAATCGGGCGGGAACCAGAGAATGAACGTTTTGCCGCCAGCCACGACCTTTTGCCAGATATTGAAGATCAGGATGCGGAATGGGCGGTCAACCGCCTGCACCGGGCCATCCGCCGCCGCCGTCAGGCGGATATAGGACACGCCCTTGAACCATTCGCACACCCGCTGCCAGCCGGAAGGAATCACCAGGCTGTCCCGGGCTGCTTCCTCGGCGGCGGGATCCCGGCCGCGGCTGAAGTCCGGCACGGAAGTGACGCCATAGAGCGTGGGTTGCATTGAGCCGGTGGGGATCTTGAACGGCTGCAGGAAGAACGTGCGAATGCCCATGGCGACCGCCAGTGCGACCAGCAGAACCTCGACGTTCTCACGCCAGGCCGCATGCGGATAGGGTTTGAGCCACTTGTTGGCAACCTGCTCGAGGTTCTCCATCTTTTCTTTCAGCGTGGCCGGACTGCCCGCTTGCGCTGCCCGCCGGCAGTCCGCCATGGCAGCCTGGACAGCCTCGATGGCCGGCGCCGAGAGCAGATCGCGCTGGTGGTTGAGGATTTTCTGCACGTGTTTGTGCAGGGCCATCGCCCGCCGCACCGTTCGGGAGAATAACCAGCGGAGCACTCCCGGCATGGTGGCGGGCGCGTGCTCCCGTCCCGCGGCCCCGGCTGCGGGAGTTGCATTCCCGGACGGCGCGGCTTTTCGTTTTTCGGTTTTGCCCATACGTCAGGCCTTCAGCACTTCGATAAACGCTTCCTGGGGGATGTTCACCGAGCCAAAGGATTTCATGCGCTTTTTGCCTTCCTTTTGCTTTTCCAGGAGCTTGCGCTTGCGCGTGATATCGCCGCCATAACATTTGGCGGTGACATCCTTGCGCAATGCGCTCACGGTTTCGCGGGCGATGATTTTGCCGCCGATGGCGGCCTGGATGGCCACGGCATACAACTGGCGCGGAATGACTTCCTTCAGCCGCGCGGCCAGCGCGCGTCCCCTGCCCTCCGCCTTGTCCCGATGCACGATGCATGAAAACGCGTCCACCGCCTCGCCGTTCACCAGCAGGTCCAATTTGACCATGTTGGACGCCTGGTAATCCGCCGGTTCGTAGTCCATCGAGCCATAGCCGCGGGTGATGCTTTTAATGCGGTCGTGAAAATCAATCAGGATCTCGTTGAGGGGCAGCAGGCTGGTGAGCATCACCCGACGCGAGTCCAGGGTCTCCGTATGGTCCACCGCGCCGCGTTTTTCCGTGATTAACGCCATCATGTCCCCGATGTATTCATTCGGGCAAATGACAAACGCCCGCACCATCGGCTCGGAAATGCTCTCGATCTGGGCGACCGGCGGCAGGTAGGCGGGATTGTCAATCTGCACCTCCGTGCCGTCGGTGAGTTTCACCCGGTAAATGACGCTCGGGTACGTGGCGATGATGTCCATATTGTACTCCCGGCGCAACCGCTCCTGCACGATTTCCAGGTGCAGCAGCCCGAGGAAACCGCAGCGGAAGCCAAACCCCAGCGCCACGGAAGTCTCGGGCTGGTACACAAACGCCGAGTCGTTCAACTGCAGTTTGGCCAGGTTGGCCTTGAGGTGTTCGTAGTCGCCGGTATTGATCGGGTAAATCCCGCTGAACACCATCGGGTGGATTTCCTTGAATCCCGGCAGGGCGGGCGCCGGGTGGCGCGCGTCGGTGATGGTGTCCCCCATCTTGACCTCCAGCGGGCTCTTGATATTGGCGGTCATATAGCCGGTCTCGCCGCATTCGAGCCGTTCGCGCACGTAAGGCTTCGGATTAAAGCTGCCCACTTCCTTGACCTCCACATTCTTGCCGGAATGGAGCAACTTGACCTGCATTCCCGGCTTCAGCTCGCCATTGAACACGCGCACGTGGGTGACCACGCCCCGGTAAGTGTCGAAATAGCAATCAAACCCCAGCGCCTGCAAGGAGGGCGCGCCGGTCGGTTTCGGCGCCGGGATCCGCTCCACGATGGCCTCGAGGATCTGCTCAATACCGATGCCTTCCTTGGCGCTGGCCAAAATGGCCGAATCCCCGGCAATCGCCAGGATATCCTCCAGTTGCCGCTTCGCCTGCGCGACATCCGCGTGCGGCAGGTCTATTTTGTTTATGACCGGGATAATGGCGAGGTTCTGCTTCATGGCCAGGTGCACATTGGCCACGGTTTGCGCCTCGACCCCCTGCGCGGCATCCACGATCAGCAGCGCCCCCTCGCAGGCGCTCAAACTCCGGGAGACTTCGTAGGAAAAATCCACGTGCCCGGGCGTATCAATCAGGTTCAGTTCATAGGTCTCCCCGTTCCCGGCCTGGTAAAGCATCGTCACCGGGTGCGCTTTGATCGTGATGCCGCGCTCCTTTTCCAAATCCATGGAATCGAGCAACTGATCCTCCATCTCGCGCGTGGTGATGGTGCCCGTTCGGTGCAGCAGCCGATCCGAGAGCGTCGTCTTCCCGTGATCAATATGAGCAATGATGCTAAAATTTCTAATATGCGCCGTATCCATCTTTCACAAACTATCGCGCCGCCCCGGCAGACGCCGCCCGGCAAGGAGACGCGGCCCCTTTCGCAGTACGACAGCCCTCTGGTTCAGGCCCGGTCAAAATAGGGCTTCCCCCTCTGAAAAGAAAGGAAATTCACCACTCCCCTGCCCCGCCGGGAATGGCTCCCCGCGGGGCGGATCTTCAGCAAGTCACCCCGCCCGCATCCCGGCGGGTTGGCGCACGGAGGGCGCCTCAGCGCGGCGCGGCGCCGGCAATGCTCAACGTCAGCTCGATGGTCTCCGCAACTTTCTCCTCCGCCTGCCCCGGCATGATCCCGAAATCGCTGCGCTTGATGCTGAAATTGGCGCGGATCACCAGCAGATCGCCTTTCAAGTCCGGGACGCGCTGCCCCAGCTTGTCTTTCAGATACGTCAGTTTCACGGGCACGGTGAGAGTTTTCGAAATGCCCTTGAGGCTGAACGTGCCGACCACCTCGGCGGTGGTGGTGTCGCCGCTCGTCTTCACATTCTTGAGTTCCCGGGCGGTAAAGGAGATCTCCGGGTATTTGGCGGCATCGAGCCATTGGGCGCCGAGCATGTGCTCCTGCTGAATCGGGTTGCCCACCCGCAAGGAGGACGTCGCCACGACAATCTTGCCCGTTGTGGCCGCCGGCGCCTGCGGATCAAACGCGACGGTGCCGGATATGCCCGTGGCGTTGCCGCTGATGGCCTCCAACGGCGCATCCAGCTTGAAGGTCGCATTATTGACCCCCTTCGGGTCCTTGAAGTCAAAATTCAGCGGCGCGGCCAGCACGGTGAGGTTGACGAGGAGTCCGGCGCCCAAAAGATAACGGGAGAGAAGTTTCATCGGTAATGGAATGATGGCTAATTCAGTTTGATGGTTGTGGTTGCGGTTTGCGAAAAAGAAACGAACTCGCGGCCAAAACGCCCGCCCCCAACACGGCGGCCACGAGAAAATCAACGCCCGGAACAAAGCGCTTCTGATAATCATCCACCGTCAGGCCGGTGACTTCATCTGTCCGCTGGACGGGAACGGACGTTTTCGTCCACCCGCGATTAGCTCCCGCCGCCACCCAGGCGGCCAGGGCCGCCACGAGGACCAGCAAGGCGGTGATGCGTATAAGCCGGCGTATCATTTGGCCTTTATTCTAGCTCATTTATGCGCTCCGCGCAAAAAGTCTTTACGTATGGGCGGCGCCGGGTGTGTTTGCAAGTTGGCGCTTGCGATTATCCGGCGGGGGCATAACCTTTTTCCCCAGGCCGTGAAAGCATGGCAACCCGGCCGACAGGTTCGTAAGGCACGAGCCGCCGGGCCGCCCTTCCGGCCTTGGATTAAAATAACCACGGAAATCTCACACCTATGAAATTACTCGATTCCCCGCGCTCCGGACGCCTCGGAGCTTATGTCTATTACTCGACGCCCTTTGGCCAATGTTGCCGGGCGTTAACCATGCCCCGCGATGCCCGGTCTCCCGCCCAGGCTCGCGCCCGCGCCAGCTTCGCGGCCTGTTCCCAGGCCTGGGGCCGGAGCCTGACCGAAGACCAGCGCCAGCGCTGGGTGGCCGCCGCGCAAACCGTTCCCAGCCGGCCGTCGGTGGGGCAATACGGGCCCCTCAGCGGCCAGCAATTTTATGTCCGCATCAACAGCGTTCTGGACTGCATCGGCCAGCCGCCCGTCAGCGAACCCCCGGCCCCGGTGGTCTTCAGCCCTAACCTGGTCACCGGGCTGGAGATCGTGCAAGACCCGGAAGCCGGGCTGCGGCTGCGGTTGAACGTCGGGGTGGCCACGGAAGACATCATGGTCTTTGGGCAGGCCCCATGCAGCCCGGGCCGGATGAAGCACCGTCGGGTTTACTA
>JAAYVL010000171.1 GCA_012517205.1 Verrucomicrobiota bacterium
CCGGCGGCCCGCCCCGGCGCGGCCGACGCCGCCCCGCCCCGCCCGCCCGCGCGCTGAAGCAATGCCGCCCGCCAAACCACGCCGTCCGGACCCCGCGCAAACCGCCCGAAAGACCGCGGCCCGCCGCGACGCCAACCGCGGCCTGCGCCTGCTCGCGGAAGGCCGCGCCCTGATCCTGCGCGCCACCGACGAAACAAAACTGCTCCGCGCCCTTTGCCGGCGGGTGGTCGAAATCGGCGGCTACCCGGTGGCCTGGGTGGGCCGGGTCGAACGAACCCCCGCCCGGACGGTGCGCCCGGTGGCCTGGGCGTGCCGCAACGGCGGCATCCGCACCGGCACCGCCCTCCGCACCGGCGGGCCGGAACTCCCGGCGGCGGGGGCGCGCGGCGGGGCGGCCGCGGCCCGGTTCCCGCTCAAGCAGGGCCGGCGCGTGCTGGGCGTGCTCACGGTGCAAGCCGCCGCGCCGGGCGGCTTCCGCGCCGGGGAAAAGAAATGGCTCGCCCAACTGGCCGGCGACCTGGCCCGGGGCCTCGCCGCCCTGCGATCCCGGACGGCGCCGCCGCCGGCGCCGCGGGCGTTGCGGCCCGGCGAACAGCAGATCCGGTTGATCATGGACAACCTCGCCGATTTGGTGGCGCTGCTCGATGTGCGGGGCCGCCGCCTCTACAACAGCCCTTCCTATCGCCAGATCCTGGGCGACCCCGACCGGCTGCGGGGAACCAACTCATTCGCCGAGGTGCATCCCGACGACCGCGCGCGCGTCACCCAGGCCTTCCGGGAAACCGTCCGGACCGGCGTGGGCCAGCGGCTGGAGTACCGCCTGCTGGATCAGGCCGGCCGCGTGCGGCATATCGAATCGCAGGGCAGCGTGATTCAAGACCGGCGGGGCCGGGTCGCCAAGGTGCTGGTCGTGGCGCGCGACCTCACCGCCCGCAAACGAACCGAGGAGGAACTGCACCGGCTCTCGGCCCGCCTGCTCCAGGTGCGGGACCTGGAACGCCGCCACCTGGCCCGGGAATTGCACGACACCACCGCCCAGCACCTCGCGGCGCTTACCCTCAACCTGAGCAGCCTCAAGGGGCACCTGGACCCGGCTTCGGCCGCGGCCCGGGCGCTGTGCGATGACTGCATCCAACTGGCCAGCCAGGCGGCGCAGGAGATTCGCACCCACTCCTACCTGCTGCACCCCCCGCTGCTGGAAGCCATGGGGCTGGTGGGCGCCATCGAGGACTATACGCAAGGGCTGTCCGCCCGCAGCGGCATCACCCTCGAACTGGAGGCGCCGGCCGATTTCGGGCGGCTGCCCGAGGACACCGAGCTGGCCCTCTTCCGGGTGCTCCAGGAGAGCCTCTCCAACGTGCTGAAACACTCCGGCAGCTCCCGCGCCCAAATCCGCTTGGCGCGCGGGGACAACCGGGTTACGCTGGAAGTGCGCGATATGGGACACGGCATTCCCGAGGATAAACTGGCCCGCATCCAGGCCCGCAGCGGCGGCTCCGGCGTGGGCCTGGGCGGCATGCAGGAACGCTTGCGCCTCCTGGGCGGCCAACTGGAGCTCGAATCCGGCCCCGCCGGCACCCTCGTCCGGGCCGCCGTGCCCCTCCCCGCGCCGCTCCCGGACCCGGCCGCCGCGCCCTGATTCCCCCTCGCCATGTCCTCCCTGCGCATCCTCCTGGCCGACGACCACGAAATGATCCGCAAAGGGCTGCGCGCCACGATCGAAAGCCAGCCCGGGTGGACCGTCTGCGGCGAAGCCCGCACCGGCCGCGAAGCCGTCGCCCTGGCCCGCGAACTGCGCCCCGACATCGTCGTCATGGACTTTGCCATGCCCGAGCTCAACGGCCTGGAAGCCACCCGCCAAATCCGCGCCGCGCACCCGGGCACGGAAGTGCTCATCCTGACCATGCACGACTCCGAGCGGCTGGTGCATGAAATGCTCTCGGCGGGCGCGCATGGCTTTATTCTCAAAACCGATGCCGGCGAGTTCCTGGTCGCCGCCCTCCAGGCGCTCGCCCGCCACAAACCCTACTTTACCCCCAAAATCTCCGCGGTGGTGCTGCAAGGCTACCTCAACCCCGAAACCCCGGGGGGCCAGGAATTGACCGCGCGCGAACGCGAAATCATCCAGCTCATCGCCGAAGGCAAGGCGACCAAGGAAATCGCCGAGGCGCTGGGCATCAGCGCCAAAACCGCCGAGACGCACCGCGCCAACCTCATGCGCAAGCTCGATCTCCATTCCACCGCCGACATCGTCCGCTACGCCATCCGCAACCAGATCGTGCAGCCCTGACCCCGCCCCCCCGGCCGGGCCGGAAAAAGCCCCCCGCCCCCGCGCGGAGATTTGCTTTTCCCCGGCAAGTATGTTGTACTGGGAGTGCGACACGCTTACTGGCCAGGCGCCCGTGTCGGCCCAACGGCATTTTTAGACTTATGGCAACACTGATGGAAGAGACTGCGATTGCGCGCAAGACGCGCGAATTATGCCAGGCCATCCTGGACGAACCCGGCGTCCAGGCCCTGCGCCAGAGCATTGACATCTTTATGGCGGATGAACGCGCCCGGGCGCAATACGACGGCACCGTCGCCAAGGGCCAGGCCCTGCAGGAAAAACAACAGAACGCGCTGGCGCTGACCGATGCGGAAATCTCCGACTTCGAGCAGGAGCGCGACGCGCTGCTCCGGAATCCCGTCGCGCGCGGCTTCATTGACGCCCAGCAGGAACTGAAGGAAATGCAGGAGTTCATCCACCGGCACGTTAAAAAGACCTTCGAGCTGGGCCGCCTCCCCTCCGCGGAAGACCTGGCCGGCGGCTGCTGCGGCGACGGCCACGGCTGCGGCTGCGGCCATTAAACCCGGCGGCGCCCGGCGCCCCCGGGACGCCGGCCAAACCCCCGGCTCACACGCGGATGGCTCCGGCCGCGGAAACGCTCCTCGCCGCCGCCCGGCGCTTGCGCGCCGCCACCGCCCGGCTGCGCTTCGCGCCGCCCGTCGCCCACGTCTATAACCCCCTGGCCTACGCCTGGGCGCCGCACGCGGCCTACCTGGAGCGATTCGGCGCCGCACCCAAGCGGGTGGTCTTTCTCGGCATGAACCCGGGGCCGTTCGGCATGGTCCAAACCGGCGTGCCGTTCGGCGAGGTCGCCGCCGTGCGCGATTGGCTCCGGCTCGCCGGCCGCGTCCGCCGCCCCCCCGGCGAGCATCCACGGCGGCCCATCACCGGCTTTGCCTGCCCCCGCTCCGAGGTCAGCGGCCGGCGCTTGTGGGGCCTGTTCGCCGCGCGCTTCGGGACGCCGGAACGCTTCTTCGCCGGGCATATCGTGATCAACTACTGCCCCCTGGCCTTTCTGGAAGCCTCGGGCCGCAACCGCACGCCGGACAAGCTGCCCGCGGCGGAGCGGGACGCCTTGTTCGCCGCCTGCGACCGGCACCTGCGCGCCGTCCTGCGCGCGCTGCAACCCGAATGGCTGATTGGCATCGGTGAATTTGCCGCCCGCCGGGCCGAGCACGTCGGCGGCCCGGGCGCGCTGCGAATCGGGCGCATCCTGCATCCCAGCCCCGCCAACCCCGCCGCCAACCGGGACTGGCCGGCGCGGGTCACCCGCCAGCTCGAAGCGCTGGGCGTCTGGCCGCAGGCCCGCCGCCGTTATGGCTGCGCTTCATGCACGACGACGCCCTCCTCGTCCAGCAGCAGCTTGGGATTGTGCGCTTCGTCCTTGAAAGTGACGACGTAAATGGTCCGCTCGCCCCACATCTCCTTGTTGATGTAAGCGACTTCGGAAGAGTGCGCCTTCTCCGGGATGGCCTTTTTCACCTTCGGCGGCACATCCTCGGGCTTCACCCGCGTGCCCGTTCGGGCGCTCACCGCCACCGTCAGATCGGGGTTGAGCATGCTGCCATCGGGCGCGATATACATCGGCGGGAAAAGATCGCTCTCGCGGAAATAGACCTTGTACACAACCTGGCCCGAGCTGGTGTCCCGAACCGTATCCACCACCGCCGCCGCGCCGACCTGCGCCAGCACCGAGAGCTGCACCGGCGGCGGCAACGCCCCAAATTTCGCCCCCGGCGAAGTCAGCGGCTTGTTATACATCGTATGCTGCGCCGCCTCCTGGGATTTGTTTCCGGTCGCGCACCCCGCCGCCATCAAGGCAACCAACACCACTCCGCAAACTGGCATCTTCATAAGTGAATGCCAATGTAGCCGCCCCCCCGGGGTTGGCAAGCTTCCATAACGCCCCGGCGCCCGCCGCCTTCGCCATCCCCCGCAAACCCGCGCCGAACCGGAACAATCAGAACGCGGGCCCAAAGCCGGAGCGCGAGCTTCAAACCCGGCATGAATGAAGGTCATTCCCGGGAAGCGGGAATCCAAAAGGCCCGGCCGCTTTATCCGCGCCCGCCGGTCAACCTCCGGGAAAAAAACCGGGCGAAAGGAAACCCGGCTGACCTCCCGCCGTGTCCTGCGCTGAAACCGAAAACCGCAATCGAAGCATCCCCTTCAACCCGGGCAAAACAACATCAGCCCGCACAACCCTGCCGCCCCGTCCAGCCAGTATTTTGCCCAAACCAGCCGCAGCACCAGGCCTAAAAGGCGATTCCTTGCCCAACCCCTATTTTTCCAAATACTTAACTAAAGCGATGCCGAAGGGAAGCCCAACCGTGTTAAACCTCTTTCGCCTGTAAAATCAAGGGTTTAGGCGTGAAAAGGGATAAAATATCGGCAAAATCTGAACCCTGCCGACCTCGGCTTACCCCAAACCTGCCTTGCCTTTACCCTGCTCCCAGGCCGTGTACAAGGGGTGTACAAGGGATGCTCATCGGGAGTCCATCGGCTTTTAGCTGGTACACCCGATGGGCATCCCTTGTACACCCCTTGTACACGGCCTGATGGCAGGGTAAATCCACGGTATCTGGATAATGGAGCCGGATGTTTGAAAAGGCCGAAACGATGGGAAAGAACGAGGGTATGAGTGATAAGTTAGAGAAAAACAGCTATTTGTGAATCTGGGGCGGATTGGAAGCGGTTTTTCAAGGAAAAGCGAGTCAACGGGAGCCTTTTGGCCTTCCGGGTGGTTTGGCCGGAACGAGGCAGTTGGGTGACCCGGGCGCGCACCCTTGTTCCATTGGAGGCCGGGTGAACCTGGCCGCCCGGACCACCGCCTCAACGAACCGCCTGCTGAATCGCCGCCCCCGCCTTTTCTTTAGGCGGGCGGAGGAACTTAACTCTTGCCAGTGGGCGGGTTTGGCGATGGAATAAGGCGAGCATGACGAAGTGTATGGCGACGAATACGGCCAACCCCATCAATCGGCGGACATTTCTGGGCGGGGTGGCGGGAATGGGGATGGCAGGGATGTCGGTGCTGAAGCTGCCCGCGCTGCTGGCGGCGGAGGCGGCGCCGGCGCGCAAGCCCAACTGGCAAATCGGTTGCTATACGCGGCCGTTCGACCAGTTCGATTACCCGGTGGCGCTGGACGCCATCGCCGAGGCGGGCTTCAGGTATGTCGGGATCATGACCTCCAACATCGCGGGCTGGGTCATGATTAAATCCAGCACGCCGGTTGAGGAAGTCCGGAATATGCACCGGGCAGCGCGGAAGCGCGGGCTGGAGGTGCTGTCCATTTATGGTGAATTCCCGGTCAGCAGTTCGCTGGAGGAGAACTGCCGGGGGCTGAAGCAATTAATTGATGATGCGGCGATTTGCGAATGTCCGCACTTGATGCTGGGCGGGATTGGCGATGAGCGCTACCAAATCTACTACCAGACCGTTGCCGAGTGCTGCGATCATGCCGCGGCCAAAGGCGTCAACCTCAGCATCAAGCCGCACGGCGGCCGGAACGCGACCGGGCCCCAGTGCCGCAAAGCCATCGAGTTGGTCGGGCGCAAGAACTTCGGGCTGTGGTATGATCCGGGCAATATCTTCTTCTATTCCGACGGGCAACTGGATCCGGTGGCGGATGCGGCCACGGTGGATGGCCTGGTGATGGGGATGAGCGTAAAGGATTACCGGCCGCCCAAGGACGTGCTGGTGAACATCGGCGAGGGGCGGGTGGACTTTCCAAAGGTTTTTGACCGGCTGAAGCAGGGCGGCTTCACCGGCGGGCCGTTGCTGGTGGAGTGTCTCGCCCGCGGCGCGCTGGCGGACGTTAAAGCCGCCGCCCGGAAGGCCCGGCTGTTCCTGGAGCAGTTGACCGGGCGGAAAAGCTGACCGGCCGCCGCCGGCGGCGGCTGGCGGCTCGTGTTGAGGCCGATTTGCACGTCGGCGCCGGATTGGTCGTCAACCGCCGCCCCACGCTCTGGCTGCGGCCCCAGATTGCCAACCGGTATTCTTGCTTCGATTTTCGGCCCATGATTGCCGTTTTCCTGGCGGCAAGGTAAGCCCCGGTATGAATCAACCAATCCCTCCCCCCGCACCCCATTCCTCCTCTTCAGTCATAGGCATTGTGAGTCAATACGCATATTGAAATTTTTTGACACTTTATTCTTAACGAGGCCGTGCGAAGAGAGTGAAATCGTCAGTGAAGCTCCTGCTTGGTAGAGCGGGAGCTTTGAAAAGGGTTCGAAATCAGCCTGATTTCGGAGGTCAATGGGGATGGTCGGGCCGCCACCCCGCTAACAAATCTGTCGAACATGTGGATCTGCAACCACGCAAGCCATGCGGGTGTAGGAGAGAAAGACAGAGGGGAGAACTTCTATACCCACCCGCCCGCCGCAAGCGTCCGCCCGGAGTCACGTGTTTTACGGTCAACGTAAGAAAGGACTGCACACCATGAGTAACTACCCGTTTATATCAGGATGGACCCATAACGTCACGCGCCGGGCGCCGCCGCTGAGTTTCGCCATCGCCTTGCTGGCGGCGACCCTGTTGCCCGTGACGGCATTTGCCGCGGCGCCGCAAGCCCCGGCGCAAGGCACTCATGTCCCCGTCATTGTGAATGTTTACTCCAACGCCAATGTGTCAACGCAATACATTGCGGACGCCATTGCCGAGGCGAACAAAATCCTGGGCCAGGCCAACATCCGGTTGGTGCCGGTGAAGATCAACGATCCCGTGACCGCCGCCAACAACGGGGATGATGGCGACGGGGTGTTCACCCGGGCTGAGCGGGACGCAATCCGCACATTTGGCGGCAAGGAAGTGGCGGGACTGCCGGGGAGCACGGGGATGAAAATCTCGTTTGGCCAGCAGGTCAACGCAACCAATGCGAGCAACATCGGAGTCGCGGTGCACCGCGACCCGACGATTATCGTGCAAAAGTATGGGAGCACTACCGACACCGCGCAGACCATCGCGCACGAGGCGGCGCATGTGTTCACGTTGGGCGCGTATCACAAGATCGCAACCGGCATTGACGCGGATGAGGATGGACACTCGTCAACGAACAACCCGGGCCCGGCAGGCGAAGAGAACCTGATGGCCCCGAAGCACACCCCTGGCGCCACGAACCTGACCAAGCTCCAGATTGAGGAGATGAACAAGGAGGTGACCACATTCGGATTCAGCGCGCGGCAGTTCAAGGAAAATTGCCCGGCCGTCGTCGGCCTGGTGCAATCGGGCGCGGCGCGGGATGATCATGGGGACGCGATTTCCAGCGGGGGTCACGGCGCCGACGTGAAGGACATTCACGACCTGCAAAGGGTGTGGGTTGGTTCGGAACAGGGCGTGCCGACCCTTACGGTCTCCCTGGGAGTGGGCGGCGTCATACCGTCCGAGGGCACGCTGGCGGCGAGGTACGCCCTGGGCCTGGATACCGATAACAATCCTCTCACCGGCGTCAGCTATGCGGGGCGGGCGGGGATAGACCGGATTGTGCGAGTGGAGGTGTCGCGGCCCACGGAGCCGGGGCCGCTGCTGGTGCAGGGGTTTGTGGAGGACCCAATGATGCCTCCTCCGGGGATGCTGTTGCCGGGGCCGATCGAACTGCTGACGGAGCCTGAGTTCAACGACCGGGAGGGGCCCACGGTTCCCATCGGCACCACCATTGCCTTCCAGGTGCCCAAGAGCATGCTGGCGTTGACGGCGCCGCAGGTGCCCATTGTGGCGGCGGCGGGCATTCCGGTGGAATTCTTCGACACGGTGGAGCTGACGTTTGATCAAATGCTCTATGCGCACCGGCCGGATCTGCGACTCTACGGGAGCGGTGTGCCCCGGGCCGGCGTGCCGTATCCGTTCACGCTCACGCGGATGTCGCCCAATCAGCCGGTGCAGCTTTACCTGGATGACACGCTGGTTTACAACGGGACCTTAAACGCCGCGGGCAGTTGTTCCGGCTGCTTCCTGCCGCCACTGGGTTTGGAGAACGGCAGCCTGCATTTCCTGACGGCATTGGATCAGACGGAGTCCTTCGCGGGTAATATCACCAGTCCCAAGCCTGAGCTGTCTGTTTCCGCCCGGCAGGTGGGGATGGAGGTCGAGTTGTGCTTCGACACCTCGTTGGGGGTGGATTACGTGGTGGAGCGAGCCGAGGAGGTGCTCCCGCCGGGATGGGAGATATGGGACATTCCGACCGGCACGGGTGAACCGGTTGTGATGAAGGATACTTTGGAGCCGGGCGGCCGCTACTACCGAGTGGGGATGCAATCCGTGAACATGGACATAACCCAAATTGCAATGCCCAACCCGGTGAGAGTGGGACAGGAGCTTACCTACACCCTTGAAGTGAAGAACCTGGGCGGTCCGCCGGCCCGGAAGGTGCAGATTTTCGATCCGCTGCCGGCGAGCGTGGAGTACATTTCGGCTGAAGTCCTGCCGCCAGAGGAGGGTAACTGCGTGTATTCTGATGGCATGTTGACCTGCGAACTGCTGAATCCGCTGCTGCCCGGGCCGGGGGTGTCGGTCGTGATCCGCGTCAGACCGCAGCAACCGGGTTCGCTGGAGAATACGGCGATTGTCGCCAACCCGGCTCCGGACCCGGTGGCCGGCAATGATTCGGCCACGGTGGTGACGACAGTCTTGCCTTAACCGTGTCTATGCAGTTGCGCGTGTAGTTCCCTTTCCCTTGAGGAGAGGGAACTGCTCTCGGCCGGTCGGGATCCATCACTGGCGGTGAGCCTTTTCCGGGGCGGGCGTCCTGGGGCGGCTAGCGGCTCGTGTTGAGGCCGATTTGCACGTCGGCGCCGGATTGGTCGTCAACCGCCGCCGCGCCGCGGAAAGCGCAGCCGAAGATGGTTGCGGCCACCAGCCCCTTTTCCAGGACGATGGCGCGTTTGCCGCCGTCCATGAACTCGCAGCCATTGACCATCAGCCGCCCGCCGGCGGCCCGGATGCAGGGGGCGCCCTTGCCCGGCTGGTCCCAGCCGTTGAAGTGGCAGGCCGTCAGGGCCAGCGTGCCGGGCCCGGAATGGCGGACCTGTTCGCGGGTTTCGGGGATGCCCCAGAAGCCGCAGTTGGCCAGTTTGACGGGGCCTTGATTGTTGGGGCCGACCACGAGGGTGGACATGAACTGGGCATTGGCAAACTGGACGCCGGCGTGCGGCTGGGAACGGTCCACCTGCACCGCCACGGGGCCGATGTCGCTGCCGGACTGCGTGATGACGGCGTTGCCCGGTCCGTGGCCGAAGTCGTCGAAGTGAAACCCGATCCGGGGGAAGATGACGAAGCTGTTGCTGATGAACTCCCAGTCGGTCTTGCCGATCTTGAAGCCCACGAGGTTCTTTTCCAGGTAGGCCTTGATGTTGCCGCCGGGGAAGCCGGGCTTGAGCGCCATGCGCGTCCAGAAGTTGGGGTTGAAGTGGATGTTTTCGAGGCGGCCGATGTCGGTGCACTGGTCAATATAGACGCCGATCTTGAGGGGGCAGGCGAAGACGTTGCGGACCAGGTGCAGTTCGTTCCAGCGGCTGCCCAGGTCGAGGGCCTGGTAGGGGTTGGTGAGCGTGATATCCCGGATCTGGCACAGCTCGCCATCGGCGCGGATGGACCACGGGTAGGGCGCCACTTCGGCAAGGGTTTGCTCGGGGTAATGGATGATGAGGTTTCGCGCCACCGCGTTGGGCTTGAGCGTGATGAGCGGCTCGCCGTCGGCCTGGCCGCGCCCGCCCACCGCCAGCAGCACCGTGCCGATCGGGTGCTCACTATGCGGCACGCCGCCCGACGCCCCGCAAAGCGTCACGCCCGGCGGAACCGTCAGCGCCCCTGCCAGGCGATACAGGCCGGGCGGCACATAGCAAATCGGGCCGTCCTTCCGCGCGGCCTCGAGGGCGCTTTGCAGCGCCCGGGTGTCATCGGACTGGCCGTCTCCTTTGGCGCCATGCTGGCGGGCGTTGACGCGCGGCACGGCGCCCGCCGGCGCGGCGGCCGCGGCGGCGTCCGCGGCGTCACTGTGGCCGGGGGACGCCAGCCCGGCGGCGCCGAACAGGCTGGTGGCCAGCGCGGAGCGTTCCATGAAACGGCGGCGGGAAAGGGGGGAAGAAATCCGGGTCATAGCGAGGAGATGGGTTGTCGGCGGGGGGCCAGGTTGAAACGAAACATAAGCATGATGGCCAGCACTATGCCGCCGGCGGTTTCGATTGCAAGCCTCCGCTGCGCCCGCGAATATGGACCGGGTGAACGGTTGGGCGGAGGTATTGCAGCGGTTGGGTGATGTGGAGGGGAACATTCCGGCCCGGTTGTTTATTCACCGGCGGTGCGGGCGGCTGGTGGAGACGTTGCCGAGCCTGCAGCACGATCCGAGTCGGCCGGAGGATGTGCTGAAGGTGGATGCGGATGGGGAGGGGGTTGGCAGGGATGACGCCGCCGACGCGCTTGGGATTTGGTGGCGACGAAAGCGGTTGGAGGCAGGAAATTACGCCCTTTCAGGGCTGGGCTGGTTGAGGGGGCGCTATTCCCAGGGCGTTGCCCTGGGCTATCGCATGGCGCCCCGTTGGGGCGCGGGGGCGGGCGAGCGGGGGTGGTGTTCCTGGGGCGTTGCCCCGGGCTATCGCATGGCGCCCCGTTGGGGCGGGGGGTGGGCGGGGCGGGGTGAGCGGGCCGTGGCGGGGGTTGCTGAGGATGACGTGGTCGAGGACTTCGGTTTTGAGGAGCTGGCCAACGCGGATGAGGTCGCGGGTGAGAATTATGCGCTTGCCTTTTGGTGGCAAAAGCGTATGCCATGACGGCATGGCAGAACACGTGGAAACGCGGGCAGCGAATCGGGGCGGCCGCGGGAAATGCGTCGCCGCCGTGCTGGCTTTGCTGGTCATCGGCCTGGGGTGCGGCGCCCGGCCGGAAGCGCCGGAGGAAAAACCGTCCCGCCGTTCGGTTCCGTCCGAGTCCTCCGCCCGGGAGGCGCGGCGGGTGCGGGAGCCGGCGGTGGCGGGGTTGTTCTATCCCGGCGAGGCCAAGAAGCTTTCCGGGATGATTGACACCCTGCTGGCGAGCGCGCCGGATCACAGCATCCCCCGGTTGAAGGGGCTGGTCTGTCCGCACGCGGGCTACGAGTTTTCCGGGGCGACGGCGGCCATTGCCTATAAGCTGCTGGCCGGGCGCGACGCGCGGACGGTGGTGGTCATGGGAGCTTCCCACTATGCGCTGCTGCAAGGCGTGTCCCTGCCGGATGCGGACGCCTATCGGACGCCGCTGGGGCTGGCGCCGATTTCGGAGCGGGCCCGGGCGCTGGCGGGGGTGGCGCCGTTTGCGCGGGAGCCGCGCTGCCCGGTGCGGCGGCCGGATTGGTGGCGGCAGGCGTCGAAAGCCGCGCCGGAAGCCGGCCAGGACACGCCCGAGACCTGGGAGCACTCCGTCGAGGTGCAGGTGCCGTTTCTGCAAAAAGTCCTTCCGGACTTCCAGTTGCTGCCGATGATCCTGGGCGAGGTGAACCCGGAACAGGTGGCCCGGGCGCTGGCGGAGCAGTGGGACGACAAAACAATAGTTGTCGCCAGCACCGACTTGAGCCACTTTCATGCGTACGAGACCGCGCGCGGGCTGGATCGCCGTTGCCTCCGGGCGATTGAGGCGCTGGACCTGGAGGCGATGTCGGCCCAGGAAGCCTGCGGCAAACTGCCCGTTCTGGCGCTGCTGCACCTGGCGCGGCAGAAGGGTTGGAAGGCGCAAGTGCTCGATTACCGCAATAGTGGCGATGTCAGCGGCGATAAAAACCGCGTGGTGGGGTACGCGGCGGTGGCCTTCTATGCGCCGGGGCCCGAGCAAGTGGCGGCGTCCGAGCGGAAGTTCCTGCTGGAGCTGGCCCGCCGGACCCTGCGGAGCGTGACGGCCTCCGGCGGCCTGCCCGAGGTCGCCGACGCGGACGTGCCGCCGAAGCTGCGGGAGAAGCGGGCCTGTTTTGTCACCCTGACCAAAGGCGGCGCGCTGCGGGGCTGCATCGGCCACTTGACCGCCCTGGAACCCCTGCACCGGGCAGTGGCCGAGAACGCGCGCAACGCGGCGCTGCGCGACGGGCGTTTCCCGCCCGTCCAGGCCGGGGAATTGGACGAAATCCGGATCGAGATCAGCGTGCTGACGGAGCCGCAGCCGCTGGCGTTCACCTCGCCGGACGATTTGCTGGCCAAGCTGCGCCCGCACGAGGACGGCGTGCTGCTTCGCATCGGCGCGCGCACGGCGACGTTTCTGCCGCAGGTCTGGGCGCAGTTGCCCGACAAGGTCCAGTTCCTGGAACAGCTTTCGCGGAAGGCCGGCGGCGACGCCTCCGCGTGGCGGGGCAAGGATGTCACTCTTTCCATCTATCACGTGGAGTGCTTCGCGGAAGAGCCGCCCCGCTCCTGATCCCCGGGGGCGGGTGCTGGCGGCGGCCGGGGCGCTGGGCGCGTCGTGCGTGATGGCGCAACTGGCGCTGATGCGCGAGTTGCTGGGGGTGTTCGCCGGCAATGAGATGGTGCTGGGGGTGACGCTGGGCTGGTGGCTCCTGCTGATGGGGATCGGCGCGCGGCTGGGGCGCCGCGCCGAGCGGCTGCGCGATCCGCTCGCCGCCCTGGCCCGGGTCCTGATCCTGGCGGCGGTGCTGCCGCCGCTGCAGGTGCTGGCGGTGCGGGTTCTGCGCAACGTGGTGTTTCCCCGGGGCGCGGCGGTGGGCATGGCGGAGACGGCGGGGGCGGCGCTGGTGCTGTTGCTGCCGTATTGCCTGGTGGCGGGGTATGGTTTGACGCTGGCCTGCTCGATCCGGTCGCGTGTCGAGGGCGCCCGGGGGATTGGGCGGGTTTATGTGGCCGACAGCCTGGGCAGCATCGGGGGCGGCGTGGGGTTCAGCTTTGTGCTGGCGCGGTTCCTGGACCATATAGCGCTGCTGGCCGTTCCGGCGGGGTTGAACCTGGCGCTGGCGTGGCTGGTGGCTTGGCCGGCCCCGGGCGCGGGGCGCGCCGCGCGCGGGTGGCTGCTCGCCGCGGTGCCGGTGCTGGGCGTGGGCCTGGCCGGCGTCACGCTGCTGGCCGACCCGGACGGCTGGTCCACCGCCCGGCAGTATCCGCGGCAGGAGGTTGTGGCCCATGCCAATTCGCCGTATGGCCGGCTCGTCGTGACCCGCTCGGCCGGGCAGTATGATTTCCTCGAGAACGGCATCCCGGTCGCCTCGACCCGCGACGATCAGCGCGTCGAGGAGACGGTGCATTACGCGCTGGCGCAACGGCCCGCGGCGCGGCGGGTGCTGCTGGTGTCCGGCGGCATTTCAGGCACCGCCCGGGAAATCCTCAAGTATGGCGTCGGCGCGGTGGACTACGTGGAGCTGGACCCGCTGGTGCTGGCGCTGGGCCGGAAGTATCTGCCACAGAACCTTGATGATCCCCGGATTCGGGTGAGCAACACCGACGGGCGGCTGTTCACGCGGCAGGCGGCGGAGAAGTATGAGGTGGCCATTATTGACGTGCCCGCCCCGGCCAGCGCCCAGTTGAACCGCTTTTACACGGCGGAGTATTTCGCGGAGGTCAAGGGCGCGCTGGCTCCCGGGGGCGTGGTGTGCTTTGCGCTGGGGCAGTACGAGAACTACGTCAGCCCCGAGCTGGCGCGGCTGCTGTCCTCCGCGCGGCGGACGGTGGAGCAATCGTTCCGCAATGTGCTGGTGATTCCCGGGCAGCGGGTCTTTTTCCTGGCCTCGGACGGGCCGTTATCCGCCGACATTGCCGCGCGCCTGGAGCCGCGGGGAATCCCGACCCGGCTGGTGAACCGCCATTACCTGTCCGCCATGCTGACGCCCGACCGGATGCAGGCCCTGGCCGATGCCACGGTCCAGCCGGCGGCGGTGAACCGGGACTTCAGCCCGGTTCTTTACTACTACCACCTGCGGCACTGGCTGCGCCAGTTTGATGCGCGGTTCGGGCTGGTGGAGGCGGCGCTGCTGCTGGGGCTTGGCTATTACGTGGCGCGGTTGCGGGGCAGCGCGCTGGTGTTGTTTGCTTCGGGCTTTGCCGCTTCCGCCCTGGAACTGGTTTTACTGCTGGCCTTCCAGGTCCTCTGCGGCTCGGTTTATCACCAGTTGGGGATCATCGTGACGGTTTTCATGGCGGGCCTGGCGCTGGGAGCCGCGCTGATGAACCGGCTGGCGGTGTCTCCCCACCTCCACCCGCCGGGCGTGCTGACTTCCCAGCCGGCTCCGCGGTTGCTGGCGATCCGGATGGCCGGCGCGTCCCGGCGTTGGGGCGCGGCGGCGGATGCGGGGATGGCCATGCTGGCGGGTTGCCCGGGCCGGAGATTCATCCGCTGGCTTGCGAACGGGCGGGGGAATGGCTTGTCGTGGCTGGCGTTTCTCCTCGCGGTCTACGCCGCGGTGCTGCCGCTGCTGCTGCCGCTGTTGAATCGCATGGGCGGCCCGGCGGGGTCGCGGGTGATGGTCAAGGCCGGCATCGCCCTGCTGACGCTGGTTCTGGCGCTGCTGGTCGGGATGCAGTTCCCGCTGGCCAACCGGCGGGAATATGACGGCACCGTTCGCGGGGCCGCGCGGTTGTATGCGGCCGATTTCATCGGCGCCTGCCTGGGGGCGCTGCTGGCCTGCGCGCTGCTGATTCCGCTGCTGGGCGTGGGGGGCGCCTGCCTGGTCACGGCGCTGTTAAACCTCGCCGCCGGGTGGGCGGGCCGCCGGCCGGCCGCCGGGGTTTGAGCGCGCGGGGAGCGGCTACCGGGGCAACTCCAGTTCCGCCGCGGCGGCATTGGCGGCCACCTGGGCCGGGCTCATGCAGCCGGGGATGACCGTGGAGACGGCGGGATGCTGCAAACACCACGCCAGGGCCCACTGCGCCATCGCCATGCCGGCGGGCAGCTCCGACTGGCGAATACGCTCCACTTCGGCGAGGTCGCGGCGCAATTTGTCGGCGTCGAGCGTCGAGCGCCAGTCCTGGGCGGGGAAGGCCGCGTCGGCGCGGTATTTGCCGCTGAGCAAGCCGCTGGCCAGCGGGACGCGCGCCAGGATGCCGAGGTGGTCCCGCTGCGCGTGGGGGAAATAGAGCTGCTCGGGGCGGCGGTCGAAGCGGTTGTAAATCACCTGAAGGGCCTCGGCGCCAAGCCGCCGCGCCTCGCGGGCCTGCGGCTCGCTGCCTTTGCCCAGGATCGAGATGCCCAGGTGCCGGATTTTGCCGGCCTGCTTTTGTTCGGCCAGCATCGCCCACAGGTCGTCGTTCAGGAGCTGGCTGTCGGAGCCGGAATGGAACTGGTAGAGGTCTATGGCCTCCAGGCGCAGCGCGCGCAAGGAGGCTTCAAGCTGCTGGCGCACGCCCGCGGGCGAGAAGTCTTCCGCCCGGGTCATGAATCGCTGGAAGCGGTGGCCAAACTTGGTCGCCACAATCCAGCGCGACCGGTCGTGGCGACTGAGGTAATCGCCGACCAGGCTTTCGGAGAGGTGATCCCCGTAACACTCGGCGGTGTCGAGGAGGTTGATGCCGAGCGCGCCCGCCTGATCGAGGATGGCGTCCGCGTCGGCCTGGGAGAAAGCGCGGCCCCACTCGCCGCCAAACTGCCAGGTGCCCAGGCCAATGACCGACACCCGCAGCCCCGTGCTGCCTAGAATTCGATAGCGCATGGGAACAGTTTAGCGCAGAATGGGAAGTCTGTTAAACGAATAATGTCCGGTGCAGAATCGTGGTAAAAAGGCCGGTGCGGCCGTGCGGCTTTCCGACGGTGGCTTCCCGGGGGCGGCGGCGGCCCGGCGCCGGCGGTGGCTGACGGGACTGGCCGTCAGCCTTTGGCTGGCGGGCGGGGCCAGCGCGGCGGCGGATTCCTCCCCCACCAACGGCGTGGTCCAGTGGCTCGACCTGCCGCATCCGCAACTGGAAATATGCGGGCTGCCGTGGTTCAAGGAGAATGCGCCGGACTTGTGGCGGCTGCCGAAGCGCGCCCAAACCCGCGTGCCCAAAGGCGTCTGGAACCGGGCGGTGTCGCCCGGCGGCGGCCGCATCCGGCTTTCCTGCAACAGTTCCTGCCTGGGCCTTCGCCTCGCCGCCGTCCAGCCCGGCGGGAAGCGGTGCTGCTTCGATGCCTTCGTGAACGGCCAATACGCGGGTTCGGTGAGTCCGCAGGGCACGCAGCGGGTGGATCGCGTGATCTTCGCCAACCAGGGCCGGGCCTGGAAGGACATCACCCTCTACCTGCCGCACCGAAATGAGGTGCGGGTCTTCGCGGTGGGCCTGGACGCCGACGCCGAGCTGAGGCCGCCGCCGCCGTTCGCGCAGCCGCGCCCCCTCGTCTGCTATGGCTCGTCCGTCCTGCAGGGAACCGGGGCGCTGCATCCCGCGCAGACCTATCCGGCCGCCCTGGCCCGGCGGCTGAACCTTGACTTTGTCAACCTGGGCTTCGGCGGCGCCGGCAAGGCCGAGCCGGAGGTGGTGGCCCTGGTCAACCAACTGGACGCCGGGGCCTATTTGTTTGACCTGGGCAAGTCCTACGGCGCGCCGGAGCCGGAGCGGTATAACCGGATGCTGGACGCGATCCGCGCCGCGCATCCCACGGCGCCCATTTTCTGCGTGACGCCGATCTACTCGACCCGGGAAGCGGCCCAGCCCGACTACCGGCAGCGGTCGGAGGCATTGCGCGCGCTGATGCGCCGGGCGGCGGAGGAACGCCGGCAGGCCGGCGACCCGCGCCTGTTTGTGGTCGAGGGGCTTGAGTTATTTGGCGAACCCGACAAGGCGCTGCTGGCCGACGCGGCGCACCCCGGCGACGAGGGCAATGAGCTTATGGCCCGGCGGCTGGCGGCGCGGCTGGAGGAGGTCCTGGGCGGCCGGGGCCAGCCACTTCCCGGCGGCGCGGCCGCCCGCACCAATGCGGCGCCTCCCGGGGCGCGGCCATGACTGCCGCATCGCGCCGGGCGGCGCCGGGGCGGGACCTGGGGCGGCGCGCCATTTTTCGGGATGTTCGCGTCATTGACAGCGGGCGCGGGTGCGCCACTATATGGCGCAAATCCGCGGCCCTGGTGCGGGCGGCGGCGAATGCATGTTGAATCAACTTACCATTTCGGAGCTGACGGCGAAGCTGGCCCGGCGCGAGGTTTCGGCGCGGGCGGCCACCCAGGCGTGCCTGGATCGAATTCAGAGTGTGGATGGCCTCATCCGCGCGTTTATCAGTTATGACGCGGCGGATGCGCTGGCGCAGGCCGGGGAAGCCGACCGGGCGCTGGCGGCCGGCCAGACGCACGCGCAGCGGCCCCTGCTCGGGGTGCCGCTCGCGGTCAAGGATGCCATCGCCGTTAAGGGCCAGCCCCTGACTTGCGGCTCGCGGATGCTGGAAGGATACATCTCGCCTTACGACGCGACCGTCATTGAAAAGCTCAAGGCCGCCGGCGCGGTGATCTTTGGTCGGCTCAACCTGGACGAGTTTGCCATGGGCAGTTCGACTGAGAACTCGGCCTTCCAGGTTACGCGCAATCCGTGGGATCCGTCACGCGTTCCGGGCGGTTCCTCCGGCGGATCCGCCGCGGCGGTGGCTGCCGATGAGTGCATCGTGGCGCTGGGTTCCGATACCGGCGGCTCGATTCGCCAGCCGGCGTCGTTTTGCGGCTGCGTCGGGCTGAAGCCGTCTTATGGGCGGGTGTCGCGTTACGGACTGGCGGCGTATGCGTCGTCGCTCGATCAAATTGGCTGCCTGGCCAAGGACACGCGGGACGCCGCGACGGTGCTGGGGGTTATCAGCGGGCCTGATCCCCGCGACTCCACCAGCGCGCCGCTGCCGGTGGGGAATTATGCGGCGGGGCTGACGGGCGACATCAAGGGGCTGAAGCTGGGCCTGGTGAAGGAGTATCGGGTCGGCGGCCTGGAGCCGGCGGTGCGGCAAGCCCTCGAGGCGGCGGAGCGGCAGTTCACCCGCTTAGGGGCGGAGTTGGTGGAGGTGTCGCTGCCTCATACGGATTACGCGATTGCCGCCTACTACATCATCGCCACGGCGGAGGCCAGCGCCAACCTGGCGCGGTTTGACGGCATCCGCTATGGCCTGCGCGTGAGCGGGTCAGATCCGACCGAGCTGTACTGCCGGACGCGCGGCGCGGGCTTCGGCCCGGAAGTGAAGCGGCGCATTATCTTAGGCACCTACGTGTTGAGCAGCGGCTACTACGACGCCTATTACCTGCGGGCGCAAAAGGTGCGGACGCTGGTTCGCCAGGATTTCCAGGCGGCGTTTGACAAGGTGGATGCCATTCTCGCGCCGACCACCCCGACGACGGCGTTTCCGGCCGGGGAGAAGACCGCGGACCCGCTGCAAATGTACCTGATGGATATCTTTACCATCTCCTGCAATTTGGCGGGCCTTTGCGGTTTGGCGCTGCCCGGCGGGTTCACCGAGGGCAATCCACGGCGGCCGGTGGGGTTGCAGTTGCTTGGCAAGCCGTTCGGGGAGGAGACCCTCCTGCGGCTGGGCCACGCGTACGAACAGAGCACGGAGTGGCATCAGCAGAAGCCGCCGCTGGCGGGGTAGGACGCCTATTCGTTGCGCAGCGCCGCCAGCAGGTTGCCGCGCAGGGCGGCGGCGGCGGCCAGCCAGGTCCACAGCAGGCCGTTGAGCAGGACGGCGGCGAGGGTCAGCGCCAGCCAGCCATACGACCGCGGGGGGCCGGGCGTCAGCAAGGCCGGCAGCACCGCCACCATCGCCGCCGCGATGCCCAGGCCAAGCCCCAATCCGAGCAGGACGCCGTGTTCGGCCATGACCAGCCATTGCAACCGCCGCCGCCGGAATCCCACCGCCCCCAGCAGCCCCAGTTCGCCGCGCCGTTCGAGCACGTTGCGCAGGACGACCACCCCCAGGCCCGCGCTGCCCAACAGCAAGCCCAGCCCGCCCAGGGCCTGAAAGGTGCCCAGGTAGGTATTCTGCACGGTGTTGAACTCGTTCAAGCGCCGCGCGGCCGGCGTCAACTCCAGGCCCGCATCCTGCAAGGCGCGTGTCAGCACCGCTGAAACCCGCGGCACCGCGTCCGCGGGCGCGTCAACGAGGAACATCCGGTAGCCGCTTTCGCCGGGGAACCGCCGGGTGAACTCGGCTTCATCAATCAGCAGGCTTCCTTGCAGGATCGAGTTTGCCACCGCGCCCACCAGCCGCACTTTGAACGCCCGTCCCAGCTCGTCGGTGTAGTCCAGCGTGTCCCCGATCTTTTTGCCCAGCGCCCATTGGATCGAGTTGGCGTCGCCGATGGCGGGAACCGCGTCGGGGAGCGCCCCGGGCCGGCGGGGGTTCGCAGAGAGAAGTGCCCAGCCCCAGCGCCGGTCGTAGCCGGCCGCCGGGGTGAAGGCAAACCGTCCCGCCAGCCGCTCGGGCTTCACGCCCAGGAGCCGCGGCCGTTGGGCGCGGTTCAAATTGAGGCAATTGGCGGCGTCGCCCTCGCGCACGCGCAGCGGCACCACGTTCACCCCGGCCAGCGGCGCGTCATCCAGCCCGTAGAAATCCCGGCCGGTCCGGGTGTTGAGGTCCGCCACAACAGGCAGCGTGGATTCGCCGATCAAGGCGAATCCGCCGGTGCCGGAATCGCGCCGGACGGCGCCGGGCTGCGCCTCCAGCCGGAAGACCCCGATGGCGAGCAGCACAAAGGAGCCGCAAGCCAGCAGGGCGACGCAGGCGAGGCTTCGGTTCCGGCGGCGCGCGCATCCGCGCGCGCCCAGGCCGGGAAGCGTCAACCGCGCCGCATCCGCCGCCCCGGCCCGCCGCCCCAGCCAATCGGACGCCGCGGCAAGCCCCGCCAGCAGCACGAGCACTCCCGCGCCGAAGAATACGCCCGGTTCCGCCTGCCGATGGCTCAGCAGCGCCCAACTCACCAACCCCGCCGCTGCCGCGCCCGCGCCCGCGGCGGCCCACGGGCCGCGATTTCGGTGGCGGGGGACGGGGCTTGGGATTTCCCCCGTTAACAGTGCGCGCACGGGCTGCCGGGCCTGCCGCCGCAGCGTCAGCCAGATCGTCAGCGTCGCCACGACGGTGCTGGCGCAGAAACCGGTGAGCAGGCTGGCGGCGGTTGCCTGGAAATGAAGCTCCGCGCTCCCGATGGCGCCGCGCCAGACGGTGGTGAGCGCCTGGATCATGGCCCAGGCATAGCCCAGCCCTCCCAGGGCCCCGATCGCGCCGCCCGCCAGCGCCAGCGCGGCGCCCTCGAACAGCAATAAACGCCGCACCTGCCTGGGCGTCAGGCCCAGCGCCAGCAAAATCCCGACCTCCGCCGACCGCTGTTCCAGCTCGAACTGGAAGAGCAGCGCCATCAGCAGCAACGCCGCCCCGACTACAAACCAGCTAAACCCGAGAAACAACAGCCCGAAGTCCTGTCCCTGCGCCGCCGCTTTGAGCGCCGCCGCGCGGACGGCCTCGAACTGCAGCCCGGCTTCGTCCGGGCGCAAGCCGGTCCGCAGTTGGCGTTTCACCGCTTCGCGGACGGTGTCGGGCGGGGTATCGTCCGGCACGGGATACCGGATGGCGGTGAGCGTTCCAAAGCGGCTGGCCCACATCGCCTGGCCGGCAGCCAGGGTCACAAAGGCCTTGGGCGTGCCGCGATAGGTTTTCCAATACGCCTCATCCCGGGCCTGAATCGGGTAAACCAGCGGAAACCCCGCATCCCAGTCGCGCGTGCGCTCGGCCTGGGCCACGCCGGGAAACTCCGGCATGAGCGTCCGGTCGGCATAGCGGCCGCGCAGCGGCACCACCCGGCGCACGCGGAAGGAGTTTGTGCGCTCGACGAGGCGGCTGCCCGAATCCACGACATAGTAGCTCAGCGCCACGGCATCGCCGGGCTTCACCTGCAGATCGTCGGCGAGCCATTCGTTAATGAGCACCTCGTCGTCGCGCATATCCGGCGGCACCAGCGGCGCCTCCGCCGCCGTCACCATCGAATACGGGGTGGCCCGATTCCCGGCGCGCATCAGGTTGGCCAGGTAGGTCAGCACGCGCATGCCGTTGGTGGCGAGCGGGCCGCGGGCGGATTCCCCGGTTCCGTCCGACCGCCAATCCGCCCGGGGCGTGAGCGCGGCGGCGACGATGGAGGGCTCAAGGAAAATGCGGGCGCTGCAGATCTCGACGAAGGGCGGGACGCGCTCGCCGCCCGTCCTGTCCGGCGGCGGGGCCACCACGCGCACCGTCAGGCCGGCGTCTTCCGGCTGCCAGGCGCGCGCCAATTCGCGGCCGAGCCGGGGCAAATCCCATTCCGGGCCGGCCGCCAGCAGGTTCGCCTGCCCCGGGACGCCGAGTTGCGCGGAAAGAAAGTCCAGCGGCAGAAACAGGTTGGCCGCCGGGCCCGGCTGGGCGGTCAGGGCAAAGTCGCCCAGCCGCTCGGACGGCAGAATTGCGCCAACCTTCAATCGGAGCGCCACGGCGTCCTCGTTGCGCGGGCTGAGGGCCGCGTCCAACCCCAGGGCACTGGGCTTGCGCATGCGCACGATCAGTTCGTCCCCCGCCCGGACCGCCAGTTTCCGGGCCAGGGCTGGGTTGATGAACGCCATGCCGCCGCGCTGCCAGCGCGCAAGCAGTTCTTCCTCTTCTTCGGGCGGTGGCATCACCACGCCGCCGCGGTTCGGGGGCTCGCGCGCGGGACCCCGCCGCCTGGCGTCGGGGGACAACGAGCCCCAGTGGGCCAGGCGCGGCCAGGATTGAGGATCCACGCCGAGCACCTGGACGTGGTTGACGCGCGCGGCGCCGTCCGGGCGGGTTGCGATGCCGGGGAGGGTCAGCGCCGCAGACAGAAGCACCGGGACGGCTCGATTCGCGGCCGCGGCGGACGGGTCCGCTGAGTCCGGCGGCTTTGCTCCAGCCAGGCGTTCGCGCAGGTTCGCCGGGAACAGGCGATCCTGCGTGGCGAGGGCAAAGTGGATTTTGCCCAGGCGGCGCCGGGCCATGCCGGCCAGGCTTTCCCGAACCGAATCGCCCACCACCAGCGCGCCGATCAAAGCCGCGCTGCCGACCGCCGCGCCGAGCGCCACGCCCAGATGCGCCCGCGCGTGGAAACGCAGGCTGCGGCGGATGAGCGTCCCAAAGGTCATCCCGCCCCTTCAGGAAACCGCCGCCAGCCGTCCACCCTTCAACTCCAGCATCCGTCCCATGCGGCGGGCCAGGCTCAGCGCATGCGTCACGACCATGAGCGCCACGCCTGCCTCGCGATTCAGTTCGAGGAGCAACTGTCCCAGTTCCCGCGCCGCGGCGTCATCGAGCGAGCCGGTGGGCTCGTCGGCCAGCAAAAGCTGCGGCTGGTTGATCAGGGCGCGGACGACCGCCACGCGCTGGCGCTCGCCGCCCGAAAGTTCGCCGGGGCGATGGGCGAAGCGTTCCCCCAGCCCGACCCGCCGCAGGAGGTGCCGCGCCCGTTCACCCGCCCCATCGCGCGCCGCGCTCCGCCGAAAGGCCAGCGTCGGCACCAGCACGTTTTCCAGAACGGTGCATTGGGGCAAAAGGTAGTGCGCCTGAAAAACGAAGCCGATTTGCCGGTTCCGCACCGCGGCCAGTTCCTCCTCGTCGAGGGCGCCTAAATCCCGCCCGTTGAGCAGAACGGAGCCGCTGCTTGGCCGATCCAACGCGCCCGCGATTTGCAAGAGCGTGCTCTTGCCGGATCCCGACGGGCCGATGATGGCCAGCGATTCGCCGACGGCGACCTCCAGTGAAACCTCGTTCAGGACAGTTAACGATTCTGACCGGCCGGGCGTGTCGTAGCGCCGGGTCACGTTAGCCAGTTGCAAGAGTGGTGCTGGCAAGGCCATGCCCTAATCTGGCGCAAGATGGCTAAAAAAGGACAGGAAAAACGGCAACCCCCACTAAAACCGCCGGCCGGGGCACGGATATCCTTGTTCCCGCCGGGCAGTATGGGCAGGCGGGCGGGAGGGCTTCCATCCGGCAGGGAAAGCGGGGGTTGATGTGAACCCGGCTTTCCGGGCGCTGGGAATTGGCGGCCGCGGGCATATCCGCCCATCCGGGCTCGCGGCGCGCGGTTTGGGCGAAAGATTACCATTCCTTGACTCGCAAGGAGGTTTTCCTAGTATAAGGCCCTCACTTGGAACAAGGTGAGCATGGAAACCCACGGTTCACAAAGAACCGTGGGCGCATCGCGAGCCGCGGGGGCCCGGACGGCCTTCATGGTTTTCCGAGTTTCGAACCGACGACGCATATTTATGAGTAGAATTCAAGACATACAGGCGCGTGAGATACTGGATTCACGCGGAAACCCCACCGTGGAAGTTGATGTGACCCTGGCCAGCGGCGCGAGCGGGCGGGCGGCGGTGCCCTCGGGCGCCAGCACCGGCGAGCACGAAGCGCTGGAGTTGCGCGATGGCGACCGGAAGCGCTATTTGGGCAAAGGAGTCACCAAGGCGGTGAAGAATGTGCGGGAGAAGATTCTTCCGCGGCTTGCGGGGATGGACGCGCTGGACCAACTGGCGGTGGACCACGCCATGCTCAAGCTCGATGGCACGGAAACCAAGGCCAAGCTGGGCGCCAATGCCATCCTGGCCGTTTCGCTGGCCAACGCCAAAGCCGCCGCCGCGCTTTTGGGCCAGCCGCTGTTCAAATACCTCGGCGGCCCCAACGCCAAGGTCCTGCCGGTGCCGATGGCCAACGTCATCAACGGGGGCGCGCACTCGGATGCCCCGATTGATTTTCAGGAGTTTATGATCATGCCCAAGGGCTTGCCCACCTTCTCCGAGGGGCTGCGCGCCATCACGGAAATCTTTCACGCCCTCAAGGCGGTGTTGAAGAAGAAGGGGCTTTCGACCGCGGTGGGCGACGAGGGCGGTTTTGCCCCGAAGCTGGCCAGCACGGAGGCGGCCATCGAGGCGATTTTGCAGGCCACCCAAGAGGCCGGCTACAAGGCGGGGAAACAAATCTTCCTGGCGCTGGATGTGGCCGCCTCCGAGTTTTACAATGGCCACGGCACCTACACGTTCAAGAAGAGCACCGGCCAGACCGTCTCGGGCGACGAGCTGATCGCGTTCTACGTAAAGCTCTGCCGCAAGTATCCCATCGTGAGCATCGAGGACGGCTGCGCCGAGAGCGATTGGACCAACTGGAAGAAGCTGACCGACAAGCTGGGCGGCCAGGTGCAACTGGTCGGGGACGACCTGTTCGTCACCAACGTGAAGTTCCTGCGCCGGGGCATTGATACCGGCACCGCCAACTCGATCCTGGTGAAGGTCAACCAGATTGGCTCGCTGACCGAAACGCTGGACGCCGTGGAGCTGGCCCAGGACAACAACTATACCGCGGTCATCAGCCATCGCTCCGGGGAAACGGAAGACGCCACCATCGCCGACATCGCGGTGGCCACCAACGCCGGCCAGATCAAGACCGGCTCCCTGAGCCGCACCGACCGCGTCGCGAAATACAACCAGTTGCTGCGCATCGAGCAGTTGCTGGGCAAGAACGCGGTTTACGGCGGCAAGTTCTAGTCTCCGGGCCGCTCAGGATCCACAGTACCCACGGCCGCGCTCATCCGGGCGCGGCCGTTTTTTTCGTCCGCCGGCGCTCGTCCGGGAGGGCGGCCAGCCGGGCTGCTCAATCCTCCAGGGCCGCGAGGGCCTGGCGGAGACGCTCGCTCCGGGTCTGCCATTCCACCAGCCGCTGCTGGTGCGTTTGCAGCACGTGCGGCGGCGCCTTGGCGGTGAAAGCCGGGTTGTCCAGTTTCTGGCGGGTCTTGGCGATCTCGCTTTCGGCCTTTTCCAATTCTTTGGCCAGGCGCCCCTTCTCCGCCGCCACATCAATCAGCCCTTCCAGCGGAAGATACAGGCAGCCCAGTTCCGACTGGACGCTGGGCGTGCCCTTTGGGGGCTGATGCCGCGGGTCAATTTCGAGCGCCTCGGCATTGAGCAGCAGCTTCAGGACTTCGGCGTCGTGCGGCTGGACCGGGTGCGCCGGCCGGAAAACAAACCGGACCTTCTTGTTGGCCGGGATGTTGCCTTCGCGGCGCAGGTTGCGGCCCTGGCTGACGAGGTCATTGCGGGCATTGACGCGCTCCAGGACGGCGGCGTTGAGCCCATAGTGCCCGCGGAAATCGCCGTCCAGCGGTTGCGGCCACGGCGCCGACATGATGGTTTGCCCGCCCTGCGCCGCGGGCATGTCTTCGTGGTAGCCCATGCCCTGCCATAATTCCTCCGTGATGAACGGCAGGAAGGGATGGAACAAACGCAGGGTGTGGGAGAGGACAAAATCAATGACCGCCAGGGTATTGGCGCGGCGGGCATCCGCGTCCGGGCGGGCGGGGGTGTTTTGCGGGGAGAGGATGGCTTTGCTGGCCTCGATATACCAGTCGCAATACTCGCTCCAGAAGAAGCGGTACAGGGTCTGCGTGGCTTCGTTGAAGCGGTACTCGGCGAAGGCGGCGGTGATTTCCCGGATGGCCTGGTCCAGTTTGAGCAAAATCCATTGGTCGTCGCCGGTCAGGAGGCCGGGCTGGATTTCGCCTTGCACCTCGCCGCCTTGCATCTGGCGGAAGCGGCAGGCATTCCAGAGCTTGTTGCAGAAGTTGCGCCCCAGTTCGACGTCCTTTTCATCGAACAACACATCCTGCCCCAGCGGCGCGCTGCGCATGGTGCCGAAGCGCAGGGCGTCGGCGCCGTATTTGCCGATCAGGTCGAGCGGGTCGGGCGAGTTGCCCAAACTCTTGCTCATCTTGCGGCCCTGCTTGTCGCGGATGATGCCGGTGAAATACACATTCCGGAAAGGCACCTCCCCCATGAACTCGAAGCCCGCCATGATCATCCGCGCGACCCAGAAGAAGATAATGTCCGGCCCGGTGACGAGGTCGGTGGTGGGATAGAATTTCTTCAGCGTCTCTGTTGCTTCCGGCCAGCCCATGGTCGCAAACGGCCAGAGCCACGAGCTGAACCAGGTATCGAGGACATCGGGGTCCTGCTCCCAGTTTTCCGGGTCGGGCGGCGGCGTGAGGTCGCACCAGATTTTGCCCGCTTGCCCTTCCGCCCGGGAATACCACACCGGCACGCGATGCCCCCACCAGAGCTGGCGGCTGATGCACCAGTCCCGCAGGTTATGCATCCAATGCGAGTAGGTCTTGCCCCACCGGTCCGGGTGGAAGGCGATGCGCCCTTCGGCGACTGCCTGGATTGACGGCTCCACACTCGGATACTTCAGGAACCATTGCTCGCTCAGGTAAGGCTCGATGGGGACCTGGCTGCGCTGGCTGTAGCCGACGTTGTGGACGTAATCCTCAATCTTGAGCAGCAGCCCCAGCCCGGTCAGCTCCTGGACCACGGCCTGCCGGGCTTTCGCGCGGTCCAGCCCCGCAAACTTTTCGCCCGCCGCCGCGGTCATGCGCCCGTCGGGGCCGATGACGACGGTGAACGGCAACTGGTGGCGCAGGCCCATCTCGTAGTCCGCCGGATCGTGGGCGGGCGTCACCTTCACGCAGCCGGTGCCGAATTTCGGGTCCACCAGCTCGTCGGCTATGATGGGGATGGGCTTGTTCTGCAAGGGCAGCAGGCATTTGCGCCCGAGGATTTTCTGGTAACGCGGGTCGGCCGGGTGCACCGCCACGGCTTCGTCCCCCAGCATCGTCTCCGGGCGGGTCGTGGCGACGACGAGGAACTCGCCCGCCCGGGGCCGATCATGCTCATCGAGCAACGGGTACTGCAGGTGCCACAGGTGCCCCTTTTGCTCAAGCATCTCAACTTCTTCATCCGAGAGGGCCGTGCGCGCTTTGGGATCCCAGTTCACCATGCGCCGGCCGCGGTAGATCAGCCCCTTCCGGTAAAGCTCGACGAAGGCCTTCTGAACACACCGGGTATAGTCCGGGTCCATGGTGAAGCGTTCGCGCGCCCAATCGCACGAGCAGCCCAGCTTTTTAAGCTGCTGAATGATGATGCCGCCGTGTTTTTCCTTCCAGGCCCAGACATGCTCCAGAAACTTCTCGCGGCCCAGGTCGTCGCGGTGCTTCATCCGCCCCTGCTGGCTGAGGGTTTTTTCCACCACCGCCTGCGTGGCGATGCCGGCGTGGTCGGTGCCGGGCAGCCACAGAACTTCCCGGCCGTCCATGCGGGCCTTGCGGGCGAGGATGTCCTGGATGGTATTGTTGAGCACGTGCCCCATGTGGAGCATGCCCGTCACGTTCGGCGGCGGGATGACAATGGCGTAGGCGGGTTTGGCGGAGGCGGGATTGGCGGCAAAGCACTGGTGCTTCAGCCAGAAATCATACCACCGCGCCTCGACGGCCTGGGGTTCGTAGGCTTTCGGGAGTTCAACCATGGCGGCGGCTCACTTCCGCGTCAGCGCGTATTCCAGGCTGTCCACCAGCGCCTGCAGGCTGGCTTCGATGATATTCTCGCTGACCCCCACCGTCCCCCATTCCTGCCGGCCGTCGCTGGTGTGGATCAACACCCGCGTCCGCGCCCCGGTGCCGGTGGAAGTCTCCAGAATGCGCACCTTGTAGTCCGTCAGCGTGATGTCCTTGAGTTGCGGGTAGAACTTCACCAGGGCGGTGCGCAAGGCTTTGTCCAGCGCGTTCACCGGGCCGTCCCCCTCGGCGACCGTATGGCCGTTCTCATTGTTCACCCGCACCTTGACGGTGGCCTCGCAGATCGAACTGGCGCCGTCCCGGCGCATCGAGACATGGTAGGCGTTCACCGTGAAGGGCAATTTCGTCTCTTTGAGCGCCCGGCCAATCAGCAGCGCCAGCGAGGCTTCGGCGGCCTCGTATTCATAACCTTCGTTCTCCCGGCGCTTGATTTGGTCTGTAATCGTGCGCGTCTCCGGCGCATCCGCCGCCAGCTTGAACCCGAGCTCTTTGGCCTTCAGCAGAATGTTAGTCCGCCCCGACATGTCGCTGACCAGGACGCGCCGGGTATTCCCGACCGCCGCGGGGTTGATGTGCTCGTAGCTGCGCGCCACCCGGTCAATGGCGTGGACGTGCATCCCCCCCTTGTGCGCAAACGCCGTCTGCCCGACCCACGGCTGCCGCGGATCGTGGCGGATATTGGCAATTTCGTTCACAAACTCGGACAGCTCCTTGAGCCGGGCCAGGGAGCCGGCGGGCAGGATCGGCAGGTTCATCTTCAGCGCCAGCAGCGGGATGATGCTCGTAAGATTGCAATTGCCGGTGCGCTCGCCGTAGCCGTTGATGGTGCCCTGGATCTGCGTGGCCCCGGCCTCGACGGCGGCCAGCCCGTTGGCAACCCCGAGGCCGCAATCATTATGCGTATGGATGCCCAGGCGGGTGTTAAGCTTCTCTTTGGCGACGCCCACAATGCGCGCGATGTCCCGGGGCAGCGAGCCGCCGTTGGTATCGCACAGCACGATGCACTCGGCGCCGGCCCGGGCCGCCGCCGCCCACGTGGCCAGCGCGTACTCCGGCTCCTCTTTATAGCCGTCGAAGGCGTGCTCGGCGTCGTAAATCACCGTCCGCCCCTGGTCCTTCAAGTAGCGAACCGTGTCGGCGATCATCGCCAGGTTCTCGTCCGGTTTGGCCCGCAAAACCTCGGTCACATGCAGCAGCCAGCTCTTGCCGACAATCGTCACCACCGGCGTCTCCGCCTCGAGGACCTGCCGCATCAACGCATCGTTCTCCACGGCCATCCCCTTGCGGCGCGTCATGCTGAACGCGGCGATCCGGGCATTCTTCCACGGCCGCCGGGCCGCCTGCTTGAAGAACTCCATGTCCTTGGGATTGGACCCCGGCCATCCCCCCTCGATGTAATGAATGCCGAAGGCATCGAGCTTCTCCGCAATCCGCACCTTGTCCCGCGCGGAAAAATTAATGCCTTCGCCCTGGCTGCCGTCGCGCAGGGTCGTATCGTAGATTTCAACTTCGGGTTTCATAATCATGCCCGCAATAGCAAGCTGGAATAATTACGCAATGCCAGGACGGATGCAAAGGCGAAAGAGACGCCCTTGCGCCGGGCAGGTCTTATCCCAGCCCCCGCATCTAGCGAAACTTGCGCGCCGATAACCAAGGGCCCCGCCCGCCACCGCCACCCCCCAAAAATTGCCCTTGCGCGAAGACCTCCCGCCCGTCAGCCTTCCCGCATTACCTCGGGGCGGACTTCCAGCCCAAGGAATGGCAGGAAGCCCAGCCGCCTTTCGGGCCGTAATAGACAGACAATTAGAGCAACAATTAGAAAGGACAGACATTATGAAAATACTCACCTCTCCGCGCACGGGCAGCCTGGGCGCGGAAACATACTACCAATCCCCCTTCGGCGTGTGCGCCCGGCGGCGCACCGTACCCCGGGACCGACCCTCGGAGCGCAAGGCGGCCGCACGGTCGTATTTTGGGATTTCCTCACGGGAGTGGGGCCTCAAGCTCAGCGAAGCGCAGCGCGAGCGGTGGAACGCCGCGGCGCTGCACGTCCCCAGCCGGCCCTGGATGGGGCAGTATTCGCACTTAAGTGGGCAACAGTTTTGCGTCCAGATCAACAGCACCCTGCGGGGGCTGGGTCTGGCGCCGGTGGAGGAACCGCCCGCCCCGGTGGTCTTCGGCCCCA
>JAAYVL010000159.1 GCA_012517205.1 Verrucomicrobiota bacterium
AGCCACTGAAAAAGCACCAGTTAAGAAAGCGAAGCCCGCCTCCGCCTCGCCCTCTTCCACTGCCCGCACGACCGTTTCTTCTTCGTCGTCTCAGGCTATGTACAAGGGGAGTACACCGGAGGCGCGGCAGGAGCGCATAGAGAATAAGCATGAACCCCCTTTGAGCATCCTTGGTACACCCCTTGTACACGGCCTATTGGGAGCCATAGGCTGGCTGGGGAGGTTGGGGCGATTGGGAATGGCGGGAGGGCGTGCTTAAGGGAGGTCGAATCGGGGAAATATTGAGCGATCGTCCCCGGGCTTTCCGGGGCGGCGGCCGGAGTGTGCCTTGTGGCGGCGGCTGGAGCGCTGGCGCCTATCCCATTGATTCCGGCGCGGGCGTGCCTTTGGCGGCCGGAAGTCTTCTCTGGACTATTCGTTCGGGCGAAAGAAGAAGCGGACGTAGCAGTAGGCGATCATTTCGCCGGTGACGACGCGCACCCCCTGGCTGGAACGCCACCAGTGTTGCGCGTCAAAGTCCCGGCCCGGGACGGACAGCACGCCGACGGTGAAATCGCGCCCCAACGCCTTTTCAAACAGCAGCCGCGAGCGGCGCGCATGGGGACCGGTGGTGACCAGGTTCACCTTCGTCGGCGGGACTTGCTGTTCGCGCAGCCAGGCTTTCAAGCTGAGCGCCGTGGCGTAGGTTCGATCCCGGCGCGTCAGCGGGGCGGGCACGGCCTGGATGTCGTTGGTGCTCAAGCCGAGCTGGATCAGCGTGGCCGCGCCGAGGTGGGCGTAGTTTTTATATTCGGACAAAGGCGCGCCTTGTTCCAGCGGGATGCCGGTGACCAGCAGTTTGGCATAGTGATGCCGCCGGAACTCGGCGCCGGCGGCGGCGAGCGCGTAATCCGGCACCCAGCCTTCGACGACCAGGATGCCGCCCGGCGCGGGGGCGTTGAGCGCCAGAAAGGGGTAGGCGCCGCGGAGCACCGCGAAGACCAGGACGCCCACGCCCAAAGCCAGCAGGAGCCAGCCGCGCCGCGTCGGCACCAGGCACTGGCGCCGGGACAACATTCCCCAAAAGACTCGGTTCGGTTCCATAAGCATCGGGCCTGGGTGGGTATATACCCCAAGGCGGCGGCCAGGTCGAGTTTGCGCCGCGGAAATCGCGGTTTATTAGCTTGATTGCGGGCCGGAGCGGCGCATATTGGCGTGGATGTCGGATCAAACCTGCATAAGCAACCCTTGCCCGCGTATGAGAACCCTCCTCCTTCTGAGCGCCGCCCTGATGCTATTAACCCCGGAAGGGGGGCCCGCCGCCCGGGCGGACGAACCGCCCGCCGCCTCCGTGGCGTTCGTTTCCCGGGACCGGGTGGTGCGCAACGCCCTGGCCCTGATGAACGCCGGGCAGTTTCAAAAGGCCGAGGCGCTGCTGGAGAAGGCCGATCGCCCGGGCGATGCCGCAACGTTGCGCGCGCGCACGGAGGCGCGGGAGATCCTCCGGCGCACCCGCATTGAATACTCGCTCGACGCCCCCGGCCTGCTGGCCAAGGTCAGGAGATCGGTGCCGGACGCCACGGCCGAGGAGGTCGAGCGCTGGGCGCGGGACAGCGGCGCCCGCTACCGGGTCATTGACGGCCGGAAACTTTACTTCCGGCGCGAGCCGCAGAACATCTTTCTGTTCTGCGCGGAAGCCCGGGAGCGCCGCGCCCGGGCCGGCCGGGCGCCCGCGGAGCCGCAATGGAAGCTCACCGACCATCTCCAGGCCATCGTCGCGGAAGCCGAGCGCACCGGCCAGGCCGAGGTGCACCCTGTGCGCCATCGCATCACGTTTACCCTGACCATGCAGCCCAACCTGCCGGGCGTCAAAACCGGCTCGCTGGTGCGCGTGTGGCTGCCTTACCCGCAGGAATACCGCCAGCAGCGCGAGGTGCGGCTCATCCGCGCCACGCCGGAGCCCCGGGTGATCGCGCCCAACGCCATTGACGGAAAGCAAGTCGGCGGCGCGCCGCAGCGCACGATCTACATGGAGCAGCGGGTGACCGACCCGGGGCAGCCGCTGAAGTTCGAGGAGGTCTTCGCCTACACCTGTTATGCCTACTATCCGCGGTTGGAGGCGGCGAAAGCGCAGCCGCTGCCGGCGGATTGGGGCCGCGCCTACCTGGAGGAGCGGCTGCCGCATATTGCGTTCACCCCGGAACTGCGCCGGCAGGCCGCCGCAATCGTGCGCGGCGAAACCAACCCGCTGACCCGGGCGCTCAGGATTTTCCGCTGGGTCAGCACCCACATCAAATGGAACGCGGAAGATGAATATGGCACGATCCCGTCCTTCGCGCGAAAGGGGTTCGCCGCCGGGCGGGGTGATTGCGGCGTGCAGGCGACGGTGTTCGTCACCCTGTGCCGCCTGGCCGGCATTCCGGCCCGCTGGCAAAGCGGCCTGGAAATCAAGCCCACCCCCACCTGGGGCATGCATGATTGGGCCGAAATCTACGTGGCGCCCTGGGGCTGGCTGCCGGTGGATGTCTCGTACGGCGTGCAGCCGTCGTCCGACCCGCGGATTGCCGATTTCTACTGCGGACACCAGGACAGCTATCGCACGATCTTCAACCTGGACTGGGGGCGCGAACTGGTTCCCCCGAAGTCCTCCCTGCGCTCCGAGCCGGCTGATTTTCAACGCGGCGAGATCGAGGTGGATGGCCGCAATCTTTACTTCGACCAGTGGGATTACTCCATCGCGGTCGAGTGCGATCCGGGGCCCAGCCCCAGGTAGGGCTTCCCCCCGCGCCGTTGCGGCGGCGGCGCCGGCCGCCGCCGGTTCCCGGCCCGGCGCGCCGCGGGCTCAGGCGTGCACGTGCGGGATCCAGTCCAGCCCGTCCACCTTCTGCGGGTCGTCCGTTCCTTCGCGGATGAGGCGGATTTGCGCAAAGCGGCAGTAGCGCTGGACATCCCGGCGGTGGTCGCCGTAGAAGATCACCCGGTGCAGTCCGGACGACCAGTTCTCCAGGAACTTCTCGATGTTCTCCACCTTGACCGTCAGTTTGGTGCGGCAGCCGCGTTCCACGAACGGGCTGTCCACCGCGTCGCCGGTGGAAAAGAGCATCTTGTCGGTGCCCAGGAGGCGCGCCATGGTGACTTTCCGTTTGATGGGCAGCTTCACCATGAGCGACACGCCGCGGCCGTCTTCCAGGTGGCAGCGGAGCTGGTAAGGCGAGGCCGGGGTGCCGGGGCCCAGCATTTGCGTGGCCGCCACACAATGGGCGTGGATGATGGTGCTGCTGGCTTCGTCCAGCACCGGGTCGGTGACAAAGCCCGGTTTGCCGACGAGGTAGGAGAAGATGAGGTGCGTCATGGTGGACTTGAGGTCCGCCTCGCAGACGCCGCCCAGTCCCATGTCGTTGAAGCGGGCAAACCCGAGGCAGGGATAGCCCAGGCCGCGGTCAATCAGGCCCATGCCCAGGCAATTCATGGTGATCGCCACGGCGCCGTGCTGCGCCAGCAGGTCGCGCATCGCGATATACATCACCGAGGATTTGAGGATGTCCTCCCGGGTCGGCTCGACGATCTTCCGGGCTTCCTTGATCCAGCGGCGCATGTCGGCCATCGCTTCGCCGCGGTCGGCGGCGGCGCAGGCCCGCTGCAGGTCCGGCAGCAGCAGCGAGCGGATCTCGGTGCCGAACTTCTCCTTGAGGGCCTGGCAATACGCGGCGTCGGCCGGCCCGGTGCTCACATTCAGGACGCGCGCCTCCTTGAGCCGGTGGATGGCCCGGAAGGGGCGGATGGCGGCCAGCACGTCCTCGTAGCGGCTGGTGGTCAACGCTTCTATCCGTTTGCCCTGCCGCTGCCAGCTCGCGATGGTGTGCCATTCGTGGCCGCTGTAGGGCAGCGAAAACAGCATGACCGGGAGGCCCAGTTCGAGCAGGCTTTGAATCTGCCCGCCGACTCCCAGCGTCAGGTGAATGGCGAGGATGCCGCTTACGTTCTGGAACTTTTCCTTCGCCGCCGCCACCTGCGCCGCGTTGGACGCCACGCCGCCCTCCACGAATTCCACGTCCGCCAGGCCCGCCCGCAGCCGGGCGAGTTGCGCCTCGAAGCGTTGCACGTCGGCCTGGAGGTCCACCTGCCAGCTCGGCCAGCCGGGGCGTTCGTGGCCCAGATAGATCTTGCCAATGCGCACTTTGGATTTCGGCCCCAGCGCGGGCGCGGGGCTCATGGCGGCCAGCCGTTCAGCCAGGGCGGCCAGGGCGCCCGCCGACACCACGCCCGCGGCGGTGGACTTGAGGAAGCATCTGCGTGAAACGTCTGCGATCATGCCGGCATTTCTAGTCCGCCGCGCGCGCGGAGGCAATGCCAATTTTACCCGCGCGGCGGGCGGCGGGCCGGGGATCAACCCTCCGGCGCGCCGGGGGTCACCACCACTTTGAGGGAATCGGGGGTGGGATGGGTGGCCAGCTCGACGGCCCGGGCGGTTTGGGCGAGGGGAAACTGGTGGGTGACGAGGCGGCGGACATCCAGTTGGCGCGAGAAAACCATCCGGGCCGTTTCCGCCTGCAACTGGAAGTCGGCGGAGTAGCTGCCAATCAGATCTTTCTCATCCACACACACGGTGGCCAGATCGAGCGGCGTTGCCGTGCCGCGGCGGGTATGCGCGAAAAGCAGCACCTGGCCGCCGCCGCGAACCAGCGCCTGGGCCTCGCCCACCACGTCGTCCGCGGGCACCGTAATCACCGCGGCATCCAGGCCTCGTCCCCGGGTGAACCGCGGGATGAGGGTGGCGAGGTTGGGCGCGGCGGGGCGCGGGGCGCGGGGCGCGGAGCGGCGCGCCGGGCTCGGAGCCGGGCCGGCGGGGCAGTGCACCGCGGCGGCCCCGAACTCGCGGGCCAGTTTCAGCCGGGCCGGCAGCAGGTCGGTGGCGATGACGCGCATTCCCGCCAGCGCCAGCAGGCGGGTGAAGATGAGCCCGATCGGCCCCTGCCCCGCCACCAGCACGGAATCACCCCGCAGCAGCGCGAGGCGCCGGATGGCTTTCAGGACGGTATTGACCGGCTCCAGCAGGGCGCCCTCGATAAACGAGTTGCGCGCCGGGATGCGGACCACGCCGGGCAGGACGAACGGCATCACGCGCACGTATTCGGCATAGCCGCCGCCGGCGGGCGCGAAGCCGGCGGTAATGCCCGTGCGCTGGTATTGCGCGCATTGGGCAAAGGCGCGGTGGCGGCAGGCGTGGCATTGGAGGCAGGGCACATGATGATGCAGCGCCACCCGCTCGCCCGCCCGAAAGCCCCGGACGCGCGCGCCGGCGCGGACAACGGTGCCGGCGGTTTCGTGGCCGAAGATGCGCGGCGGCGGCAGGAGGCCGTATTGGATTTTCTTGATGTCGGTGGGGCAAACACCGCACGCGGCCACGCGGACGAGCAATTCACCGGGGCCGATGCGCGGCACGGGCACGGTTTCGAGCCGCAGCGTGTTCGGCCCGCGGTACACGACCGCCCGCATGGTCGAGGGGGGCATTTACTTCGCTTCCCAGACCACCCGGCCGTCCACGACCGTGAGGAGGACGCGCGCCTGGTCAATGTCCGCCGGGTTGATCCGGTAGAGGTCGCGGTCGAGCATGACGAGGTCGGCGAGTTTGCCGGGGCTGAGCGCGCCTTTGGCGTGCTCGGCAAACTCGGCGTAGGCCGAGCCGACGGTGTAGGCGCGGATGGCCTCGTCCAGCGTGATTTTCTGATCGGGAAACCAGCCGTCGGGATGCTTGCCGTCCAGGGTCTGGCGCGTGACCGCCGCCTTGAGGCCGAGCATCGGGTTGAGCGGGGCGACGGTCCAGTCCGTGCCAAAGGCCAGCACCGCCCCGGAGTCGAGCAGCGCGCGGAAGGCATAGGTGCCCCGGGAGCGTTCGGTGCCGATGCGCTTCTCGCACCAGCGCCCGTCATCGGCGGCGTGGTAGGGCTGCATCGAGGCGATGACCTTCTGGCGGCCGAAGCGGGGGATGTCGGCGGCGCGCAGATGCTGGGCGTGTTCGATGCGGAAGCGGCGGTCGCGGGGGCCGTTTTGCTCGGCGACCTCGCGGTAGAGATCGAGGATGCACGCGTTGGCCCGGTCGCCGATGGCGTGGATCATCACCTGCAGGCCGAGCTTGTCCGCGGCCGCGACGCGCTGGAGCATGATGCCCTCGGGCAGCATCTGCTCGAAGAACAGGCCGCGGGTGTCCGGCGCGTCCCGGTACGGCTCGAAGAAGAGCGCCGTGGTGGAACCCAGGCTGCCGTCGGCAAACCCCTTGAGGCCGCCGATGCGCAGCCAGTCGTTGCCGAACACCGCGCGCACGCCCGTTTGGGCCAGGACCTCCCATGAGACAATCGAGCGGACGGCATAAATGCGCGTTTTGAGCTCGCCGCGCTCCCGCATGTATTGATAGAGGCCCACATCCGCATCCGCCGACAAATCCGCCAGGCTGGTCACGCCCATGCGCGCGGCGAATTCGGTGGCGGCCCGGGCGGCGGCGTGCTTTTCCGCAAAAGTCTTTTCCGGCACCAGGCGCTCCAGGCCGTCCGCGGCGCTGTCCTTGAGGATGCCGGTGGGCTCGCCGCTCCCGGGGTCGCGGACGATCAGGCCGCCGGGCGGGTCGGGGGTTTCGCGGGTGATGCCCGCCCGCTGGAGGGCGACGCTGTTGGCCAGCGCCATGTGGCCATCGAGGCGGCGGAGCAACACCGGATGATCGGGGGTGGCGGCGTCAATCATCTGGCGGGTGGGCAGCGGCGCGCCGGGCCATTTCTCATGATCCCAGTTGCCCCCCAGAATCCACTGCCCTTTCGGGACGTTCCGGACGTATTCCCGCACGCGCCGGGTCAGTTCCTCCGGGGAGGCGGCCTCGCGCAGGTCAATGCTGGCAAGCGAAAACCCGCCCATGAGGAAGTGGGTGTGCGAATCGTTGAAGCCGGGCAGCACCAGTTTGCCGCCGGCGTCAATGACGCGGGTTCGGGGGCCGGCGAGGGCGCGGATTTCATCGGTCGTGCCCAGGGCGGCGATGCGGGAGCCGCGGATGGCCACGGCGTCGGCGGTGGGGCGGGCGGCGTCCATGGTGTGGACGGCGGCGTTGAGGATGACGAGGTCAGGGGTGGACATGGGGTTTTGTGCTTGGACGGGAGCAGTCAACATGGTTAACGGAAGAGCGAGAGCTGCCAGGCGCGCTTTCATTGACTGACGGTGCGATTCATCTGATGGGCAAAGCCTACACCGGCGGGCGCGGGGTTGTCACGCCGGAACCGCGGCGCTGGAAGGCGTGCGGCTTAATTAGAATTCGCCTTGCGGCGCGAAGCGGCTTAGGTTCCTGACCAAAAGACTTATGTCTGCACGCGACGTATCGAAAGACCCGGTCTGGCGGGGGGAGGAACTGGGCCAGCCGATCCCGGCCCTGCCCCACGCGGTTTCAGTGGCTCTCCCGCGCTGGGAGGACGTGGTGGGCTACGAAGAAAAGAAGCCCGAGGTGGTCAACGCGCTGGCCGGCGGTTATCCGCGCTTCTTTATCCACGCGGAAGTGCGGGAACTGGCGCGCCAGCTTGGGGATGGGCGGCCATGCCTGCCTTTTCCCTCGCCCCGCGCGGCCGGGCTTTGCGCGGAGTTCATCGAGCGCACCAGCGGCCAGCAGGCCAAAGTCCTGACCGGGCGCGGTCTTTCCGGCGTGGTGACCAGCGACGCGGGCAGCGCCGCCCTGCGCGCGTTCTGGCAGCATACGGGGCTGATCGTCTCCTCCCGCCAGGCCGCGGCGCACCTGGCCGGACGCGCGGCTCGCCCCGAAGAACTGGCGGCGCTCCCCGCCTTGCGGCGTCAACTGGCCGGATTCTACGATTGCGCCGAGGACGATGTATTTCTGGCGCCGACCGGCATGGCCGCGCAGTTCGCCGCGCTTCAGGCGGTCCGGCAGCGGACGCCCGGGCGGCCCACGGCCCAGTTGGGATTTCCGTATGTGGACACTTTAAAGCTGCAACAGAAGCTCGGCCACGGCGGCATCCTGCTGCATCGCCTGGGAAGCATCGAGCAGGAGCTGCGCGACTTGCTGAGCCGGCAGCCCCTGGCGGCGTGCTTCTCCGAAATCCCCGGGAACCCGTTGCTGGGGTCGGCCGATGTGCGCCGTCTGCATCCCCTGCTCCGCGCGCAACGCGTGCCGCTGGTGGTGGATGATGTGGTCGCCACCCCGGCGAATATAGACTTGAGCGGCTGCGCCGACCTGATCGCCACCAGCCTGACCAAGTTCATGGTCGGCACCGGCAACGCGATGGGCGGCGCGCTCATCTGCAACCCCCGCTCGCCGCTGTACGCCGAATTGAAACCCATTATCAGCGCCCGGCACGAGGAGTTGCTGTGGGGCGAGGATGCGGTCGTGCTGGCGGCCCAGACGCGGAGTTTCCCGGAGCGCATGAAGCGGCATAACCAGAACGGCCTGTGGCTGGCCGAGCGCCTGCGCCGGCACCCGGCTGTCGAACGGGTCTGGTATCCCAAGTGGGAGTTCGCCGAGGCCTACGAGGCGGTGCGCCGTCCGGAGGGCGGCTGGGGCGCCCTGATTACGTTCCTGCCCAAAGAGGGCGAGACGAGGTCGCCCGGCATTTACGACCGGCTCGAATTCTGCAAGGGCCCCAGCCTGGGCACGGTCTTCACGCTGGCGTGCCCGTTCATGTTGCTGGCTCACTACACGGAATTGGAGTGGGCTGAATCGTGCGGCGTTCCCCGCAGCCTCATCCGTCTTTCAGTCGGATTGGAGGATCCGGAAGACCTTTGGCGGCGGCTGGAGCGGGCTTTGACCGCCCGCTAACCCGTGGTCCCCATGCTGCGCCCGATGCTTCCCTTATTCTCCCGGCCTTCGGCAGGCGAGCGGTGCGGGCGCCCAACGCCCGGCGCTGGCGCGCCCCGGCTGCTGTTGCTTGCCGGCCTGGCGCTGGCAATCCTGGGAGCGCCGGCTTGGGGCGGCGATCAGCCACAATGGGGGCAGGCTTGGACGCGGAACATGGTATCAGAAGAGCGCGGCCTGCCGGATACGTTCGATCCGCGGACCGGCCGCAACGTCCAATGGTCGGCGGAACTGGGCACCGAAACCCACGCCACCCCCATCGTTGCCGGGGGGCGCGTTTATATCGGCACCAACAACGGCCACCCGCGAGACCCGGCCCAACAAGGCGACCGGGGCATCCTGATGTGCTTCGACGAACGCACCGGGCGTTTCCTCTGGCAGATGGTTTTCCTGAAGCGCGACGAGGATATTTACTTTGATTGGCCCCGCAGCGGCATCGCATCGCCCGTCACGGTCGAAGATGGGCGCGTGTATTTCGTCAACAACCGTGGCGAAGTCATCTGCCTCGAACCGCCGCCGATTCCGGAAAAGGCGGAAGGCGGCGCGGCCAAAACCGAAACAGCCAACCTGCCCGCGCCGCGCATTCTCTGGCAGTTCGATTTGACGGCGGGCGCCGGGATTTGGTCTCACGACGGCGCTCACAGCCCGATTCTCATCAACGGCGATTATCTATATCTCAACACCGGCACGGGCGTGGACAACACCCACCGGCGTATCCGGACGCCGGACGCCCCGAGCCTGGTCGTGCTGGACAAGCGCACTGGCCGCCTGGTGGCGCGCGAAAACGAGGGTATCGCCCCCAACATCTTCCACGCCACCTGGGCCGGGCCCGCGCTGGCGGCCATCAACGGCCAGCCTCGCCTGTTCTTCGCCGCCGGCAACGGCATTGTGTATGCCTTCGAAACGCTGCCGAACCGGGGGCCGGAAAACCGCAAAACCCGCACCGCGCCTGCCAGTCCTTCGGGCTCGCCGACCGGCGCGGCGGCGTCCCGTTCGCCTGCTTTTCTCCAGCAAGTCTGGCGCTTCGACTTCGACCCCGCGGCCCCCAAAACCAATATTCACCTCTACGTCAGCAACCGGCGCGAAAGCCCGAGCACCTTCTATGGCATGCCCGTTTTTCATCACAACCGCCTTTACCTGGCTGGCGGCGGCGATCTCTGGTGGGGCAAGCACGAAGCCTGGCTCAAATGCTTCGAGGCCACGGGCACCGGCGACATCACTCCCCATGCGCTGGCCTGGTCCTATCCGCTCCAAAAGCACGTCCTGGCCACCCCGGCCATTTGGCGCGGCCTGGTCTTTATTGCTGATTGCGGGCGCATGTTCCATTGCGTGGATGCGCAGACCGGCCAGCCCTGCTGGACGCACGAGCTCAAAGGCGAAGCCTGGGCCTCGCCCCTGGTCGCGGATGGCAAAGTCTATCTGGGAACCCGCGGCGGCAGTTTCTACGTCTTCGCCGCGGAGCGGGATAAGAAGGTGCTGGCCACCGTGGCCCTGGAGCGTCCCATCAGCGCCACCGCCACCGCGGCCAATGGCGCACTTTACGTGGCCACCATGGACCGCCTTTATGCCCTGCGCCAGGGGGTCGGCGCGCAGTAGCCCGCCCCGGCGCGGAAGCCGCGGCCGGGGGCGGCGGGAGGGCGCATCCCGGTTTTAGCGGGCGCGGCGTTCCCGCCCGGGCCCTGGCGAAGGCCGCTTTGGCTCCCCTTTCCCGCCCGGCCGAGGCTCCCGTGACGGCGCGAAATCCCTTGCTTTTCTACCGGGCGTTGTGAAATATGTCCCCCACTTTATGGGTCATGTAAAACTGCATATTCCCGGGCCGGTAGAGATCAGCGAAAAGACCTACCGCGCTTTCTGCCAGCCGATGATTGGTCATCGCGGGCAAGGCTTCAAAGACCTCTACGCGAGGATTCAACCGCAACTCCAGCAATTGCTCTACACCCGGCAATTGGTCTATCTGAGCACCTCCTCCGCCTGGGGCGTGATGGAAGGCGCCATTCGCAACCTGGTCTCCCGCAAGGTGCTCAACTGCATGTGCGGCGCTTTTTCGGATAAATGGCTGGATGTCTCCAGGCGTTGCGGCAAGGACGCCGAGGGGTTGCAGGTGCCCTGGGGGTCGCCCATTCGCGCCGCGGAGGTGGACCGCAAGCTGGCGACCGGCCAGTTTGACGCCCTGACGGTCATTCACAACGAGACCTCAACGGGCGTGATGAGCCCCCTCGCGGAAATCGCCGCGCTCAAGCAGAAGTATCCGGACGTGATGTTCATCGTGGACTCGGTCAGCTCGATGACCGCGGTGCCGCTCAAGTTCGACGAACTGGGCATTGACGTGCTGCTGGCAGGCACGCAAAAGGCTCTGGCGATGCCGCCGGGGCTGGCGCTTTTTGTGTGTTCTCCGGCGGCGCTGGCCAAGGCGGCTACGGTCAAAGACCGCGGCTACTACTTTGATTTCGTGGAGTTCCAGAAGAACGCCGCGCAGAATATGACCCCCAGCACGCCGAGCATCAGCCACATTTACGCGCTGGAATCCAAGCTGCAGGACATCTTTGCCGAGGGGTTGGAGGCGCGTTATGCGCGGCATCGCCGCACCAACCAGCTCACCCGCGACTGGGCGGCCCGGCACGGATTCACGCTCTTCCCCGACCCGGGCTTCGAGTCGGTTACGCTGACCTGCGTCAACAACGGCGCGCGCCCCGGCGGGCGGGTGGTGGATGCGGAGAAGCTGGTGAAACTGGTCAAGGACCAGGGCTTCCTCATCAACGGCGGCTACGGCAAAATTAAGGGCACCACCTTCCGCGTCTCGAACATGGGCGATGAGACGGAAGCGACCATGAACCAGCTCTTCGCCGCCATGGATAACGCGATGAAGCAGTTGTGATCGCCGTCTGGCTGGGCGGGCTGCGCGGGGCGGTGCTCCGTGCGGGGTTGATCCTGTCCCTGCCCGCCCTGGCGGCCGATCTCTACGTCTCGCCGGGGACTGGCCGGGACTCCAATCCCGGCACGCGAGCCCGGCCCTTCGCCACGCTGGAACGCGCCCGCGACGAAGTCCGCCGTTTGCGGCAAGACCGCAGTTCCGGCGGCGGCCCTTTCACCATCTGGCTTGGAGGCGGCGATTACCTCCGCACTAACGCGCTGGAACTCTCCGCCGCCGACTCCGGCACGGCCCGGGCTCCGGTCACCTGGCGCGCCCGCAAAGGCCAGGCCGTCCGGTTGATGGGCGGGCGCAAGCTGTCCGGATTTGCGCCGGTCACCGACCCCGCCATCCTTTCCCGCCTGTCCCCCAATGCTCGCACCAACGTCGTGCAGGCCGATCTCCGGGCCCTGGGCATCACAGACTTCGGCCAGATGCAGTCCCGGGGATTCAGCCGGCCATTGGCCCCCGCGCACGGCGAGCTGTTTTACGGCGGCCGCCCCATGACCCTGGCCCGCTGGCCCAACGAAGGCCATTGGAAACACCTGGCCGGCTACCCCGAATCCGGCGCGATCAAAAACGAATGGGGCCGCGAAGTGGGACGGCTGGAGGACGGGTTCACCTATACCGGCGACCGGCCCCGCCGCTGGGCGGATCTCAGCGGCCTCTGGGTGCATGGCTACTGGGCGTGGGACTGGGCCAACTCCTACGAGCGGGTTGCCGCGATTGACCGCGATCGCCGCCTCATCCGGACGGCCGCGCCGTACGGCCTTTACAGCTTCCGCAAAGGCCAGCGGTTCTATTTCCTCAACGTGCTGGAGGAACTCGATCAGCCGGGAGAATGGTTCCTGGACCACGGCACTGGCCGGCTCTATTTCTGGCCGCCCGCTCCCCTGCCCCTCCCGGGCGTGGAAGCGCGCCGGGCTCCAGGCGCAAAACTCAGGCCTTCCGATTCGCCCGCCGCCCCGGAAATCCTGCTCTCGGTCCTCGCCGAGCCACTGCTCAGGCTGACGGACGCCTCGCACGTCACCTTTCGCGGCCTGACCCTCGAAGCCACCCGCGGCAACGCGGTGGAAATACGGGGCGGCACCAGCAACCGCATCGCCGGCTGCCTCATCCGTAACATTGGAAACTATGGCGTCACGATTGCCGGCGGCGCCGGACATGGGGTTCAGTCATGCGACCTCTTCGACACCGGCGATGGCGGGGTGATGCTCGACGGCGGCGACCGGCAGACTCTTCGCCCCGGCGGCCATTTCGTCGAGAACTGCCATTTTGCGCGCCAGGGCCGGTGGTCCAAGTGCTACGTCCCCGCGGTTCTCATCAGCGGCGTCGACCAGCGCGCCGCCTACAACCTCATCCACGATCATCCCCATTGCGCCCTCCTTTTCAACGGCAACGACCACTGTCTCGAGTTCAACGAGATTCATCATATCGCCCTGGAAACGGGCGATGTCGGCGCCATCTACACCGGGCGGGATTATACCAGCCGCGGCAATCGCATCCGCCACAACTTCATCCATGACACCGGCGGCGTCGGCATGGGCTCGATGGGCGTTTATATGGACGACTGCGCCAGCGGCGCCGGGATCGTCGGCAATATCTTCTACCGGGTCCGGCGCGCCGTTTTCCTGGGCGGCGGCCGTGACCACCAGGTCCTCAACAATATCTTCGTGGATTGCAACTACGCCGTCGAACTGGACGGCCGCGGCCTGGATGCCTCCCCGGTCTGGCGCAACATGGTGGACAACACGATGCGCCATCGCCTGACCGAAGTCCCGCTCTCCCTTTACCGCGAGCGGTATCCCGCCCTGCGGACGCTCGATTCCTACTACGGCCCGCCCGGCGGTCCCGCCCTTACCGGCCCCAACTTCCAGGGCGTGCCGCCCGAGCATAACGTCGTGGCCCGCAACGTCTGCGTCGGCAAATGGCTCCATGCCTACTGGCACGCCTCGCCCGAGATGATCCAATTGGAGAACAATCTCACCAATGCCGCCGCCGCCTTCCGCCGCCCGCCCGGCAACCCGCCCCAGGCCCGGGACTTCGCCTTGCGCCGCAATTCCCCCGCCCGGGACCTCGGCTTCCAGCCTCTTCCGCTCGACCAAATCGGCCTCTACCGCGATAAACTCCGCGCCCGCCTCCCCGCTCCGCTCTCAAGCAAAACGCGCCGCTAACCACCTGCGAGCGGGCTTTGGGGGGCAAGGGGAAACTCGACTCCCGGCCGACCATCCCGAATCCCTCCGGCTCAAGCTAATTAGAGTACATTAATAAAACTGTGCCGCAATGGGCAAACCAGTTTGTTGCATCCTGACGTGGGATAGTCTTCAAAGCTGAGGCTATTGCCCCGATCCGTTCCGAGTCGCTGCGTGCCTCTTGGCCTAGCCCGAATATTTCATCAGCGTAGGGCGCGGCGGATTTGAGGGGCAAAATGGAAAAGGGATGGGGCGGAAGCCCTCAAAATGCTGATTATTTCCCTGCGTGGGCACAGTCCCCCTTACCCCCGTGGTTGGCCAGCGTGCCGGGGACAGCACTCCCGGCCCTTCAACCACTGCCCAAGGCGCGGAACACCTGGCCGAAGATTTTCTGATACGGATAGGCGCTGGAGAGCAGCAGTTTCACCCGCCGGGTGTTGCGCAGCACCACCGCGCCAATCTTCAAGAGTTTCAAGCGAATCGTGCCCGCTTGCGCCCGCGCCAGTTCCGTCCCCGCCAAGCCCAGTGCCCGCAACCGCTCCAGCAGCACGTAGCCGCAACGGCTCAAGAGCAGCCGGAACTGATTGGCCCACCAGCCGCCGCAACGGGTCCGGTCGGCAAACAATCCCAATGGCGGTTCTTTGATCCGGTTTTCCATCTCACCCCGTGCGCAATACCCCTCGTCATAGAGGGTCTGCGCTGCCCCTTCAAGATTGGTCACCACAAAACGCGGATAGCTCCCCCGGGCAGTGTGCTCGGCCTTGACCAACACCCGCCGCTCCTTGTCCCAGGTGTCGCGGCATAATTGACTTCGCCCAAGTGTCGTTGCTTCTCCTGCGTTTGCAGGAACGCCTGTTCCGCTTGCTCGATGAGCGGTTGGGCCAGTGCCTGCAGCCGCGCGTTTTTGACCAGCCCGATGAGGTAATGAACCTTGTTTTGTTCGCACCACCGCAACCTACGCCAGCGGCAGAACCCCGCATTCCCCCCGAACAATGATCTTCACCCGCGGCCAGACTTGGCGGAGGCGTTGAACCAACAGCTTCAACACCGCCCAGGCGTGATGGGCCGCGCCCACGTTGCCCGGGCGCAAATACGACACCAGCAATTGCTCCCCGCAAAACACCTAAAGCGGCAGGAAACAATAATCCCCGTAGTAACCGTGAAAGAACGCGCCAGCCTGCCGGCCATGCACCCGGTCGTCGGTCGTGTCGAAATCCAGAATCAACTCGGCGGGCGTTTGAGGAAACGAAGCGATAAACTGGTTGATCAACCCCGCATGCACCGCCCAGGCGACCTGCCGGTTCGCCCGGTTTTCCAGCCGGCACAACGTGGGACTGGAGGCCAATGCGTGGTCACGTTCCACGGCGGTTTGCCAAGCCAGATCGTGGCGCAAGGTGTCGTGATCATTGAGGTCTTCGTAACCGGCGGCCAATCCGTAGAGGCGCTGGCGAATCAGCGAAAGCAGCGGATGCTTGATCCGGCCGGGATCACGTGGATCGGGCAGCACTTGGGCCAGCGCACGCGTCAGGCCAATCCGCCGGTCGGTCTGGCGCAAGAGTGCGATGCCGCCATCGCTGCTCACCTCCCCGCCGGTGAAACTGGCCTGGACGGCACACTTTTTTACGGCTGGAAAAGTGAAGACTTCAGAGTTACAAACTGTCCCAGTCGCAGCGGTGTGGTTCTCGTTGATCATTACCCAATAGATATTGGGGCGAGACCTCCGTTGCGACTTTTTTTAGTGAAGTTTTCGGGCTAATCCGCCCGCTTGACTGGCGGGATTTTCCAGGCGCGCTTGAGCAGCGACTCCTTCGGCCAATAGAACCGCAGCATGAGCATGAACCGGCCTTCCGGAGCCGGCAACCAGTTGGCTTCCCGGTCCGCGCCGGGAGGATGTTTTTGGATGTAGAAATCCAGCGAGTTGTCGGGATTAAAGCTGAATGAATCGCGCGAACTGAGGGTATGGCGGCCGAGCGGATTGCTGACCAGGAAGCCCTCGCTGTCATACAGCGTCAGCGACCAAAAGCCATTGGCGCTCGGGGCCTGCCCCGGGGCAAAGTGCATTGTGTAGCGGAAATTCCCGCTGTAAGGCTGGCCGGCGCCATCCACGGTCGAGGCCGCCTGAACCATATCCTCGGGGCCGTTGGCGCCAAGGCCGGTTGCCGCCACCAGCGCCCGCTGAGTGTAGTCAGTGCCATAGGCGCCGGTCTTCAGCGTCCACGTCCAACCGTCCTGACTGACCCAATCGCCGCTCCGGGCTCCTTCCTTAAACCAGCCCATGATCTGGGCCAGGGCCGACTGGGGGACGTGTTGGAGAGCCTGGGCCACATCCGGGCCGAGGCTGCCGAGATCGAACGCTTGCCCAGGCACGATGCCCAGGCGCGCCATCTTCTTAATCATGGGAACATCGCCGCGGGTGGGCGGATTTTCCTTCATCAGCAAGGCAAGCTGGTTAAAGTAGGCGCCGACGCTCAGGAGGCTGATTTGTTCGTTCACGGTCTTCAGCACGTCGAGGCGGGGATCAATCTGGCCCAGGGGCGGGGTATAAGGCTGGCCATGCGAACTGAGCGGGACGGCCCGGCATTGGTCTTGCAGCGCATACACCGTCCGGTAGTCCTCCGGCGTGCCCGTGCAGTGAATGCGCCCCAGCACCCAGACGATGCTGGTGGGCGAGCGGTATGCCTTCATCCCAGCTGGCAACTTGCCCTTCCACTCGGGGCCGGTAAGGAGATATTTCTGCCCCCCGTCGCCGGTTGTCCGCGCGCCGCAGACTCCAAACACCGTATTCCACCCATCGAGCATGGCAAACTGGGTGTAGCGCTCCTTCGCCAGCGGAAGTTCCAGCACCCAGGGTTCGCGGGCAACGTCCAGCCAAACGCCCGCATACAAGGTGTCGGCATTGGGAAAGGTCACGTCGCGATTCGAGGCGGGCGGGAAAGCCCGAACGCGCGCAAACTGCCCCATCGGGGCACGCAGGCCCGCGGGTTCCTGCACGTTGCACATCAGCCGCCGGGTCAAATCCAAGGCCACCAGCGGGTAGCCGAACACATAAGCCTCGACTCCCAGGTCGAACGCGGTCCGCGAAGTCAGCGCCGACTTGGCGCCGGCGGGCTTGGCTGCCGCTTCGGCTTCAGCCCCCGCCAACAGCACCATAGTCAACAGGCCGGCCCATGCCCTGCAGGCAAGAACG
>JAAYVL010000074.1 GCA_012517205.1 Verrucomicrobiota bacterium
AACTGACTCGTGGTCGCCCCCGCCAGCGGCGCCCCGTTAAACCGCCAGCGGTAGCTCAGCGGCTCGGTCCCGCTGGCGCTGACGCTCAAACTCACCGCTTCCCCCTCGTCCACCACCCGGCTTAAACCCGCCTGCGTCAGCGCCGGCGCATCCGTGATGGCGAGCCGGCGGATCGGCCGGTAAGAGCTCAGCGCGCTGTAGGAACGCACCTTGCGCTGGGCATGGTAGGGCGTCTGCTCCATGGTGGCGACCCCGGCGGGGTCACGCCGCAGAAACAGCACGATGTGGTCGGACTCGGAATTCAGCGCGTCGCTCAGCAACAGGGGCGCCGTGGTGGCGGACCCCTTCTCCCCCAGGCTGATCCAGTAAGTGCCGAGCTGGCTCTCGAAGAGATAGGTGGTCTTGCGCGCCGGCAACCGCCAGCAGATGCTGGCGAAGCCCGAGCAATCGTTGCCATAATAGGTGGTGCCGCCGCTGGTGGAGGTGACGTAGTTGTAAAATTCCGTCCAGTTTTCCTGCGGATTGTGCTGGCTGTAGGCGACGCCGGTGTAAGTGACCCCCTTGGTAAAGGTATGGTAGGTGCTGCCATACTCCCAGTTGGTGATGGTGTTTTTGGGAGTCCAGGTCGAGTCAATCATCAGGTCCGCGGTGGCCTGGATGGCCGCGCGGCTCAGCGGACCCCATGGATCGCCCGTCCACGCCGCCGCTACGCCCGGCCGCAGCAGCAGCGCCAGCCCGATGAGCGCGCAGGCAACCCTCCTGCCGCCGTACGTCCGCGCTCGCGCCGCAAGCGGGTTGGCTAAAGTTGTTTGCGCCGGCCGGCGCCGCGGTTCAGATGCTTTCATAAAAGGTTCCCGGTGCGATTTCATGGGCAGAGTCATCATGGGTATCTTCGTTAATACGTAAAAAGGTTCAACTTGGCTTGATCTTGCTGCGGCAGGAGCGCCACCAGCGCCCCGTCTCCCCGCACATCCACCAGCTTGGCCGTCCAGATGGCGTAATCGTTCTCCGGCATCTGAATGACCGCCAACCGTTCCCCCGTGGCGCTGAAGGCCAGCACCTCCAGAACCACCCGGTCGTCCTCCAGCCGTTCCGTCTGGATATAAAATCGGCGTGCGTCGTCTTCGCCCACAAATCGGGCGGACACAATCCCCGGCCAGGGGATGTCGAGCGCTTTGCCCTCGCCCCGGGCCTCGGGCGCATCCCAAATCTGCACGCGCGCGGCCTGCCCTTTTTCCAGCGACAACGCATAGACGCGATCACTCTCCGAGTGGATGCCGGGCGCCCGGCGCTCGGTGGACGGGTCGGGAGGCGCCAGCCGGCCATCCCGCACGACCGCCACGAGGACATCCTGCGCGGCGGCATCGGCAAAGAAAACCGCGTTGCCGGCTGCGTGAAAGTATCCGCGGATGTGGATGTCTTTCGGGTTCAACTCGAACGCGTCGTGCAGGGTGCCGTCAGTGTCATACTGATGAAGCGCGCGGCGCACCTGGTCATAAATAAACACCCGGCCTTCCCGATCCGGAATGATGTCCCCCAGGGCGATGCCCGGGAGCTCGATGTTGCGCAGAAAGGTTCCATCGCGGGAATAGACCACGACCCGCTGGTTGACCACATCCGCCACCAGAATGCTCCCATCCCGGGCCACCGCAAACGATTCCGGCCCCGTCGGCGCCAGTCCCCGTCCCAGTACCATGCCCAGCTCCCCCTCGCCCCGGCCATATTTCAGGACCCGTTGAACACTGAGTTGCCCCGCCGCCGCGTCTTCGGCGGGTCGCTGGTTCTTCGTCGGCGGCCCGCCCCGGCGAACCACCTGCCGCCCTCCCGCTTCCTCGCCGGGTTCCTGCGGAAGGGCGTCTGGCGTGGGAGCGGGGCGGTTGGCAGTCATCCAGGCATAGAAGATAAGCAGGGCGACAAAGGCCACCCCCACCATAGCCAGGCGCGTCATAGCCGGTTTCCGGGCAGGAGGCGTCGTGCTCATGGCTTCAGGCCACCCTCATTTCCGCCGCGGCAGGCGACAGGAAAGCAGCAGCCCGGTTCCGGGTTTTCGGCTGCCTGGCAGCGCACTACGTGTAGCTTTAGCCACATAATCTTGTTTCGGCCAAAGTGCGGCTTTCATCGCCAATGCGAACCGCACCCTCGCCTCAACACGTTGCCATGCTACCCCTTCGCATCCTAAAGGCAAGCTCAATTCTTTCCGTATTTACACCGGAAATTGCACGAAACTAATGCTCCCAATCCCCATCCCGCACCCCTGCCAAAGCGCCGTGTACAAGGGGTGTACAAGGGATGCTCATCGGGTGCTCATAGGATTTTAGCTTGTACACCCGGTGGGCATCCCTTGTACACCCCTTGTACATGGCCAGTTGGTAGCTATAAGTGATAGAAAATGGCGCAGATAGCAAAGGCACCGGGAGTGTCCAATAAATGGACAGTCAGGCGGGAACGAGAGGGTGGAAGGGGGCGGTTGCGGGTTCAATAATGCGGGGAGGAAGTAAGGACCGCGCCAACGTTAACGTAGCCGAAATGGCGAATGTCGCCAGAGTTCGCCATGCGCGGTCATAGGGCCAGCGGGGTGTCTGGCCGGTCAGCCTGGGCTGCCTTTGGGCTTTTGCGCTGGGGTTCGCCGGGCCGATTTGGAGCGGCGGGAGGCGGGTGGGGTGGCCGTCGTCGGGGCCAGGAGCAAGCCCGCGCCGCCCGGCTTGGCGGGGAGGCGCGGGGGAACGCGCGCCTACCTTCGCTGCCGCTGCAGCCGTTCGATCAGCCGCGCCACGAGGTCGCGGTGCGCCAGCATCAGGCGGGGGTCGGTGGTGAAATGCGTCAGGTCCTGGGAAATCTCAGCCGGCACTTTCAGCGCCTCGCGCGCCTGTTGGTACAATTCGGTTTCGCCGCGCCAGGCCAGTTCCCGCTGCGCGGCCTGTTGCAGCAACCACAGGTATTCGTAGTCTTCCATTCCGTCGCGCAGGTTTTCCCAGCGCAGCGAATTGATCGGGCCGTCCAGGCACGGGGTTTGGTTTTCGACCGGATCCCGCCGCGGCGGGTACAAGAACCGTCCATCGCCGTTGCCCCAGTAGTTGATGGTGCCGGGTGTCAGGCCGTAGCCTGTGGTGTAGCTCATGGGATCGGCCCAGGGGTTCTGCAGTTTGGGCGGCGGGAAGGCCGTGGCGCTGGTCCAGTAAGTGGTTGCCCAGATCAGGATGCCCTCCACGCCGTACTGCCACGATTGCCAGGGCCACAGCCGCAGTTCCGTGCCGGGGTGGTCAATAAACTCGGTGAGGTAGGGCGCGTGCGGGCCGCAGCAGATATACCACCACACCTCCTCGCCGGCCTGCCGCCGCTGGCGCACCAGTTCGGGAGTCCATTGCGGCGTCAGTCCGCACCAGATGTCCACATGCCCGAACAATTGCGGGTGGGGTTCTTCCGTCAGCATGCGCCGGATTCCCGGCGCCGCCGCATGAATGCGCTTCATTCCGTCCACCACAAACTCGTAATCCTTGGGTTCCGGTTCATCGAACCAGTAGGTGAAGGCCTTGGACAGCCAGCCCCGCGCCCGCAGGTGCGCCTCGATTTGGCTGAGGTAATCCTGGAACAAGCGCGCAAACTCCGGCGTGCCTTCCTTGAAACCCTCCAGTTCGCCCAGGTGCCGGCTGTGGAACGTGCCGCCGCCCATCCCGCGCAGGCGCAGTTGGAACGTGCTGAAATGCGCCTGGTCCAGCCAGCGTTCCGCCGCCGGGTCGAATTGCGTGAAGTCCACCCGCGCCTGCCGGTTGGTTCCCTCTCCGACAAAACGAATGTCAATGGGCGCGTAATCGTAGAAGGAATAGGGGCTGATGCGGTGTTCGGCGAAGTTGCCCAGGTATTTTTCGAAGACCGCCTTCCGGTCTTCCGGCTGCTGGAGGTGGTGGTACTGATTGATGCCATGCGTGCCCAGACCCAGTGCGCTCTTCAGGTGCGTTTCTTGCGGCAGCGTGAAATCATAAACGTGCACCTGCAGCGGCACCCGAACCGTGCCCCGGGTGGTCCGCAGTTTTAACTCACCGCGATAATCGCCGGCCCGGGCTTCGCGCGCCACGTGGAAGGTTATCCACAAAGGCTGATTCTGACCCGCGCGCAGTGCCAGCGGCAGCCGCAGCGGCGGCAACGGGTCGGGATACCAGCCCGGCTGGCAGGTTTTGTCCGTCGGGTGCTTTACCTCCACGTAAGCCACTTCGTCCACGCGCACCGTGATGGGCGCCGCCGTCCGCCAGCGCTGGCGCAGCGGGCTGACCTCCGCCTCCAGCAGCGTGCCGTCGCATTCGGGGCGCAAAACCACCTGCACCGGCTCATATTCGCCCCGCGCCGCGCAGACGCGCACCGGGCCGGCCTGGCCGCGGGGCTGGCCCGGCATTTCCCGGTCCCGCCCCACTTTCCATCCGCCCTCGCACCACCAGACCCCGAGGTCTTGCGTCTGCGCCAGCCAATACCCGCCGCGCAGGTCATTCAGAACGCCATTCGTTTGCGCGCTGGCCGGGAATCCCACCGGGCCGGCGAGCGTCAAAGTGAAGGAGAAAATAGTGAGCAGGGAAGTGCGGATGCTGATTCGATTGTGGCGCATGAGCAAAGCATGAGCGAGTCCGGCTCCAAAAGCAAGCGTGTGCAGGGTCACGGTTTAGTTTGAGGCTGCGCGGTGCAACAACCGGGCGGAGACGATCCGGCCGCGCGGCTGCCGGGCACTCGTTTGGGGGAGGCCCGGGCGGTGGAAACGGGCGCGTGCCAACGAAGGGGCGTTTCGGCGGAGAGGGGCGTTTTCGCGGGATTCTTTACGGAGAGCGATGCTTTCGGCGGAGGAGCGGCTTCGCGGTTTTCTGGCGGGACGGGAAAAGGGAAATGCGCGCATCCGGCGCTTCCTTCTTTGGGGTTTACTTTGGCCCGGGTCTCGGGCTTAATGATCAGCCACTGATTCTATGATGACTACAGCGTCCAATAATTTGGCTTCGCGGCGGGACTTTCTGAAAACTTCGGCGTTGGTGGGCGGCGCGCTGGCGGTGCCGGCGTTTCTGCCCAAAGACCTTTATGGGCAGGAAAAGAAAGACGTGCTGCGGGTGGGGCTGATTGGTTGCGGCGGCCGCGGTTCGGGCGCGGCCAGCCAGGCGCTCAATGCCGACCCGAATGTTGTCCTGACGGCGCTGGGCGATGCCTTCGAGGACCAGGTGCAACGGAGTTTGCAAGGGCTTCAGAAGCAGCATCCGGACAAGGTGAAGGTGACCCCGGAAAAGTGTTTTTCGGGATTGAACGCCTATCAGCAAGTCATTGACAGCGGGGTGGATGTGGTGTTGCTGGCCGCCCCGCCCGGGTTCCGCCCCGCCCACCTCAAGGCGGCGGTGGCGGCGGGCAAACATATTTTCTGCGAGAAGCCGATGGCAACCGACGCGCCGGGCGTGCGTTCCGTGCTGGAATCGGTGGAGGTGGCCAAGGCCAAAAAACTCTCGCTGGTCGCCGGGTTCTGCTGGCGTTATGAGCTGGCGCGGCGGGAGTTTTACCAGCGGATTCACGAGGGGGCCATTGGGGATTTGCGGGCGGTCTATGCCACTTACTATGCGGGCCCGGTCAAACCCATGCCCGCGCCGAGCGAGCGCCCCGCGGACATGGGCGACCTGGAATGGCAACTGCGCAACTGGTACAACTTCACCTGGCTGTCGGGCGACGGCTATGTCGAGCAGGCCTGCCATAGCGTGGACAAGGTGGCCTGGGCGTTCAAGGATCGCCCGCCGCTCAAAGCGGTGGCTGTGGGCGGGCGGCAGACGCCCAACCACCAGGGCAACATCTTTGACCACATGTTTGTGGTGTATGAATATCCCGAGGAAGCGCGGGCGTTTGTGGGCCAGCGGCAAGTGGGCAATACGTACACCGAGAATTCGGATTACCTGATGGGCGCCGCGGGTTTCGGCAAGATTCAAGGCTGGGCGGCGCCGCACCTGAAGGGCCGGGAGGAATGGCGCTACAAGGGGCCCAAGAGCGACATGTATCAAAACGAGCACAATGAACTGTTCGCGAGCATCCGCAGCGGCAAGCCGATCAACGACGGCGAATGGATGACGCACAGCACGCTGATGGGCATCATGGGCCGCATGGCGGCTTACACCGGCCAGGAAATCACCTGGGAGCAGGCCTTGAATTCGCAGGAGAACCTGGTCCCCGCCCAGCTCGATTGGAAGATGAAGCTGGACTTCCCGCCGATGGCCATGCCCGGCGTCACCAAATTCATATAACCCCCCGTGCGATTGTTTATTGAAGATTATGCAACGTCGTGAATTCCTCAAAACCGGCGCCGGCGCCCTGGCCCTGGCCGCGCTCGCCCCGCACGTCCTGGCGGAAGCCGGAAACCCGTCTGCCGCCGCCGCCGTGAAACGCCCGCTCAAGCGGGGCATCATGTGGGCCACGGTTGGTGTGAAGGGCACGGTGCTGGAAAAAATGAAGGCCATCAAGGAAGCCGGTTTTGACGGCGTCGAGATGATGAGCCACATGGATGCCGACGAAGTGCTGCGCGCGCGCGATGCGACCGGCCTGCTCATCCCGAGCGTTTGCGGGCGGGATCACTGGGGCAAACCGCTTACGCATCCCGACCCTAAAGTTCGCGCCGAGGGGGTGGAAGCCCTCAAGCAAACCCTGCGCGATGCCAAGCGCTATGGCGCTTCGTCGGTGTTGCTGGTGCCGGGCGTGGTCAGCAAGGAAGTGGCTTACAACGAGGCGTATGAACGTTCGCAGGCGGAAATCCGCAAAGCCCTTCCGCTGGCGCAGGAGCTGGGCGTCAGTATTGCCATCGAGAACGTCTGGAACCATTTCCTGCTCAGCCCGCTGGAGGCCGCCCGTTATGTGGACGAGTTCAACAGCCCGGCGGTGGGCTGGCAGTTTGATGTCGGGAATATCCTCAACTACGGCTGGCCGGAGCAGTGGATTCGCATCCTGGGGCCGCGCATCAAGGTGATTCATATCAAGGAATTCAGCCGCAAGAGGCGGGATAACGAGGGCTTGTGGAAGGGGTTTGAGGTCAAGCTGCTGGAGGGCGACAATAATTGGCCCGCGGTCATGAAGGCGGTGGACGAGATCGGCTACCGCGGCTGGGCCATCACCGAGCAGGGCGGCGGGGACAGCCCGGAAGGCTTGAAAGACCTCGTCGTGCGCCTGGACAAGATATTGGCCGCCTGAACTGCTTATGAAACGCAATCTGAAAAAGGGAATCTGGTACACCTCCGTGCCGGGGGGCACAGTCCTCGAGAAATTCCAGGCCGCCAAGGCCGCCGGGTTCGATGGGGTTGAGCCGCCCAGCCACCTCAACCAGGAGGAAATCTTGCGCGCGCGCGACGAAACCGGGGTGGCCGTTTGCAGCGTCAGTTGCGGCGGGCCGACGCGCGATCTTTCGCATCCCGACGCGGCGAAGCGCGCGGAAGCGGTCAAGAGCCTCGAGCAGGCGGTGCGCGAAGCCAAACGCTATGGCGCGGCCTCGGTCCTGGTGGTGCCGGGCGCGGTGACTGGGCAGATTTCCTACGCCGAGACGTATCAGCGCGTGCAGGAATCGGTCCGGAAAGTGGTGCCGCTGGCCGAGGAATTGGGGGTGCGGTTGGCGTTCGAGAATGTCTGGAATTACTTCCTGTTGAGCCCGATGGAAGCCGCGCGCTTTGTGGACGAGTTTCGCAGCCCGGCGGTGCGCTGGCAGTTCGACGTGGGAAACATTCTCAACTTCGGCTGGCCGGAGCATTGGATCCGCATCCTGGGGCCGCGCATCCAGACGCTGCACGTCAAGGAGTTCAGCCGCAAGAAGCGCGACGGGGAGGGCCTCTGGAAAGGCTTCGCGGTGGAGTACCTGGAGGGCGACAATGACTGGCCGGCGGTCATGAAAGCCGTGGACGAGATTGGCTACACGGGTTGGGCCACGCTCGAGCCCGCCTGGGTGCCGCCGGACGTGGACCCGGTTGCGCGCCTGCGCCAGATCTCGGAGAAATTAGACCGCATTATCGCAATCTGATTCCCACGGCATGGTTGCTGGCCCCCGTTCTCCCCGCGGGCGCGGGGAGCGTTCCGGGGGGCGCGATGATGATGCTTTTCCCAACAGATCGCCGTCCGATGACGGAAGTTTGCTTCGGCACGGTGCCGCGGGCGCGGGATTGGCGAGGGATGCTCATCGCTTGCCTCAAGCGGCACTTAGGATATGATCCTGGTATGAGTGGCATAGGTATTATAATGGCGGAAAAGGCATCAGGAGAGTTGAATTGGCCGCGGGCCGGGCATTTCCTGCACAACGGGCGATGGGGAGCTTTGCGGAGCCGGCGCCAGGCCACGGCCAGTGCCTGTCCCGGAGGCAGCATGCCCAGCCTTTGCAGGCGCGGCGGCTTTTTCCGCGCCCTCCAAGTTTTGCTCAGCGCAACCGTTTTGGGAGGGGCGGGGATGGGCGCGCTCTATGGGGGCCCGGTTTTTGTTCCCAATGGATCCTTTGAAGCGCCGCTTGCACCGCCTCCGTACGTCGCGCCTTATGTCGAGTTGCGGATTGATGCGTGGCAGAAGACTCCCAAAGTATTCTGGTGGGACGAGACGGCGTATGGGCCGTGGGATCAGCTCATAGGCATATTTGCGAACACGCCGCCGGGGGACCCCTCCCGCCTGGAAAACTGCGACGGGAGCCAGGCGTTGTATCTGTTTGCCAATCCGGGCGTGGGGGTGTTTCAGGATTACGATTCGATTGGCAGCTCCACCAACGCCCCCAGCCATGCGTTTGACGCCCGCTTCGAGGTGGGCCAGTCCTATCGGCTCACGGCCGGCGTCACCATCAGCTACTATCAACCGCCGACAAACGGGGCTACTTTGGAGTTAAGCCTCTACTATCGGGATGCGGCGAGTAATCAAGTGACTGTGGCCGCCACCAGCATCACCAACGCTCCGGGGGTGTTTGACGCCGTGACAAACCTCGTGGATTTCCAGGTCAACGTGCCGACGGTGGCGGCCGGCGATGCCTGGGCGGGGCGGCATATAGGCATTGCCATCCTGGCCACCGGGGAACTGAGCATGGCGGGCGGCGTTTGGGACGTGGATAACGTGCGCCTGGCCGCGACGCAGGCGCCGATGCTGACCGGGACTGCGGTGAGCAATGGCCAGGTCTCTTTCACGCTGCTGAGCGAGCCGGGGCGGGTGTTTGAAATCCTGGCCACCACCAATCCCGCGCAGGCATTATCCCTCTGGGCGAGTCTTGGCCTCGTGACCAATCACACCGGCAGCGTTTCTTTTTCCGAGCCGGCCGCCCATTTCCCCGGTCGCTTTTACCGGGCGCGGCAGTTGCCGTAGGCGGGACGGTTTGATGCGCGCTTCTCCGGCAGGGCCGGGCGGGTTCACCCTGATCGAACTGTTGGTGGTGATGGCGATCATCGCCCTGCTGGCGGCGCTCTTGCTGCCGGCGCTGACCACGGCGCAACAGGCGAGCCGGAAGGCTGCCTGCCTGTCGAACCTGCGCCAGGTGGGAATCGCGGTCGCCAGCTACGCGCATGACAACGACGGGCGGATTCCGTATGGCCCTCCGGCACCGCCGTTCACTAATCCGTCGGACTTGTATCCCACGACCGGGGCGCCGACGAGCCTGTTGTCTCTGCAATCCGGCGCCCCGGTGGGGTTGGGCCTGCTCCTGGATAATCACCTGGCCGCGCAGCCCAAGGTGCTTTTCTGTCCGGGCACCGATCAACCGGTGGATGCGGAGGCGGAACTGGCCAGGGTGGGGCGCTACCAGGCCCAGGGCAGCTATTACTACCGCCACGGGGGCAATACGCAAATGTTCAGCGGCCCCGCCCGCACCAATGCGCCTCCCAACCTGCGCCTGGATAACCTGGGGCGGAACCGCGAGGGGCGATGGATCCGGGCCTTGGCGATGGATTCGCTTTTCCTCTGCCCGCCCAGCCTGGAGATGTTCAACGTCAAGCCCCGCACCCACCACCGGCTTCGCTTTGCCGACGTCCTCCATGCGGACGGCAGCGCGGTTTCCCGCTCGAACCGGGATGGCCGCTATACCGTGGACTTGCACAGCTACGCGGAGTTGCATGATGCGTTCAACCGGATACTCGGGGTCCTGGAAAAGGCGGACGCGCAGTATTGATTAAAGGTCCAGGGCTTGAATGGCGTGGCGGAGATGGTGCTCGATGGCGCGGTGGCGTTCAGGGGCCAGGACCTTGCCGCCGGATAGCTCGCGGACGTAGAAGCTGTCGAGGGCGGCGCCGCGTTCGGTGCAAATCTTGGCGGCGGAGATGTCCAGGCGCAGCTCGGTCAGGGCCTGGGAAATGGTGTAGAGCAGGCCGATGCGATCTTCCGTTTCGATTTCAATGAGGGTGCGGTTTTCCGAGGCCTCATTATCCAGGTGGATTTGTGTGGCCATGCGCTCCCCGAGGTAAGCCTGGTAGAGCGGGCGGGTAATTTGTTGCCGTCCAATCAGGGCGCGGAAGTCAACCTCCTCGCCGGTCAGCGCCCGGTGGAGGACGCTCGCAAAGCGGTCGCGCTGGTCGAGGTCGGCCAGGTTGCCGGTGACGGCATCGGCGACGTAGAAGGTGTCCAGCACGATATCGTCGGCGCGGGTGAAGATCTGGGCGCTGAGGATGTTGAGGCCGGCGGCGCTGAGCGAGCCGGCGATTTTGCAGAACAGCCCGGCCCGGTCCCAGGTGCAGACCTTGACGACGTTATAGCCGCGGTCCGGCTCGTTGTGCCAGTGGACGACGGGGGCCAGGGCGTGATCCTCCTCGGAGACCTGGAGGCGCAGGAAACGGTGCGCGAGTTCCAGGTCGGCCACGACCTGCCGGGGGGAGTGAATCTGGAAATACCGCTCGGGCAGCGAGGCAAAATGGGCTTGCAACTCCTCCTCGCTCAGGCGGGCGGGGGCGCGGCGGCGCACCTCGAGCAGGAGATTCGCGCGGCGTTTCTTTTCAGCGCGGAGGTAATCATCGCCGCCGGTCAGGAACTGCAGGGCCTTGTGGTGCAGCGAGTTGAGGAGCAGGTCCTTGAAGCCGTTCCAGAGCTTGTCGCTGGTGGCCTGCGCATCCACAAAGGTGTGGAGCGTCAGCAGGGCCAGGTTTTCCGGGTTCTGCACCTTGTCGGCAAACTGGCGGATTACCGCCGGGTCATCCAGGTCGCGCCGCTGGGAAACGCTGGCCATCAGCAGGTGATGTTCGATCACGAGAAGCAGCGTCTGGGCGGCCTCGTCGTCAAGCTGCAGGCGCCGGGCGGCGCGCGCGGCCAGCGCGCAGCTTGCCGCCGCGTGGTTGCCGTGGGCATCGGCTTTGCCGACATCGTGCAGGAGCAGCGCCAGGTAGAGCAGGTAGGGGCGCTCCAGCTTCTGGAAAATGGGGGCATAGGCCGCGTGCGGCGGCGCCGAGGCTTCCCAGACGCGATCCAACTGTTCGAGGCACATGAGCGTATGCTCGTCCGCCGTGTATTGGTGATAAAACTCGTGCTGAACCAGGCAGGTGAGCTTGCCGAACTCCGGCAGGTATTTGCCGAGCAGGTCCACTTCATGCATGGCGCGCAAAATCGGGGCGACGCTGCCGCGCTGGCCGAGAATGGCGAGGAAGGTTTCACGCGCGTGCTGGTCGGCCAGAAAAGCGCGGTCCACCAGGCTGAGCTGGTTGCGAATGAGCTGCGCCAGGTCGGGATGGAGGCGCAGCCCGCGCTGCTGCGCGTAAAGAAACACGCGCAGGAGCCGGCGCGGGTGGTCGCGGAAGACCCGGGAGGAGGTGGGATGGATTTCCCCGTCAAGAAACTGGAAGCCGTCCACAGGTTTGGGGGCGGGTTTGCGTCCGGCCGGGAGCAGGCTCGCGAGCCGGCCAACGGGCAGGAAACCCGGGCGTCGCGGCGGCGGGGGCAGGAGGGCCAGGCGCTGCTCCAGGGTGCGCGTGATGAGCAGAATGCCGCGGGCGTGGATATACACCTCGCGCATGAACTCCTCGATGCGCTTGCTGGGCGAGCGTTCGCGGTAGCCAAGGTGGTAGGCCACGGCGGGTTGCAGGTTTTTCCCCAGCACATCCAGCGCGCGGTTGGCGTGGTAGTGCATCTCGGTGCGGACGCGCAGCAGGAAATCGTAGGCGGCCTCCAACTGCTTGCGTTCGGCCGCGCTGATCAAATCATGCGCTTGCAGATCCTTCAGCGACCGGGTGCGGTATTTGAAGAAAGCCATCCACAGCAGGTTCTGGTAGTCGCGCAGGCCGCCGCAGCCGCTTTTGAGGTTGGGCTCCTGCATGGAGGCGGAGTTGCCAAATCTGGCGCGGCGGGCGGCCTGGTCGGCCACCCGCTGGGCCAGGTACTCGGATTCGTGGCCGGCGACGCACCGGCTGATCAGGGTTTTCTGGAACCGTTTGAACAGCGCTTCGTCGCCCGCTACGAGCCGGGCCTCGATGAGCGCGGTCTTGGAGTGCATGTCAGTGTTGGCGACGGCCACGCAGTCTTCGAGGCTGCGGACGGAATGCCCGATCTTGAGGCCGATGTCCCACAGCGGATACAGCACCCCGTCTATGAGGCGGGACAGGTGCGGCGGCGGGCGGTTGCCCTCCGCGAGCTGCCGGGTGTGGAGGAACATGAAGTCAATATCGCTGTGCGGGTTTAGCTCGGCCCGGCCGTAGCCGCCAAGGGCGACCAACGCCAGCGGCGGGACTTTTTCCCGGGCCAGCTTGGGCCGGGCCGCCAGGGCGGTGTCCCACAGGTGGCGCAGCAGTGCGTCAAGAATGGCCGCGCGAACGCGACAGATTTCGAGGCCGCCGGCGCCGGCCCGGTGCCGCAGCTTCAGCCGGTGCGTTTCCACCTTGAGAAAGGCCTTGCAGCGGGCCACCTCCTCGGCGGGTGATTGACCCGGTGCGGACGCCAGGCGCGCGGCGGCACTGGCGACGATTTTCTGCAACAGTTCCTGCATTCAAAGAGCACTGTGGAACCAAACGCGCCGCAGAGCAAGCACCTGAAATCAGGCAGCCGGGAAGCCGGCGTGCCCCCGTATTTGCGGATCCTGGTTTGCCGCCAAAATGTCCGAAAAAAAGCGGTGACGCGGCAGCGGTGTTTCCGGCGCGGACAGGCTGGCTTGGCGAACCGCGGCAGGCGTCCCGAGGCCGGGATTTGTTTCGCTTCCTGCGTTAGCGGCGCCCGGAACCGCGGCGCGCAACCTTGCTTTGTGAGGCGCGACCCCCGGCGAAGGCGCGCATGCGGGAAACCTTGTAAGCGCGGCGGGGTTTGTTAGGCTGGCGAATATGTCTGCTGAGAGGGATCCTGATGCCGCCCTGATGCTGCGCGTGAAGCAGGGTGACATGCAGGCCTTTGCCGATTTGGTGGACAAATATAAGCAAGCGGTGATGAACCTGGCCAATCGGATGCTCCGGGATGCCACGGAAGCCGAGGATCTCAGCCAGATGGTATTCGTCCAGGTGTTCAAATCGGCGCACCGCTACAAGGTTTCCTCCAAGTTCTCGACCTGGCTGTTTACCATCGCGCGGAATCTGTGCCTGAACGAAATCCGCCGCCGCTCCCGGCACCCGACTGACTCGCTTGAGGCGCGGTCTTCGGAGCCGGGGGAGCCGCCAGCGCCGCAGTTCGAAGATAAGGCAGTAGTTTCGCCGCCGGATCGCCTGTTGCACGGGGAACTGGAGGCAAAGATTCAACAGGCGCTGGCTGAACTGCCGGAGAAACAACGCCTGGCCATCCTTCTCTGCCGCCAAGAGGACTTCAGCTACGAGGATATTGCCCGCGTGCTTGGGAGCTCGGTTTCCGCGACCAAATCGCTGATTTACCGCGGGCGGGAGACGCTTAAGCAGAAGCTCAAGCCTTACCTGGAAAGCGGCGCATGGAAGGATGCGGGATGAACGCAACTTTGGCGCCGGAATGGTTTAATTATGCTTAACAGTGCTGTATGATGAACGACCCGATCTGCCACCGGCTGCGCGAGCTGATGTGGCGGCGAAAATTGAACGCCGCCGAGGAGGTCGAATTGCGGGCCTGGCTGGAGACCCATCCCGCAGCGCGGGAGGATTGGGAGGCGGAGGCCGGGCTGGCGGCGGCCCTGGAGCGGCTGCCCGACACGGCGGTGCCGAACAATTTCACCGCGCGTGTGCTGCAGGCGGTCGAGCGGGAAGCGGCGGCGGCCCGCCGTCGGACAGGGGGGGGACTATGGCGGCGGTTGGGGTGGCTGCCCAGGGCCGCGGTAGCGACGGGCGTGCTGGGGGTGGGGCTGATCGCCTGCCACCAGATGCAAAGTGTCGAGCGCAAGAAGCTGGCGGAAAGCGTGATTGCGGTGGCGGACATTCCTTCACTGCCCAGTCCGGATATCTTGCAGGACTTCGACGCCATCCGCGCATCGTATCCCGCGGCCGCCCCGGACGAACAATTGCTTGCCTTGCTGAAATGAAGGGCGGCCGGCGTAATGGAACCGGAGTGGCGGCTGCGCTGTGCGCCAGCTTGTTGTGGCGGGGGGCAATGCCGGCGTCGGCGGCCGCCGTGCCGGAGGCGGCCCCCACCAATTCCAGTCGGGCGCACCGGCCCGCCCTTGCCGTGCTGGCTCCCGAGTTGGCGCCGCCGCCGCCCCTTGTCCGGTCGCCCATTAGCTTCTTTCGCGAGTTGCTGGCGATGAGCGCCACCGAGCGCGTCCAGGCGCTGACCAACCGGTCGCCGGAGAGCCGCGCGCAGATATTGGCGAAAGTGCGCGAATATCAGTCCCTGCCGCCGGACGACCGCGAGCTGCGCCTGCAGGTGACGGAATTGCATTGGCATCTGCTGCCGCTGATGATGGCCCCGGGCACCAACCGCCCCGGGCAACTGGCGGGCGTGCCGTCGCGGTTGCGGGGGCTGGTGGAAGATCGGCTGCGCGAATGGGACAAGCTGGCGCCGGAGGTAAAACAGGAACTGCTGGAAAACCAGGCCACGCTGCGCTACCTGACGGATATCGAAGGGCGCACCGAAGAGCAGCGGCAGAAGATTTTGGCGAATATTTCACCTGCCCGTCGTGCCCTGCTTGAGCAGGGCATGGCGCGGTGGGCGGCGATGTCCCCGGACCAGCGGCACCGAACGCTGACCCGGTTCAACCAGTTCTTTGAGCTGACGGCCCAGGAAAAGGAGAAAGCGCTCAAGACGCTTTCCGGCGAGGAACGGCGGCAAATCGAAAAGACGTTGCGGGCCTTTGCCAGCCTGGCGCCGGAGCAACGGGCGGCGTGCATTCGTTCGTTCGCGAAATTCGCCGGCCTGAGTCTGGAGGAACGGCACCAGTTTCTCCGGAACGCGGAACGCTGGCAGGCACTGTCGCCCGGCGAACGCCAGGTCTGGCGCGATCTGGTTCGGAATCTGCCGCCGCCGCTGCCGCCCGCCTTGCCATCCCTGCCACCCGGAAATCCCCTCCGGCGCCCGGCGGCCGTCGCCACCAACGGAAACTAAGCCCCCCCGCAGGTTGCGCCCGGGCCGTTGCCGGGGCGCAATTTTATTTTCCAGTTGGCCGACTCGCGTCTAATCTGGAGGCGATGCATCCCATTGCGTTTAAATTGGGCGGGTTGGCCATCCATTGGTATGGGGTGATGGTTGCGCTGGGTTTTCTGGCGGGTTTGTGGACTGCCAGCCGCCGGGCTTTGCGCACGGGCATCGCCGCCGAAAAGATTCTCGACCTCGGCCCGTGGCTCATTCTGGGGGCGATTGTGGGCGCGCGGGGGCTTTACGTCATTTCGTATTGGCGCGAGTCGTTTGCCGGTCAGCCGTTTGGGGAAATCTTCGCCGTTTGGCACGGCGGCCTGGTCTATTACGGAGGGCTGATAGGCGCGTCGCTGGCTGGCCTCCTTTACACCCGTTTGAAAAAGCTGCCGCTTGGGAAGGTGGCGGACATTCTGGCGCCAAGCATTGCGCTGGGCCACGTCTTCGGGCGTATTGGCTGTCTGCTGAACGGTTGCTGCTACGGGCGTGCCTGCACGTTGCCCTGGGCCATTCAGTTTCCGCCGGGCAACCCGTTGAATGCGCCCACTTACCCGGTGCATCCGACGGAGGTTTATGAATCGCTGCTGAACCTGGGTTTGTATGCGGCGCTGGCCTGGCTGTATCGCCGGAAGCAGTTCGACGGCCAGGTCTTCGCCGTCTATCTGGTGGGCTATGCGCTGCTGCGCTCGCTGGTGGACCTGTTCCGCGGTGATTATCCCGCGCACCAGTATTATCTGGGCGGCTGGGCTACGCCGGCGCATCTGGCAAGTTTGGTGACCCTTGTCGGGGGCCTGGTTTTGCTGCGCGTGCTGTCCCGCGCCCGGCCAAAGTGAGGAGGCGGGAGCGGCGAGCGCCCATGACCACCGAATCCGAACAGCATCCGCGCCCGCTTCTTCTCGCGGGCCCGACGGCGGCCGGCAAGTCGGAACTTGCCATCCTGCTGGCAGAACGGCTGGAGGGAGAGGTTGTTTCGGTTGATTCGATGCAGGTTTATCGCGGGCTCGACATCGGCACGGCAAAACCCTCTCCCGCCGACCAGCGCCGCGTGCCCCATCACCTGATTGATGTTGTGGGGCTGGACGACTCTTTCAACGCCGCCTGCTTTGTCCGGTTGGCGCGGCAGGCGGTCGCGGAGATTCAGCGTCGCGGCCGGGTGCCGATTCTTTGCGGCGGAACGGGGTTGTATTTCAAGGCGTATCTGGAGGGACTGGGAGAGGCGCCGCCGGCGGATCCGGCCTTGCGCGCGGAACTGGAAACCGTGCCATTGCCAGAATTATTGCGGGAACTGGCGGCGCTGGACCCCATGACCTACGAGCAGATTGACCGGTGCAATCCCCGCCGGGTTATCCGTGCGATTGAGGTCATTCGCCTGACCGGCAAGCCCTTTTCTGCCCAGCGCGCGGAGTGGCGCCCCCCAACGCCTTCTCCCCCTCCTCCCTCACTGTGCCTGGGCCTGACGCGCCCGGCGGCGGATTTGCATTCGCGCATTGCGGCGCGGGTGGAAGCCATGTTCAACCGCGGTTGGGTGGCCGAAACCGAACAACTCCTCCAGCGCGGGTTGGCTGAAAACCAAACGGCCCTGCAGGCGCTGGGCTACCGCCAGATCATCGAGCATCTGCGCGGGGAACGCTCGCTATCCGAGACGAAGACCCTGATCCAACTCCGCACACGGCAGTTTGCCAAACGTCAAATGACCTGGTTCCGAAACCAGCTTTCGTTGACCTGGATTGACCTCGGCGCGGAAGAAGCCGCCGCCGCCGTGGCTATGATCCTTAAACAACTTTGATCCCATCCCAGGCTGCCTCCGGGATTTGCGGCGGACTGGCCGGCATCAGTAGCGTTTGTAAGGGCAATAATCTTCTGGATATCGGAGAATCGGGGAGTGTGCCGCCGTTTTTGCCTTGCGCACGTCAACGCTGCTGAGCCGAAACGATTCAGCTTTCAACTCCAATTCGATCCCACAGAATGGGTAAGTCCCTGGTTTTACGGACGAAAGGCATTCGCGAAGTAAAAGCCATTCGGGCAGGCTCCCGTCTTTGAAAAACCACCTTTTGTCCGCTCCGGACTCATAACTAGCTGTTTTTACAGGACTTAATAATTACCTCACCGTTTCCTCTCTTCGTTTCGCCCTTTCCAGGCACCCAGCTTCACCATTCAGATATCGTGAAAATACGCTACTTCCAGGCCGTGTACAAGGGGTGTACAAGGGATGCTCACCGGGAGTTCATAGGGTTTTAGGTAGTACATCCGGTGAGCATACCTTGTACACCCCTTGTACACGGCTCATAGGCAGGGGGAAATCAAGGCGAGCCTATGGTCAGCCAAAGGCGGCATGATGCAGGTTTTGCCCCTATTTTGGCCCTCTCTATGCCTAAATCATTGATTTTATCGCTGAAAGGTTCGAGGTTCCGTAGCCATGCTCTTGAATTGGCTGAATAAAGAGTTCGCCGGGGCTACGGCTTGGACGGTCAAGCTCGCCCAGGCTCCGATGGAACGGGGGCGGGCAGTTGAACTACCCAACTGCATCGTTCCGGCTTAAGCGGGCGGGGGGTGCCTTGTCCACTTTTCCTGATAACCGGAGCAAAAGCATGGCATCGTCTTTCCAGCGGTCGTTTTCTCCTCTTGTTGAGGTGGTGTTAATAATTTTATGGTGCCAGGCGCCGGAACCGGCTTCAATGCGGGCAGACCATAATCCGGGACGGCTTTGCCCGTTCGACATTGGTGCGCAATTATGAAGCGACGTGAATTCCTCAAAGCCTCGATCGCCGTGCCCGCCCTTGCGGGGCTGAGCTGCGCTTCGACGCAGAACCAGGGCGGCACCGCTGCCCGTAGCGGCGGCGCCCGGGAGTATTACGAACTGAGGGAGTATCACTTAAAAAGCGAAGCCGAGCGGGGGTTGGTGGATGGTTATCTCAGCAAGGCCCTTATTCCGTCATTGAACCGCCGGGGCTGCGAACCGGTGGGGGTGTTCGCGCAACAAGAACGGCCTGGCGCTCCCGCGCCCGGCGAGGTCAACGACCCCCGGTCGGTGCTGGTGCTTATCCCGTATTCGGCCTTGTCGGCATTCCCCTCGGTTCTCGCCGGGCTGGATGCGGATACGGAGTATCTGGCGGCCGGGGCGGAGTATTTGCAGTCGCCGTTGACCCGGCCGGCCTTCCTGCGGATTGACAGTTGGCTGCTGCAGGCATTTGCCGGGATGCCGAAGGTGGAGTTGCCGCCCTATTGTCGCGCACGAAAGCCGCGTCTGTTTGAACTGCGCACGTATGAAAGCCATAGCGAGGTGAAGGCGCGGAAGAAGGTTGAGATGTTCAACCGGGGTGAGATTCAACTCATGCGCGAGGTGGGGTTGGGGCCGATCTTTTATGGCCAGGGGCTCATTGGCGGCAACCTGCCGAGCCTGACTTATCTGTTGTCGGCGGAAAGCACGGATGCGCACGAGCAGCATTGGCGCGCTTTTCGCGCGCATCCGGCCTGGGAGCGGATGAAGAACGACCCGCAATACGCGGACACGGTATCGAAGATATCCCATCGGTTTCTGGTGCCGGCGCCGTATTCGCAGATTTAGGAGCTCTGACTGGCGGCGGAGGCGAGACGGATATGATGAGAAGAGGCTGGAGATTGGGCGTGGCCGGGTGGCTGCTCTGTGCGGGCGGCGCGGGGTTGGCGGCCGAGGCCAATGCGCGGTTTGCCGTGGACGTGTTTGGCACCGCCCGGGGATTGCCCTCCAGCGCGGTGCTGGCGGTGGCGCAGACGCGGGACGGGTATTTGTGGGCTGGCACACTGGCGGGCCTGGCCCGGTTCGACGGATTCGAGTTTACGGTCTTTGACGAAAACAACACGCCCGGATTGAGCAGCAGCCAGGTCCGACGCCTGTATGAGGATCGGCGAGGGCAACTGTGGATTGGCACCGAGAACGGAGAAGTTGCGGTGGCACGAGACGGACAACTGACGCGGGTGCAACTCGGGCAAACCGAGGCTCCAGGCCGGTTAATGGCGATTTGCGAGGACACCAGCGGATCGGTGCTGCTCTACACGGACAGCGGCCTGCTGGCCCGGTATCTGGACGGGAAAACAGAGGTTTGGCATGCGGGGTCCGGCGCGCCAAGCACCTGCCGGGCGTTGATCGCGGAGGAATCGGGCCGATTGTGGCTGGGGACCGATACCACCCTGGTGGCTCTGAAGCCAATCCCGGTGGTGACGGATGAAGTCCGACCCATTCGGCTTAACTATCTGCTGGCCAGCCAGCGGGGGGGGTATTGGCGCCTGGCTAATGGCCGCGTCCAACGATGCCAGGAGAACCGCGTGGAGCAGGATTGGGGCGCTTATCCCTGGGCGACGACTCTGCCGATTGTGGCGGCGTGCGAAGATCGCGAGGGGAACCTGGTGGTTGGCACCTATGGCGATGGGGTGTATTGGTTTGACGCCGAAGGCAAGGCCACGCGCATTTCCAGCGAAGACGGGCTTTCACACAATTCCGTTTTATCATTGACGGTGGATCGCGAAGGCTCGCTCTGGGTGGGGACGAATGGCGGGGGATTGAATCGCGTGCGGCGCAAGCGTTTCGAGGTGCTGGAAGTCTCGCGGGGGGCCGTGGTGCAATCGGTCTGTGAAGACGATCAGGGCGGGGTGTGGGTTGGCTGCAACGGGAACCGCATTTATCACTGCCGCGCAAATGCCACGCAGCAATTCCGCCTCATTCCGGATTCGTCGCGCCTGGACGTAAACCCGGATACGTTATTGGATGTCAAAGCGGTGTTCATGGGGCTGAACCGGGGCGCGCTGGGTGGGAACTGGACGTTGGCGGGCACCTGGGGCGCGTTGCGGCCGCACCTGTTTCAACTGGAATACGGGCGGTTCGCGCCGCTGCGGCTGCCGGAATCCCTGGATGGGCGGGTCTCGGCCATTTTTCAGGATCGCGCGGGGCATCTGTGGCTGGGCACCCAGGGCGGCTTGCTGCGGTTCGACGATTTAAAGCTCTATACGACTCGCGAGGGGCTTTCTGCTGATGATGTGCGGGCGATTGCAGAGGACCCGGAAGGCGACCTGTGGATCGGGACCGAGGGCGGCGGTCTCAACCGGTTGCATGATGGCCGGTTCACATGGTTCACAAAGACAAACGGCCTGCCCGGAAACAGTATTTCGGCGCTGGAGGTGGATGCCGAGGGAGTGTTATGGGTGGCCACCTCCGGCGGCCTGGCGCGGTTTTTCGAGGGGAAATGGACGCGGTATTCAAAAAAGGAAGGGCTGGCCAGCAACAACCTGGGGTATTTGCTGGAGGATGGGCAGGGCAGCTTGTGGATTGGTTCCAATGCGGGGCTCCTGCGGCTAAAAAAGGACGAACTGAACGCCTTCGCTGGCGGCAAAAGGATGACTATTTCGTGCCGGGTTTACGGCGAAGCGGATGGCCTCCCGGCCACGGAATGCACGTCAGGCTCCCAGCCGGGCGCGGTGCGCGGGCGCGATGGCACGTTGTGGTTCCCGACTATTCAGGGGCTGACCTCGCTGAATCCGGCGCGCCTTAATCTGAACACGAACCCGCCGCCGGTAATTATTGAAGCGGTGCTGATTGACAATCGGTTGCAGAATGCCGATACGCTGCGCGCGGCAGCCCCGGCCGCCGTGACGGTTCCCCCGGGCAGGGAAACGCTTACCATTCGTTATGCCAGCCTCAACCTGGCGGCGCCGGAGAAAGGGCGGTTCAAATACCAACTGGAGGGATACGAAACCGGCTGGACGGAAAGGCCGGGCAATGTCCGGGAGGCGCTCTATCCCAAGCTGCCGCCGGGCCAGTATCTTTTCCAGGTTAAGGCCGGCAATGAAGATGATGTCTGGAACGAAACGGGCGCCACGCTGGCGATAACTGTTTTGCCGCCGTTCTGGCAGAAGTGGTGGTTCATCAGCCTGACCTTGATTGGCCTGCTGGGGTTGGTTGTGGGGGCGGTTCACTACGCCTCCACTCAGCGGTTGCAGCGCCAGTTGGCGGTGCTGCGCCAAAAGGAAGCCCTGGAGAAGGAGCGGGCTCGCATCGCGCGCGACATTCACGACCAGCTCGGCGCGAGCCTCACGCAGATTTCCCTGCTGGGCGAGTTGGTGGAGATTGACAAGGACCAGCCGCGGGAGGTCGAAGGGCACGCCCGGCAGATCGAGCAAACGGCCTTGGAAACCACGCGCGCCCTCGATGAAATTGTCTGGACGGTCAACCCCTCGAACGACACGCTGGACGGGTTGATTACGTACGTCTGCAAATACGCCCAGGACTACCTGTCAGTGGCGGGGGTGAAGTATCGCCTGGAAGCCCCGCCGCAATTACCTCCAATCCCCATTACTCCCGAAGTCCGGCACAACCTGTTTCTGGCGGCCAAGGAAGCCATCACTAACGTCGTGCGGCACGCTCAAGCCACGGCGGCCGAAATCCGCATACGCCTCCAGGAGGGCCGCTTCAGCCTCGAGATTCGGGATAACGGGCGCGGCCTGGCGCACCTGGACGCCCAGGCGGCGCAAACGCGCAATGGCCTGCGTAACATGCGCAAACGTATGGAAGATATTGGCGGCAGCTTCTCGATTGCGTCCGCGCCGGAAGGCGGCGCCGTGGTGCGGTTGAGTGTCCCGTTGGAAAGCAATGCCCCATAAGCCCGCAATGAATCAAAACTTATGCCCATTACCGTAGCGATCGTAGAGGATAACGACCAATTGCGCGGCACGCTGGCGCGCGTGATTAACCGGGCCGAGGGATTCAAATGTGTGAGCCAGTATGCCAATGCCGAGGCGGCGCTGGCGGGTCTGCCGAAAGACAATCCGGAGGTGGTGCTCATGGACATCAACCTGCCGGGCCTCAACGGGGTTGAATGCGTCCGGCAGTTGAAGCAATTGGCCCCGCAGATTCAGGCCGTCATGCTTACGGTGTATGAGGATACGGATAACATCTTCAACGCGCTGGCAGCGGGGGCGACGGGTTACCTGCTCAAGCGCACCAAGAGCGCGGAGCTGCTGGAGTCCATTCGCGAGGTGCATAGAGGAGGCTCGCCAATGACGACGCATATAGCCCGCAAGGTGACGCAGTCATTTCAGAAGGCTGGGCCTTCCCAGCAGCCCACCGAAAATCTATCCCAGCGCGAGCAGGAGGTGCTCGATTGCCTGAGCAAGGGGTTTCTCTATAAAGAAATCGCAGACAAACTGGGCATCAGCTACGAAACCGTGCATACCTATATCCGCCGGATCTACGAGAAGCTTCAGGTCCGAACCCGGACTGAGGCGGTGGCCAAGTTCCTGCAACGTTAGTTTCCGGCCCCGGGGGGCGTGGGTTCGGGCTCGGTCCACTTGCCGTGCTCGCGGATGAGGTCCACGAGGCGGTCCACGGCCTCGGCTTCGGGGATATTGAATTTGAAGGGGGTTTTGCCCACGTAGAGGTTGACTTTGCCGGGAGCTCCGCCGACGTAGCCGAAGTCGGCATCGGCCATTTCGCCGGGGCCGTTCACGATGCAG
>JAAYVL010000128.1 GCA_012517205.1 Verrucomicrobiota bacterium
CAAGCATTGGGGGAGGAGTTGCGGCCCATCTATGAGAGTGCCGAGCGCGTGCGGGGGTTAGTCTCTCATCCTTGGCTGGTTCAACAAGTAAACGCTACCGCAGCGGAGAATAGTGCATTTACGTGCCAGAAGTGGTATTACTTGCGCGCAGCTTCTCACCGCGTCGATAAAAATACCTGCCCGCGCAGAAAGGGTCGTGGTATTTCCATTACTACCCGCCTTGGCGAAGCAGCAAGTTCCGTTAGTAGCGCCGGGAGGAGAAGAACCGCTCGCGAGCGCCGCGAAGTTTGGCGCGGATAGTAACCATAACGCGCCCGAAGGCGGAAGCGGAGTATTCCAAGTTAGCACTTTCAGTGGTGCGACGGTTCATGCTCAGAACCTTGGCCAAGTTATGGATTTTAGTCAGCGCACCGATCTGCTCCATGAAGATGCCGTCGGCATGGTGGGCGTCGCGCTTGTCTTCGGAGTGATACTGGGTGGTCTTATAGACCTCGCGGAATCGGCCGAGGATCTTGGCCGTATGGCAGAATTGGAGGTAATCCACACGGCAATCCATCCGACGGCCTTTGCAGAAACGACCGCCAGGGCGGTCGGCGATACGACGGCCGATGATACGAGTTTGGCCGTCGGGAGCGACCAAGCCGATGTCCTGCGAGGCATACATGGCCTGCGGTTCGCGAGCATGCTGCTGGTAATAGCCCCAAAAAGTTGCAACGGCTTCCGGGTAGAGCAGGTCGTCGTCATTCAGGTACATGATCAACTCGCCAGTGAGTTCGCCGGAGTTAAGAATGCGATTGAAACACCAGGAAGCCATGATTTTAGTGCGGGATAGCTCTGGAGTTTCACCGGAAGGAACGACTTTCAGGCGCGGGTCGCTAAGGTAGTTAAAAAAACCTTGCTTCAGGAGTACGCCGCTATCCACCAAAATGCCTTGCCAGTGGCAGTGGGTTTGGTCGAGCAGGCTTTGAACAGCTTCTTTGACGAAGCGCGGTTTATTGTGCGATGTAACGATGATGCTGAGATCAGCCATTCCCTATCACCCTTTCGTTACAAGGGCGTCGATCTCGGGCGGAGGATCACCCAGAAGTTTGCGGCGAAGCGGGATACTAGCCATAGCCTGAACATTACGCCGTTGTTCAAAGCCGAACTTGCGTTCGACGAGCGCAAGGTAATCGGGGTGAGTAAAGTATTTCTGCCAAGCCTGATCGCGAAAGCGCAGAACTTCAGTGGCGGAACAATGCCGGGTGGGCATGGGCTGGCTTTCGTAAGAGAGGAAACCGTAGCCGGCCGGCGAGTCCGGTAATGGCCAGCCATTCGCGCGGGCTAGGTAATAGAGCGAACTGCCGGGCAAGGCCTGGCAGGGATACATATTGGCCATCTCAGTGTTGAGTTCGAGGGCCAGATCCAACGTCTGCTGCATTGTCTCCAAGTTATCCTCGGGAAACCCAAAGATATAGTTGGCAATTATATTCAGACCGTGGTTACGAATGGTTTGGGCTACTTGGCGGATGTTGGTGTCCTTGAACGAGCCTTTGGAAACCTCGTGTCGGATAGTTTGATTGCCAGCTTCGACGCCCAACGCGAGCCAGTTGATGCCGGCGCGTCGAAACAGGTCCAGATAATGCGGTTGAACCGTGTCAATGCGCGAGTAGGACCACATCCGAAGCTTGAGCCCGCGTTCGATGATGAGGTTAAGCAGAGGTTCAAAATAGCGTTTATTGAGGAAGAACATCTCGTCCGAGATGCGCAGAGTTTCGACCCCCAATTGGGCTAACTTCTCGAATTCGCTGATGATGAAGCCCGGCGACCAGAAGCGCATGTTGGGAGAATGGGAGGCGGCTACACCGTCGGCATTGTCAATGCGGTTGACGATATTGATCATGCAAAAGTCGCAGCGGAACTTGCATCCCAGCGAGGTGTAAATAGCGGCAAAGGGAGTTCGAAAGTCGTGATTGAATTCGGCGTGCCAGAAATGGGCGCGGTAGAGATCCAGCGGTCGTTGCCGATAAGGCAGCAAGTCCCAAGCGGAGCCCGGCAGGTCGGCATCCATGCGGTCCTGCGGAACCACGCGCTCGGGCGGATTAAGGACGGGCACGCCATCCTGCTTGTAGCCGATACCTCTGACTTTGGACAGGTCGGTCTTGAGGTTGGTTTGCAACAGATTGTGCAGAGCATAGACGCCCTCGTTGAGCAGAACCAGGTCCACGCAATTCAACGCGAGCACTTCTTTGGGCAGGGCACTGGTGTGCGAGCCGACAAAGCAGATACGATAGTCGGGGTGCTGTTGTTTGAGTGCTCGCGCCAGCGCAGTGGCGCCGATCATATTAGTCGTGCCGGAATTGGGGTTTTGCCCATAGACCACCATGCACACCAACCGGGGATCGGCTTCGACAATACGCTTGACCGATTCCTCGACCGTCAGTCGCTCCGCGCAACAGTCCAGAATGCCGACCCCGAAGCCTTTGGCGCGACAACTTTGGGCCAGCAGCAGTGCCCAGGTGGGGGGCTCGATAGCCGCGAAGTCCTTGCTCAAAGCCTGGTAGGCTTGGAAGGATGAATTAGGGCTGACAAAAAGTACATCAAGCTGTCGGTTCATGGGTAGGGCGCGTTGGGCTACTCGATTTGGTTGAGCAAGGCGCACAGGGCCAGAATCTTGTCTCGCTCCAATTCCGGGTAGTTGCCGATATAATAGCCGAAGAAGTGCACATGGTCTACTTTGGGAAACTTCTCAAATTCCCGATCGCCGAGCAGTTTGCGGGCGTAGGGCTGCCGAAGCTGGTTGCCGCCGCCCGAAGTGCCGCGCCGGAACTCGACCCTGGCCTCGCGGAGACGTTGCTCGACTTTGGCACTTAAGGTTGGGTCGGGCTGGCGCAGAATGAGCGTGAAGGCGTAGTTGCAGCTTCCCTCCAATTCAAAGTCGGTGCGATACTTTTGCGGGTCGAGGTGGTCCAGAAACAGGCGCAGGTTCGCGCGGCGGCGTTCGTTGTTCTGGTCCAACCGCCGAAGTTGGGCGCGGCCAAGCACGGCGTTGATCTCCGTGCCGCGCATGTTGTAGGCCGGAAAGGCGAAGATAAAATCAGGGTTCAGGTCGGGATATTGCTGACGGTAGCTCTCTTTGAGAGTTTCCGAGCTTGCCTCGCGCACCATGCCGTGCGAGCGAAACATGCGCAGGGCCTCATAGAAGTCGGCGTCATTGGTCGAAATCATGCCGCCCTCGATGGTGCTCATGTGATGCGCATAATAAAATGAAAAGTTAGACATGAGGCCAAAGCTGCCCAGCTTGCGCCCCTGGAAGGTTGCGCCGTGGGATTCGCACACATCCTCGATGAGCGGAATATTGCGGGCCTGTAGTACCTCCAGCAATCGCTGAGTCAGAGCGTTATAGCCAAGGATGTGGGTGATAAAAACCGCCCGGGTCTGCGGACGGAGGTGGGCAATGACTTCCTGGTCGTCCATGCCCAGCGTGCGCGGGTTGATGTCCACGAACACGGGCTGGAAGCCGCATTGGATCACCGAGGCAATATCCGATACCCAGGTGAGGGCGGGCACGATGATTTCACCCGGGCCAAGCCGTTCACGCAGCGCGGCCATCGTCAACAGGTTCGCGGAGGAACCTGAATTGACAAAGACGCTGTGCCGAACCCCGAGCCAATTGGACCACTCCTGCTCGAACTGGCGGACCTGCCGGGACTGGGTCAGCATCGGATTATCCTGGCCGAGGTAAGCAATCAGCGCGTCTAAATCGGCGCGCGTGATGTTATTATGCATCAGCGGCCAATTCAAAGGCGCCGCAGGATTACTTCTCGTTGTAATAGTCGCCATACTCAACCACAATGGTGCTCTTGCCGTCTTCCCGTTCCAGGGCTTTCTGGTAAGCGGGAAAAATTTCTTTTGGTTCCTCCAAACGTATCACCTCGATATTCGGGCACATCAGACGGAAGGCTTCTGTAAAATCACCAACGTGCTGATGCTGCGGATGCAATGGGCGCACCGAGCCAATGCCGGTGCGAATGATCACTTTGGGCTGGTAGCCAGCGTTGGACATGAGGGAAAATTTGTCAAGATGATTGACGACTTGGTTGACGGCCAGTAATAGAAAGTTCCACCGTGGGAAAATGCTTACCGGCACGTGGCCGACCAGAGCCAGGCCGCTTGACATGCCCATTTGCATTTCCTCGGCCACCGGCAATTCGAGCAGCTTGTCCCGCGCGACATTCTTAAGGGTGTTGGACATGGCGGTGCCAGGGCAGGCCACGGCCTGGCCAAGAAAAAGCACTCGCGGATCGCGCGCCAGATACTCCATCGCCCGACACAATTCATCAAAGTATTTCATGGGCTAAAACTGGACCCGCACGCCCGCGCCGGCGTGGGGATATTTGGTCTGGTATTGATAATGAACCACCATCGGGTGGGGCGTTTGTTCGCATGTCAACGCAGGCTGGCGCCAAGCTTCGCGCGTATCGGTGCAGACTGACTTTCCATTGTCTTCGACGATAAATCGGATCGGCAACTGGTGATTATGGGAATACTTGAGGCACTCGTGGGCAATGCCGGTTTCCGCGGTCATATCGCCCATAAAACAATGCACGCGCGCAGTCTCGCCTCGGCGCTTGATTCCCATTGCAATCCCCACAGCGATGGGCAGGATGCCGCCGACGATGGCCGAAGACACCACTCGGTATTCGGGAAAACACAGAGAAATGGAGTGCCCGGCCAGAATCTCTTCGCGCACTTTTTCAGGCGGAACGCCCTTCAGCAAACACTGGTAATGGCTGCGCCACGAGCAGCAAACCCAATCCTCCGGGCGTACGTCCCGGAAGAGGTCAATCATCTGCGCCTCGTTGCCGTAGTAAAGATGGATGGGAGCTCGAATCTGCGCCGCGTTAAAGAGGTTGGCGATTTCGGTCTCGAAGTTGATCAGGTCGTTTGCCGTCATATTTAAGTTTGTTTGCCGGACGCACCCTCCGGGGGAAAGACCTCGCGGAAAGCCGGTCCCGCCTGTGCCGAGCGAGCCTGGTCCAGTTCGGCGTAATCCTGCCCGGGAGAAAAGAAGATGATTTGGCTGCCGCTGGTATCGAACCGGAAAGGCACCCACAGCAAGTTGCGCAGGCGCTCTTTCACTTGTTGCTGACACCCGGGCGGCACATAAAACAGCAGGAAGCCGCCTCCGCCCGCCCCCAGCAACTTCCCTCCTCGTGCCCCGGCTCGCCGGGCTTCAGCATAAATCTCGTCCACCTGTGAGTTGGAGACCGCGCCGCTGAGGCTGCGCTTTAATTGCCAAGCCTCATCCAGCAAATCCCCAAAGCGGTCCAACGAGCCGCCGTCGGCAAGTATCTGCAGCCCCTCATCCACCATCTGCCGCATGCGCGTTAATTGCCGGGTGCGCGCACCGATGTCCACCACGTAGCTGGCGGCCACTTCGGAAGCAGTGCGCCGCAAACCGGTATAAAAGAGCATCAGCGAGTCATTCAATTCCTCAAACCGTTTGCGTGACAGCGGCACCGGTTCGACGCGAAAGCTGTTGTCGCGCTTAAACTCGATCCGGTTGAACCCGCCGTAGGCGGCAAAAATCTGGTCCTGTGACCCAACGGTCTCACCGATCAGGTCCTGCTCGACGTGGATGGCGTCCGTGGCCAGTTGATTTTGAGACGTCAGGCGCCCCAGCAAGCCGTACACCGCATGGAGGAACCCTACGGTAAAGGCCGAACTGGAACCCATGCCACTGCGCGCCGGCAAATCGCCGTCGTGGTGGATTTCCAGTCCGCGTTCGACGCGCAGCATCTCCAACACGGTGCGGACAACCGGGTGCTGAATGTCAGCCGCACATTGGCAATCCTCTATCTTGGAATAAACCAAGCGCAGACGGTGTTCAAAAAAAGGCGGTAAGTACCGGCAGGTGATAAAACAGTATTTGTCAATCGCCGTGCCCAGGACAGCACCGCCATTTTCCCGGAACCACGCCGGATAATCCGTGCCGCCACCAAAGAAGGAAATGCGGTAAGGCGAGCGGCTGATTACCATAATATGCCCGTGCCTGCGCCTTGCCTGCCGGGAATCCGACTCGAACCGCATGACTCGATCAGCCACAAAGCCGCCTCGGGGGCGAAGGTAATCTCTAGTTTCGCGCCAAGCATCATCTAAAATCGTGGGAAATCTAACGGCTGCCCACTTGCGACGTCAAGCGCAACCGCGGACAGCGCAACCTCAGATAAAAGCAAGCTAGGACACGCAATTCTTGATAACCGCTCAAGATGGAGACATGCGGCACCTTTCCCAGTGCGCGAAAGCTGTCAACGGCATAATTTCCCGCCGAACGGTTTTCTTTGTCCAAATCAGCACGGTCCCATAGGAAACCCTGCTGTGTTCTCCATCACGTGCTTCGGGAAAGATCGTTTAAAAATCGGCGCCGCACCGCATGCGCCCCTGCGTCACATCAGCGCAAGAAGAGCAGGGCAGCATCGTCGGCGAAGCGAAGGCCTTGGGGGGTAAGGTAAAAACGGTCGGACAGAATACGCCCCCAGCCTCGTTGAACCAAAAGATTCATCTCTTCGCTCCATTGTTGCCTTAAGTCATAGCCGGTAATCTGACGGAATTGATCGAAAGGCCAGCCGCTTGTCATGCGTAAACCAAACGCCGCCGTTTCCCCGGCACGTGCAAGCGGTGGCAATTCTTCGCGGTATTCCAGAGCTCGCTGGCCTTGCTCCAATTGTTCGCAATAACGCCGGGTGTCAGAACTGTTTTGGGTTCGCACGCCACGCACATAAGAGGTCGCACTGGGCCCCAAACCGTAGAAGTCGCCGCCACGCCAGTAATTGACGTTGTGCTGGCAAGCATGAGAGGGCAGGTCTGCTGTTTGGGACAGGCGGCTTAAGGCCCGATCGCAGGCAAAGTTGGCGATTTCGTATTGCTTGAAGCTAGCGTTGGTGGACTGTTCGAGCAGTTCTTCATACATGGCGCATGCCAGGTCTTCGTCTGCCGCTGTCGGGCAAGTCTCAAGTTGCTGGTAGAGCAGCGTATCTTCTTCGTAGATCACCTCGTAACAGGAGAGGTGTTCGCTGCCCAGGGCAAAGGCCTCGTGTAAGGTTTCGCGCCAGGCTTCAAGCGTTTGGCCGGGGATGGCAAACATGAGATCCAAGTTCAGGTTGTCGAAGCCGGCCTTACGAAGGAGATCAAAGGACTGGAAAATCTCGCGGCGAGTATGAACCCGTCCTAAGCGCTGCAGCAACGCTTCGTTGAACGATTGCACGCCCAGAGAAAAACGATTTACACCGGCGTCGCGCAGCAGTTTTGCCTTTTCGAGGCATATAGTTGCGGGGTTGCATTCTACCGTCCATTCAGTTGTCTTGCCCAAGCCAAGCCGATCCCACGCACGCAGGATTCTCTGCCATTGCCGCGAATCCAAAAGCGAAGGGGTGCCCCCCCCGAAATAAATCGTGCGCGGGCGCAAATCATGCGCGATTCGTTCCAACTCAAGTATGAGCGCCCCAACGTAGCGCTCAATCAGTTCGCCCTTGGCTGGCTCGGAGTAAAAGGCGCAATAAGCACATTTCTGCACGCAGAAGGGAACATGAACATAAAGACCCGCTACCGGTTCGGCATCCAACCGAGTCATGATACGAACTCCCTCTCCGAACGCAGATGCCAATTCCCAGGTCGACCGTTCGGCTTAAGCTTATTCAACTTGGAGGGCTTGCTCGAGAAACTGGGGCAAATGGTTCAAAATCGCCGCTTCGCTGACGAGCAATGTCACGCCTCCCATTTGGGTAGCCTCCTGCCATTCCGCGTCATTCTCACCACAGAAGGCTACAACAGGCAGATGGCGAGTAGCCGGGTTTTGCTTAAGGCGGGCCAGTGCGGGGCACACGTTATTCTGCTTAGATTTCAGGTCGGCCAAGACCAGCATCGGCTTGGCCTGTTCAGCACACTCCACAAGTTGATCCGCATTCACAATGACCTGAACGCGATAATTCAAGTCTTGCAGCCGATTCACAAGCTGACTGCCTGGCAGCAGCCGCTCATAAAACACAAGCGCAAGAGGTTGCGTCATGAGCTTAGCTTGGAATAACCAAACGCAGAATGCAAGGAATTCGCATGGGTATCCGCGGAGTGCATCTTGACACTGTCCTTAGTTGGTGGCCCAAAGTTCGTCCCAGTGGTGGTTGCGGCGGGCTTCATCGAGTGCGCAGAGGTTGCGGAGCCCGGGTTAGGTCCAGAACTGCCCGCAACGTTTGAAGCGGGTTTGCTTCTGCCGACAAGCCGATTCGACCGCGCCAGAGCCAATCGGCCATCCGCGGCGGGCCATCCGCTGGTAGCGCATCCGTTCCGCATGGCTTTGAAAGGAGTTCTGCTCCCGCCGAATGATCTCGCCAACTTCGCCCCGGGGGTGCCGAAACCGCGCCATCTGGCGCAGGGCTTTTTGTTCTTGGCCCCGGCGCAGTTTATGCCGCAG
>JAAYVL010000140.1 GCA_012517205.1 Verrucomicrobiota bacterium
CCTGAACGCGCCCGGGGCGCCGGGGCGGTCGCCGGGGTGGCACCGGTTTGAGATCGAGCGGCTGGGGGACGGGACGACGATTAACTTTTATGTGGACGGGATCTTGGGGCGGACGATTTTGGGGGCGGCGGAAGCGACGATCGACACGCTGCTGATCGGATCGGTGGCCAGTGGCAGCACGGCCGGGGAGGGATGGATAGATGATGTGTGGGTGGAATATCTGGATGCGCCGGTTATCGTGACGCCGCCGGCGGGGCAGACGGTGGCGGCGGGGGAGACGGCGACGTTGAGCGTGGTGGCGGGCAACACGGTATTGAGCTACCAGTGGTATTTGAACGGGGTGGCGGTGGCGGGGGCGACGGGGGCGACGCTGACGATACCGCAGGCGCAGGCGAGTGATGCGGGGAGCTACACGGTGGTGGTGGGCAACGGGTTGGGGGAGGTGACAGGCGGGCCGGTGGAGTTGGTGGTGACGAGTCCGTCGGAAGTTCGGATAACGAGCGCGGAATTGGGCGCGGGCACGCTGACCTTGCGGTGGGACGCGCAGGTAGGGCAGACCTACCGGGTGCAGTATAAGAACAACCTGACGGACGCGGCGTGGACGGATGGGGCCGAGGTGACGGCGGTTGCGGTGACGGCCTCGGCGGTCTGCAGCCTGGCGGACGGGGCCGGGGTTGTTCCCCGCCGGTTCTTCCGCATCATGGTCGTGAACTAAAACCGGCAAACCCCGCGGGCCTCACGGCCGGTAGGGTGTTTACCCCATAGGGAACCGTATCGGTCGTGCTATTATTGACCCTCCCGAAGATGCGGTCATTTCCGGACACTCGAGCGGGTGTCAGCGCGGGGAACGCCGGGACTCGAAGCGTGCTGCGCAAGCAGATGGAGCAACGCGCCGCAATGTTTTCCCGTCTGGGCCAACGCCTTAGCGCCGTGCGAACACCCAGGGAAGCGGCGCAGATCATCCTGGATGCCGCCGACGCGCTCTGGCAATGGGACGCCGCCCTGCTGGGGTTGTGTTCCCATGACCCCTCCCAAATAGACCTGGTGGTTTGCGTTGACTTGATCAAAGGCCGGCGCACGGAGCTGCCGGTGGCCACCATCTCCAAACGGCTCAGCGCCATTGCCCGGAAGACCCTCTCCCGCGGGCCGCAGTTGATCCTGCGGCCGGCCTCGGCCGGCTTTCCCCCGGAGGCTCTTCCCTTCGGCGACCAAACCCGCCCTTCGGCTTCCCTGATGTACGTGCCCTTGCGCAAGGACGCGCAGGTGATTGGCCTCCTGTCCATCCAGAGCTATGCGCCTCATGCCTATAATGAAACCGACCTGGACACCCTGCAGGCGTTGGCCGACCATTGCGGCGGCGCGCTGGTCCGCATTCGCGCCGAGGCGGAGTTGATGGAAAGCAACGACCGGCTGCGCATGGCGCTCGCCGCCGGCCGGATGGGAACCTGGACGCGCGAATTGGCCGAACCCGGCTCAAGGTTCTGGTCCCCGGAACTGGAAGCCATCTTTGGCCTGGCCCCCGGCCGCGCCCCCCAAACCGACCAGGACTTCTACGAATTGATCCACCCGGAGGACCGGGGCGTGGTGCAAAAGTTTTTCGCGCAGGCCGAGGCTCGCAAGGCCGACCACGAAGTCGAGTTCCGCTTTCTGCCCCGCCATCGGCCCCCGGGCTGGATGCTGGCGCGCGGGCGGGTTTATTACGATGCGGCCGGCAAGCCCCTCCGCCTGGCGGGCGTCGCCATTGACATCACGGCCCGCAAGGAAGCGGAGCTGGAAAGCAGCCGGCTGAACGAGGAATTGGAGCAGCGGGTGCGAAAACGCACCGCGCAATTCAAGGCGGCCAACCAGGAACTCGAAGCGTTCACCTACTCCGTCTCCCACGACCTGCGGGCCCCCCTGCGCGGGATTCGCGGGTTCAGCGAAATCCTGCTGGCGGATCACGCCCACCAACTGGACGCGGCGGGACAGGAACTCTTGCGCCGCGTTTGCGATGCCAGCCAGCGCATGGGGTGGTTGATTGAGGACCTGCTGGAGCTGTCGCGCGTCGGGCGCGGTAAATTGCGCTGGCAGCCGGTCAACCTCTCCGCGCAGGCCGAGGCGATTGCCGCCAGTTTGCGGCACGATGACCCGGCCCGGACGGTGCGGTTCATTATCGCGCCCAACCTGCAGGCCGCGGGCGATGAGCGCCTGCTGCAGGTGCTGCTCGATAACCTGCTGCGCAACGCCTGGAAATTCACCCGCTCCCAGCCGGATCCCCGGATCGAGTTCGGCCTCGTCTCCCACCCGGAACCGGCTTTTTTTGTGCGCGACAACGGCGTGGGCTTCGACATGGCCCACGCCGGCAAGCTGTTTGGGGTCTTCCAGCGGCTCCATTCCGACGCGGAATTTCCCGGCACCGGCGTCGGGCTGGCCATCGTGCAGCGCATCGTCCAGCGCCACGGCGGCCGCGTGTGGGGCGCCGGGGAACCCCGCCAGGGCGCCACCTTCTACTTCACCCTGCCCGCGCAGCGGCCCCTGGAACTGTGAGCCAGGCGCTTCGCGTATTGCTCGTCGAAGATTCGGCCGACGATGCCGCCCTGCTCCAATACGAACTGCAACGGGCCGGCTACGCGCCCTCCTGCCGCCGGGTGGAAACGGCTGAAACCCTGAACGCCGCGCTGGAAGAGCAGGCGTGGGACCTCGTCATCGCCGACCACCGGCTGCCCCGCCTCGACGCCCTCGCCGCGCTGGCCCAGGTCAAAGCCCGCGGGTTGGACCTGCCGTTTATCATCGTCTCTGGCTATATCACGGAAGAGGCCGCCGTGGCCACCATGAAGGCCGGCGCGCATGATTATGTGATGAAGGACAAACTGGCCCGCCTGGGCCCGGCGGTGGCGCGCGAATTGCGCGAAGCCGTCGTCCGGCGCGAGCGCCGCCGGGCCGAAGACGCCTTGCGCCAGGCGTATGCCGAGCTGGAACAGCGCGTCGCGCAGCGCACCGCCGAGTTAAAAACCGCCAACGCCCGCCTCGAAAGCGCCATCGCCGAACGCCAGCGCCTCGAACACGAACTGCTGGAAATCACCGAAAATGAACGCCGCCGCATCGGCCTGGATTTGCACGACGACCTCGGCCAGCAGCTTTCCGGCCTGGCGCTCATGACCAAGGGGCTGGAGCGCAAACTGGCGCGGCGCAAAGCCGGCGAGGCCGAAGACGCCGCCCGGATCCACCAGCTCGTGCAGCAGACCATCAACCGCACCCGCAGCCTGGCCCGCGACTTCGCGACGTTGGACCTGGAAGCGGACGATCTGCCCGCGGCGCTCGATCGCCTGGCGGCCCACGCCGCGTGGGTGTTCAAAATCTCCTGCCGGCTCGAACAGTGCGGCCCCCTGCCCGCGCTGGGAGCGGGCATCGCCCGCCAGTTATACAAAATCGCCCAGGAAGCCGTGACCAATGCCGTCAAACACGGCCAGGCCAAATCCGTCCGCATCGGCCTGGCCAGCCGCCCCGGCCAAATCATCCTGACCCTGCGCAACGATGGCGCCCCCTTCCCCAAACTGACCGAGCCTGCGACCGGCCTGGGGCTGCGAATCATGAATTACCGCGCCAGCCTCATTGGCGCGTCGCTGGAAATCAAGAGCGACAGCCCTGCCGGCGCCTGCGTGATCTGCGCCGTGCCCCTGCCCGCGGCTGAATCCCGCCCGCCCCCGCCCGGCACCCCCGCCGCCTGACCGGCCCCCCGGCCTCAATGGCGTCGGCTGGGCGACTTTTTTGCTGCAAACACTCTCCGTTCCGTCCATGCTGGGCGCCCAGGTAACCGTCGCGCTGCTCGCTTCATGGATCTGTTGCCGCCAGCATGGAAATGTGTCGCGATCCTCCAGGGAAAATCCCTGCCGGGGCCACACTCCAATGCACCCATCCCCGCGTTCCTTTCGTCAACACCGGGGCTCCGGCTTATATCCATCCCGAAATTCACTGCGGATGGAACGCTCCCCTCTTTCCGCAGAGGCCTGAACGACAAGATTATCAGTGGCCGCTTGGCTGCGGCGGCCGGGGAGGCAACCGCTACCAAAGGAAACCCGCGCCCGTCCCACCTCCATCCCCTGGCTTGGTTAAAGACATCAAGCAGGCTTTCATTCGAGCCCGACATCCCGCCGAAAAGATGACCCCAAGGAAGAACCGCCATGCCCCGCATCTTTGACAACATTGCCCTGGAACTCCTTCCGGCGCTGCGAGATACCCTCCAAATCTCGCACCGTTCCGATTTCTGCGTCGGTTACTTCAATCTGCGCGGCTGGAAAGCCATTGACGGCCTCATCGAACAGTGGCCGGGTGGCGCCGGGGCCCAGTGCCGCCTGCTCGTCGGCATGCAGCGGCTCGCCCAGGACGAGTTGCGGCTCACCTACAGCCTCCTCCCCAAGGAGGACCAGATCAGCCAGCAGGCCGTCATCCGCCTGAAGCGCCGTCTCGCCGAAGAGTTTCGCGCCCAACTCACTTTCGGCGCCCCTACCGATGACGATGAAGCCGGTCTCCGCCGCCTGTCGGCCCAGCTCAAGGCCGGCAAGGTGGTCGTGAAGCTCTTCCTCCGCCACACCCTTCACGCCAAACTTTACCTCTGCTTCCGCACCGATCCCAACAACCCCATCACTGGCTTTCTCGGCTCCAGCAACCTCACCCTCGCCGGCCTGTCCAATCAGGGCGAACTCAACGTGGACATCCTCGACCAGGACGCCGCCCGGAAACTTGAGCAGTGGTTCAACGATCGCTGGGCCGACAGATGGTGCGTGGACATCACCAGGGAACTCATCCAGGTCATTGACGAAAGCTGGGCCCGGCCCGAATGCCCCCCTCCCTATCACATCTACGTCAAAACGGCTTACCACCTCGCCCAGGAAGCTCTCGCCGGCCTCTCCGAGTTCTCCATCCCGCCCGACATGCGGGAAACCTTGCTGGAATTTCAGTCCGCCGCGGTCCGCATTGCGGCCCGCCACCTCGAAAAGCGCGGCGGCGTCGTTTTGGGCGACGTCGTCGGCCTCGGCAAGACCCTCATGGCCACCGCGTTGGCCCGCATGTTTCAGGACCCGCCGCGCTCCCTTGAAACCCTCATCCTCTGCCCGAAAAACCTGGTCGGCATGTGGGAAGACTACGCCCACCGCTACCGCCTCATTGCCAAGGTCATTTCCATCACCCAGGCGCAAAACAGCCTGCCCAACCTCCGCCGCTACCGGGTCGTCATCATTGACGAAAGCCACAACCTCCGGAACCGTGAAGGCCGCCGCTGGGCCGCGGTGCGCGACTACCTGGCCCGCAACGCCAGTCGCTGCATCCTGCTCTCGGCCACGCCCTACAACAAAGCCTACCTCGACCTCGCCAACCAGCTCCGTCTTTTCCTCAATCCCGACGACGTTGTCGGCATCCGGCCCGAAGAGTACCTCCGCCATGACTGCGACGGCCGCCCCGACGAGTTCACCCGGCGCCACCAGTGCGCCGTCAACTGCCTTGCGGCCTTCGAGAAAAGCAACCACGCCGACGACTGGCGCGAACTCATGCGCCTGTTCATGGTCCGCCGCACCCGCAGCTTCGTCGAACGCAACTACGCCTTCGCCGAATGCCCGGCTTGCTCCGCGATCCTCGCCTCCACCCAGGACAAGTGCCCGAAGTGCGGGCGCCCCAAAGCCAAAGAGGACCGGCGTTTCCTCGTCCTGGAGGGCGGCGGCCGCTTCCGCTTCCCCCGGCGCCGGCCCAAAACACTCACTTTCCGCATCCGCGACCAGGACCCGGACGACCAGTACGCGCGCCTCTATTCCGACCGGGTCGTGGACACCGTCCGCATGTTGCACCTGCCGCGCTACGGCCTGGCTAACTACCTGAAGCCCGCGCCCGAAACGCCCCCCGCCCAGGAAGAGGCTGAAATCATGGCCAACCTCTCCCGCGCCGGGACGCGACTCCTTGGCTTCTGCCGCACCAACCTGTTCAAGCGCCTCGAAAGCAGCGGCCATTCCTTTCTGCTCTCGGTCCGGCGTCACATCCTCCGCAACTACGTCTATCTTCACGCCCTCGAAAATGGCCTGCCGCTGCCGATTGGCACCCAGGATTCCGCCCTGTTCGATACTCGCAACGACAACGCGGACAGCGACAGCAACCTGCCCGGGGCGGAGGAAGCCCCCGCCGCAACGCCAACCGAAATCACCGCCAACACCCTCGCGGCGTTCGCCGAGGCCGGCGCCGCGGGCTACGACTCCCTGCGCGCCGAACATTCCCGCAATTTCGACTGGCTCCGCCCCGACGTCTTCATTGACGACCTCGCCCGGCACCTGCGCCAGGACGCTCAGCGCCTCTTCTCCATCCTCCAGTTCGCCGGCCCATGGCGGCCCGACCTCGACCACAAGCTTGCCGAGCTGCATAAGCTCCTGGCGAAGCGGCATGCCGGCCAGAAGGTCCTCGTCTTCTCCCAGTTCGCCGACACCGTGTCCTACCTGGCCGACCAGCTCCGCGCCCGCGGCCTCAAGCAGGTAGCCGGCGTCACCGGCGACACCGAAGACCCCTCCCTCTACGCCCGCCGCTTCAGCCCGGCGAGCAACCTGGCCCGCGACCCGGGCGCGCCCGATTACGTCTCCCCGGGCGAAGAGCTTCGCGTCCTGGTGGCCACCGATGTCCTTAGCGAAGGCCAGAACCTTCAGGACGCCGCCATCATCGTCAACTTCGATCTGCCCTGGGCCATCATTCGCCTGATCCAGCGCGCCGGCCGCGTTGACCGTATCGGCCAGCAGGCTGAGGAAATCCTCTGCTACTCCTTCCTCCCCGCCGACGGCGTCGAACGCCTTATCCGCCTGCGCTCCCGCGTCCGCCAGCGCCTCCAGGAAAACGCCGAGGTGGTCGGCACCGATGAAACCTTTTTCGAGGATGAGAAACATGACTCCATTATCCGCGACCTCTTCACCGAAAAATCCGGCATCCTGGACGACCCGGCCGACGACGAGGTGGACCTCGCGTCCCTGGCCTACCAAATCTGGAAGAACGCCTGCGACACCGACCCGTCGCTCAAGAAAACCATCCCGGACCTGCCCGACGCCATCTTCTCCACCAAGGCCCTCTCCGCGGTGCCACCCAAAACCCCCGGCGCCCCCAGCCCCCCGCCGGCCCCGGGCGTCATGGTTTACGTCCGCACCGCCGACGGCAACGACGCCCTCGCATGGGTGAACGAGGAAGGCGGCACGGTCACCGAAAGCCAGCATGAAATCCTGCGCGCCGCCGCGTGCGAACCCCATACCCCGGCGCTGCCGCGGCTCGCCAACCACCACCCGCTGGTCCGGAAGGCGGCCGAGAGCATCCAGACCGAGCAAATCACCACCGGCGGCCAGCTTGGCAAACCCTCCAGCGCCCGCCGCCGCGTCTATGAGCGCCTCAAAGACTACGCCTCCCGCGCCAAAGACAGCCTCTTCGACTCCAAGCCGCTCCACCACGCCATTGACGAAATCTACGAGTCGCCCCTCACCGAAGCCGCCCGCGACCTCCTCAACCACGAACTCCGCGCCGGCGCCAGTGACGAAAAGCTGATCGCCCTGGTCCTCGCGCTCCACGAAGAGGGCCGCCTCTGCAGCCAGAAAGACAACCTCCAGGCCCGCGAACCCAAAATCATTTGCTCCCTCGGTATCCGCAAAGATTGACCTATGCCATTCAACTCCCAACGCGCACACCCGCTCCTGCAAGCCGGAGAGCTGACCAGGCTGTTCGTCGAAGAACTCGGCTGGGAACCCTGCCGCCAAAAGCTCGTCCTGCGCGTCGGCGAAACCGACTACGCCCTCACGGCCATCGCCGAGAAACGCGGTTTCATCGCCTGGCGCTGCGCCAGCCCAGACGGCGGCCTGCCCGACCACAACACCCGCCTCAAGCTCGATCGCGCCCTCGCCCAGACCAGCTTCGAGCACCTGATCGTCTTCGTCACGGCCGACCTCCAGCGCCAATCCTGGGTCTGGGTCCGGCGTGAACCCGGCCGCCCGCTGGCCGTCAAAACCCACGATTTCACCCGCGGCCAGCCGGGCGACTCCCTCCTGGACAAGCTCCAGCTGCTCTACGTCTCCCTCGAAGAGGAGGAAGCCGGCCTCTCCATCACGCAAATCGCCGCCCGCGCCCGCGCCGCCTTCGATATCGAGCGCGTCACCAAGGCCTTCTATCGCGAGTTCGACACCCACCGCAAAGCCTTCCTCAAGTCCATCGCGGGCATCGAAGAAGCCGCCGACCGCGAGTGGTACGCCTCCGTCATGCTCAACCGCCTGATGTTCGTTTACTTCATCCAGCGCAAAGGCTTCCTGGACGGCGACCCGCACTACCTCCGCAACCGGCTCAAGCGCTGCCAGCAGGAGCAGGGCAAAAACAAGTTCTACTCCTTCTACCGCTACTTCCTCCTCCGCCTCTTCCACGAAGGCTTTGGCAAACGCCGGAAAGACCGCGCCCCCGACCTCGAAAAGCTCCTCGGCGCCATCCCCTACCTCAACGGCGGCCTGTTCGATGTCCACGAACTGGAGCGCCCGGACCGCTACGGCCAAAACATCCAGATCTCCGACCACGCCTTCGAGCGCATCTTCAACTACTTCGACCAGTATCAGTGGCACCTCGACGATCGCCCGCTCCGCGCCGATAACGAAATCAATCCCGATGTCCTCGGCTACATCTTCGAGAAATACATCAACCAGAAGCAGATGGGCGCCTACTACACCCGGGAGGACATCACCGAATACATCAGCAAAAGCACCGTCATCCCCTTCCTGTTCGACGCCGCCCGCGCAAAATGCAAAGTCGCCTTCGACAATTCCGACGGCCCCACCGTCTGGGACCTCCTCCGCGAGCACCCCGACCGCTACATCTACCCCGCCGTCCGCCATGGAACGGACAAAAAGCTGCCTCCCGCCATTGCCGCCGGCCTGGACACCCAAAAACCCAACCTGATTAAGCGCCGCAAGGCCTGGAACCAGCCCGCCCCCGGGGAATTCGCCCTGCCCACGGAAATCTGGCGCGAAGTGGTCAGCCGCCGCCAACGCTACTGGGAGCTTTGGTCCCGCCTCTCCGGCCGCCCAGCCCAGCCTGAATGGGCCGCCCACCCTCCCGCGCCCGCCGCGCTCCGCTCTTCATCCCTCCTGGTTCATAATCCCGCCTCTGAAAAACCGCCGGCTCCCGTCTCCTCCATCAACGATTTCATCACGCTGAACCTGGACCTCCGCCAGTTCGCCCAGGACGTCATCTCGAACTGCGAAGGCCCCGACCTGCTCATGGCCTTCTGGCAGGCCATCACCGGCATCACCATCCTCGACCCGACCGGCGGCTCCGGCGCCTTCATCTTCGCGGCCCTCAACATCCTCGAACCGCTCTACGAAGCCTGCCTCGACCGCATGGAAGCATTTCGGGCCGAATGGGACGCGGCCGGCGGCAAATCCCGCCCCAACTACCACAAGAAATTCACCGCAGTCCTCGCCCGGGTGGACGCCCACCCCAACCGCCGCTACTTCGTCCTCAAGTCCATCATCCTCAACAACCTCTACGCCGTGGACATCATGGCGGAGGCGGTCGAAATCTGCAAACTCCGCCTCTTCCTCAAACTCGCCGCCCAGGTCAAACCCAATCCGGCGGCCGACAACCTCGGCATCGAGCCGCTCCCGGACATTGACTTCAACATCCGCGCCGGCAATACCCTCGTCGGCTACGCCACCAAGCAGGAAGTCCAGCGCTGCATGAGGGAAGTCGGCGGCGGCCAGATGAAACTCATGGACGAGGCCGACCTCGGCAGCTTCGCGCGCTTCAACACCCGCTGCGCCGATGTCGAGCAGGCCTTCGCCAAATTCCGCCAGCTCCAGACCGAGGGCGACGGCTCCGTTCCCCACGCGGACAAACTCGAACTCCAAAGGCGGCTTAAGATGCTGGAGCAAGAACTCAACCGCCACCTGGCCGGGGATTACGGCGTGCAAGTCGGCGACAAAGCCGCATACGCCAAATGGCTCAAATCCCACCAACCCTTCCACTGGTTCATCCAGTTCTATGGCATCATGACTGGCGGCGGGTTTGATGTTATTATCGGCAACCCGCCTTACATCAAAGCCGCCGAGGTCCGCGCACAATATCGCGTCAAAAACCTGGCAACACTCGACTGCCCGGACATTTACGCCTGGGTCTTGGAGCGCGCCAATGCGCTCCTCCGTGATTCTGGCCGCAGCGGCATGATCGTTCCTCTCAGCCTCGGCTTCAGTTCGGACTTCGACATTTGTCGCCAGATGCTCTTCAAAGGTTACTCCGCAAACTGGTTCTCCTCATTCGGTCGCATTCCGTCGGCTCTGTTCAACTTCGACGTCCGAGTCCGCAATACGATCCATATTGGGTCGAAGGCCCGCGCCGAGTCGGGCAACTATACCACGCGACTTCACCGTTGGTTTGACGCCGCCCGCCCCACCCTTTTCCAGGGACTCTCATTTGCCCCGTTCCAGCCAAAACTTTGGAAGTGGCGCATCCCCAAGCTTAACACGCCTCGCCTCGCCAAAGCGTTCGAGCAACTGTTCCAGAACACGACGCGCACCTTCGACACGTTCACTGTGCCCCGGCCTACCCAATACGTCCTTCACTTCAAGAAGACCGCCTACAACTGGCTCAACTTCTGCCGCACGCTGCCGCCGTGCTACGACGAGCGCGGTAGGGAAGTAAGCCACACGCAGTTTGGAGAAATCTACTTCTCCAGCGAGGCAAGGCGCGACACAGCCATGCTCCTCGCTGACGGCAAACTCATGTTCGTCTATTGGTGTGCGGTTGGCGACGACTTCCATGTCGCTGGCTGGAATTTCGGCGGCTTCCCCATAGACCTCACACGCTTCGAGGAGTCCCAAAACGGCGCTTCCACGGCGCTGGTAAAAGACCTGGAGTCCGCTATGGCCACCGCCACGCAATTCAAACTCAACGCCGGCCGCAAAGTCGGCAACTACAATCTGGCAAAGTGTCGCCATATCACGGACCGAACAGACGCGCTATTCTTAAAGCTCCTACAGTTGGAAACCGTTTTTGACGACCTAGACCTCTACTACGCCCAAGTAGTCAAAACCGACTTTGACGACGGCGAAGATTAAGCGAACCATGACAACACGATCTATCCACCAAAGCGTTACCGAAGAATCACTTTTCAACACCATCGCGGAATGGTGTAAGTCTGGAGCCGGCCAGAAAGGTCACACCCTGCAAATACTCTCCGCCTTTGCTTCCGGCAGCGGCGTTTCCGCCATCACCCCCTTGCTCGATGTGTTTCTCGCCGACGGCAACGAGATTCATATCATCGTCGGCATCGATCGGAACGGCACCGACAAAGACGCCCTCAAGCACCTCCATTCACTGGCACAAGCATACGAGACACAATGCACAGTTCAGGTCTTCCAGGCCCCGTCGAGACAGGCCATTTTCCACCCCAAGCTATACGTCTTTAGAAAACCATCCACCCTGAGCTTCGTTATTGGGTCCTCCAACCTGACCAGCGGCGGACTCAGCGCAAATTTTGAAAGCCTCATGCTGTTCAGCGGCCTCCCTAACTCATCTCCCGAGGCTGCCAATGCAGTCTCCATCTGGAACATCTTTGCCCACCCGAAGCCGCCCCTCAAAAGACACTATCTACGCACCCTCACTCGTGCTTATCTGAAGACCCTTAGCAAACGGCTCCCAGACCGGCACCCTCAGGAATCTAAACCAACGTCCAAAGCTGTTCGCGACTTGTGGCGCCCCCTCTCTCGTCTCCCGCTGCCGCGAAGTTCAAAAGTCCGCCAGCGTTCTCAGGCGGCCACGCCCCCGCACGCCAAGCAGTACCTCCTCATGGACATCCTTACAGAAACCCGCAGCACTCAAATGCAAATTCCACTGAAAATAGTGGAGGCTTTCTTCCGCGTCCCCCGCAGAGCCCCGGCAGACCTAAAGGTTAGCATCTGGACTGACACCGGGCTGTCCCAGCCAATCGACCGAACACTCGTGATCTCACAAGGGCCTCGCCATGACAGATTGATGCGCCGACTTGAGATGCCTCAAATCTGGGGCCTCGCCAGACCTCTCGCCGTTCTCTTCACCCGCCTTCCCGGAAAGAGACGCTTCGCTTTCCGGCTGATCTCCCGCAATTCAAAGGATTACACGAAAGCCAACAGGTTGCTGACCCAGCACGGCCAACAAGGAAGAGCGGAAAGACGATTCATCATCGGGACCACGACGGACGCCCTCTGGCGCAGAGCCAAACGATTCCTCCCACATTAGGAGCGCTATGCCTCTGACACGCTGCGCGCGAGAAAACATGAACACGATCGTTTTTAATCTTGCTGACACTCAGTACCCCGCCCGCCTCCGCCAGCGGCTGGGTTCCGCGGCCCCGCCCGAGCTGACCGCACTCGGCAACCCGGCCTTTCTGTCGCAACCCATGACGGCCCTGTTCTGCTCCGCTCGTTGCCCCGGCGGCACCATCCTCTCGGCCTACGACCAGGCCGCCCACTGGCGCGACACCGGCCGGTGCGTCATCAGCGGTTTCCACTCCTCCGTCGAAAAGGAATGTCTCCGCATCCTCCTGCGCGGCTCGCAGCCGGTCATTATCTGTCCCGCCCGCTCGATTCCGACCCGCCCGCCCCCGGAGTGGCGGGCGCCCATGTCCGAAGGCCGGCTCCTGCTGCTCTCCTTCTTCAAGGACGGCCCGCGCCGCCCCACCACCGAAACGGCCCAGCGCCGCAACACCCTGGTCGCGGCGCTGGCCGACGACGTCTATATCCCCTACGCCTCGCCCGGCGGCCACCTTCAACCCCTGCTCCAGGTGATAAAGCTCTGGGCGATCCCTGTCATCCCCCCGCCGCCCCCCCGAGAACCCGTCACGCCCCGGCAGTAGGCGGCGTTTGCGCCTTCCGCAACCGTTCCGCAAATCCCCGCGCTTCAGTGCCGTTTTCAGCCCTCGCGTAACCGCTTTCGCCGCCTCTCCGGGTGGATTGCGTAACGTCAACGTTTCAGATAAGCCATTCGCGCAGCCAAAAGCCATCCGGGCACCCGCCAACCCTTAAAGAACCGCCTTTTGCCAGCCTTGGGTTCATAATTGGCTGTTTTTACAGAACTTAGCAATTATCCCCCCGTCCGCTCTCCTCGTTTCGGCCTTTCCAGGCATCCAGCTCCATAATCCAGATCCCTTGAAAATACCCTGCCTTCAGGCCGTGTACAAGGGGTGTACAAGGGGTGCCCATCGGGTGTACCAGCTAAAATCCGATGGACTCCCGGTGAGCATCCCTTGTACACCCCTTGTACACGGCCTGAAATCAGGGTAAATGCAGGGCATGTCCAAGGTAGGTTCAAGGTGCGCCTTGGCTGGAACGGGTTGGGTTTTGCCTCCATTTCATCCCTCGCCATATGCGTAAGTTGTTGATTTTGCAGTCGAAAGGCGTTTAGGGTTCAGCAGCGATACCGCTGATTTCGCTAAACAAGGGGTTTGCCGGGGTTATGGCCTGGACGATTCGGGCTGTCCCGGCCCCGATAGAACGCGGGCGGGCGGCTGGGCTACCCAACTGAATTGTTCCGGCTAAAGGCGCCGCGGTTATGCGCAAGCAACCCCGCAATCAAAGCCGATGATTACCACCTGCTCCGCAGAATCCCCGGGGAGCGCGCTGGAACCCCCGGGGCCTGTCCCTGCTCGCCGTCGTCGAGGGCACTGCCGTCTGGGTCACCCGCCGCATCCCCGCTATCTGCGGCCTGTTCGGCCAGCCCCTCGCGCGGTGCCGCACGAAACTGTCCTCCCGGGCCTGTTTCCCGGAACTGGCGAACCCATCTTCACCCAGCCCTGCTGCAAGATTCAGTTCCTCGTGGATGCCGGCATCGCCCCTCGCCAAACCGCTTCGGAATATCTCCCGGAACTGGCGAAGCTGGGAATCCTCAAAGGCGAGCGGCGGGGACGCGAGGGCATCCACCAACATCCGGCTCTCTTGAAACTGCTTGCGGCATGGCTCCCCATTCTCCTCTTTCGGCACGCGTGCGGGACAGGTTGAGGCCGCGACCCGTTTTTAGGCGCGCCGAATTATCCGCGCGATTTCGACACATCCAGAAAACCGGTCCCCGGCGTGGACCTATTGCCCGCCCTTCGTTCCCTCCGGTTCTTTTGGCAAATCCGTATCCCGCCGTGCCCGGCGGTGGTTGATGCCGTCCTTTGCATCAATAAAAGTGGTGCCCGCGACAGGACTTGAACCTGTACGATGTTACTCACTAGAACCTGAATCTAGCGCGTCTGCCAATTCCGCCACGCGGGCATGATTGACGCCTGCCCCCGGCGTTGGGGCGCTCATTTCCCGCGCCTTAGTCCGGCTGCAATACGTTCACAACGGCATTTACTATGCCCGAATTGGAGCAAACAGCAAGCGGTTTCCGCATTTTCCTGAATCCCGGTTCCGGGGGCCGCGTTTTCCATTGAGTCATTTTGCGGGGCTGATTAGCCTAGGCGTTCATGAACATTTTTGTCACGGGCGGGGCGGGCTATATCGGTTCGATTTGCGCCGAAGCGCTGCTGGAGGCGGGGTATGCCGTGACGGTGTATGACGATTTGAGCGAAGGCCATCGTTCGGCGGTGGACCGGCGGGCGCGGTTCGTGCAGGGGCGCCCGGACGAAGCCGGCCACATTTTCAACGCCATCCAGGAGGCTCGGCCGGACGCGATCATGCACTTTGCCGCCAATGCGCTGGTGGGCGAATCCATGACCAACCCGAGGAAGTATTTCCATAACAACGTCGTCAACGGGCTCAAGCTGCTCGATGCCGCCGTCGAGGCGGGGGTGAAGAAGTTTGTATTCAGTTCCACTTGCGCCACTTACGGCCCGCCCGAGCGCCTGCCGATGACCGAGGATCTGCCGCAGCGCCCCATCAACCCGTATGGGGAATCCAAGTTGATGTTCGAGAAAGTGCTTTCGTGGTACCAGCGTATCTATGGGTTGGAGTTCATCGCCTTTCGGTATTTCAACGCCGCCGGGGCCAGTGAACGTTTCGGGGAGCACCATCGCATCGAGACGCATCTGATCCCCAATGTCTTGAAAGTCGCCCTGGGCCAAAAACCACATTGTGAGATTTACGGCACGGACTATCCCACCCCCGACGGCACCTGTATTCGGGATTATATCCATGTGCGGGATTTGGCCCGGGCGCATATCCTGGGGCTGACGCCCGGCCGCCAGGGGTTCTATAACCTCGGCAATGGCGATGGCTATTCCGTTCGCCAGGTGCTTCAAACCTGCGAAAAGGTCACCGGCAAAACCATTCCCGCGTTGGAAAAACCGCGTCGTCCCGGCGATCCGCCTCGCTTGATTGCTTCGGCGGCGCGGGCGATGGAGGATCTTGGCTGGCAACCTGAGTGTCCCCGGCTTGAGGATATCGTCGCCAGCGCCTGGGCCTGGCATCAGCGGCATCCCCAGGGTTATCCGGACTAACTTTATGTTAACGCCCGCTGGTTAACCGGCGTAACCGGCGGTGGTGCCGTGCCATTCCGCCCCGTTTAGCGGCCAAGATCATCCTGCCTTTTGTCCGTGTTTGGTCTTGTCCGCGCGGGTTCGCTGCCGCGGCGCCGGAGGAGTGGGGCGATGGAAAGCGGGGGGCGGAAGTTTGGGGCGGCGGCAGGAGGGTTGGAGAGGGACTGGCATGGCAGGGGTTGCTTTTCCCGGTTTCCAACCGCCCGGCGGCACGTTATAAATCTTGCGCATGGCTCAATATCGCGTCGGAATTATTGGTGGCAGCGGACTGTATCATATTGAAGGCTTTACCCGTCAGAAATGGGTTAAGGTCAAGACCCCGTTTGGTTCGCCTTCGGATGAGTTTCTCACGGGCAAACTAGCGGGGCGGGAGGTGGTTTTTTTGCCCCGGCACGGGCGGGGCCACCGGATTTTGCCCAGCGAGTTGAATCACCGGGCCAACTTCTGGGCTTTGAAGAAGCTGGGGGTGGCCTGGGTGATTAGCGTGAGCGCGGTGGGGTCGCTGCAGGCCCGGTATCGGCCGTGCGACATTGTGTTGCCGGACCAGTTTTACGACCGCACCAAGCAATCCGCCGCGCATAGCTTTTTTGGCCGCGGCATAGTGGGGCATATTGCCTTTGCGCAGCCCATTTGCGAGGAATTGCGGCAGTTGCTGCTGCAGGCGGCGCGGGCGCTCAAGGCGCGCGTTCATGACGGCGGCACCTACGTCAATATGGAAGGGCCGGCTTTCAGCACGCGCGCCGAGTCCATCACCAATCGCAAGCTCGGCCACGATGTCATCGGCATGACGAACCTCGGGGAAGCCAAATGCGCGCGCGAAGCCGAGATCGCTTACGCCACGATGGCCATGATTACCGATTACGATTGCTGGAAGGAGGAGGAGGCGCCCGTGACGGTGGAAATGGTGATAGCCAATCTCCGGAAGAACGCCGAAACCGCCCAGGCGATCATTGCCCGGGTGCTGCCCCGGATCCCCGCCGCGCCGAATTGGCCCTGCCACGACGCGCTCAAGAATGCCATTATGACGGACCGGAAATGCTGGCCCGCCCGGACCCTGCGCGAGCTGGAGCCGATCCTGCGCAAGTATCAGTGAGGGGGACGAGGGCTGCGGCGCGGCTTGACCGGCCCCGGCCAGACGCTAAGATTCCCGCGCGATGACCCAAAAGACCATCATTAAACCCGCCCGGTCGGCGCCCGCGGCGGGGCCGTACAACCACGCGGTGCGCGTCGGTGATTTGCTGTTCTGCGCCGGCCAAATCCCGATTGATCCCGCCACCGGCGAGCTCGTCGGCGGCGGCATTCAGGCGCAGACGGAACGGGTGTTGCAGAATATCAAGGCCATCCTGGACGATCAGAAGCTGACGTTTGCCCATGTCGTCAAGAGCACGGTTTTCCTGACGAACCTGGCCGACTTCGCCGGGATGAACGAAGTGTATGCCCGGTTTTTCACGGCGGATTTTCCGGCGCGCTCGACCATCCAGGTGGCCGCGCTGCCCAAAGGCGCCAGCGTGGAAATCGAGGTCGTCGCCCATTACTGATGCGGCGATTGGCCGGCGGCGGCCCCGGATGCCCCATGTTTGCCGAACCTGACCCGCGGCTGTGATTCACCCCACCGCGATAATTCATCCCCGCGCGAAGCTGGACCCGACCGTGCAGGTGGGGGCGTATGCGATTATTGACGCGGACGTGGAGGTGGGCCCGCACTGCGTGATTGGGCCTTATGTTTACCTGACGGGCGTGACGATTATCGGCGCGCATAATCGGTTCTATGCCGGGTGCGTGATTGGCGAGGCGCCGCAGGATTTGAAATACCACGGCGAGCCGACCGGCGTGCGGATGGGCGACCATAATGTCTTCCGGGAGCACGTGACGGTGCATCGCTCCAACCAGGCGGCGGAGGAGACGGTGATTGGCGCGCGGGGATTTTATATGGCCCACGCGCATATCGCGCATAACTGCCACCTGGGGGATGGCGTCATCCTTGCCAATGGCGCGCTGCTGGGCGGGCATGTGACGGTGGAGGACGGAGCGTTTCTTTCGGGCCATTGCCTGGTCCACCAGTTTGTGCGCGTGGGCACCCTGGCCCTGATGCAGGGCGGCTCCGCCATCAGCAAAGACCTGCCGCCGTACACCGTGGCGCGCGGGGACAACCGCCTGGGTGGCTTAAACATCATCGGCCTGCGGCGGGCGGGCTTGAGCCCGGCGGAACGGTTGGAACTGAAGCAGCTTTACCATGCGCTGTTCCGGAAAGGGCACAATCTGCGCGCGGCGGCGGCGGCGGCGCGGGAGAAATTTTCGAGCGCGCCCGCCCGGCGCCTGCTGGATTTTCTGGCGGCGGCCCGGCGCGGTGTCTGCGGCGAGGCGGGCGAGCGGGAGGATTAAAACGTTGACGAAGCCCCCGTTGGCGATTAGGCTGGTTTTATCCATGTGCGTCAGGAATTGGTGTATGAGATGGTTGGGAGGAGCGGCCGCGCTGCTGCTGGCCGCCGGGCTGGGCGGCCAGGCGCAGGCCGCCGGCCGGTCAGCCAGCCGGCCTATTCAGTTTACCCCCGCGCGAAGCGACGAGGTGTTGACCAACCTGCACCAGCTCTCGAATAAAAAGGACAGCCTGAAGCGGCTGGAGGAAGACCTCAACGCGCCGCTGCAAAGCCTCGCGCCCCGGGGGGCCCTCGAAGGCGTCCCGGCGAGAGTGTCGCGTCCTTCCGCCCCGTCAGCCGTCCAGAGCAAGCGAGCCCGGGAACTGCTGGAACGCCGCAAGAACTGGATCTTCATGGCGCCGGAAGACATCATCGGCAACCCGACCGTGGAACAAGTCCTCGAAGCGCCCGAGTTCGACGAGAACGGCCAAATCAAGAAAGATTTGCCCGCCATCGAAAGCTATTACCTGCGCCTGCTGCCCAAGCGGCCGGCCCGGCCCCTCCCGGAATCGTCGCCCGTGGAGGATGTGTTCGGCCGCGCAAACAAGCCGAACATGCGCGAAGCCCCCTTCAGCGATGATGCGGACCTCCCCGCCGGGATCCGGGAAAGCGCCGACGCGCTCAGGAGTTTTGTTCAGCCCCGGGAGGGCGACGCATCTTATTTTTTAAGCACGCCGGCTGCGGATTTTTCCCTGGCGCACCGGCTCCACAGCAAGGCGGCATCCGCGGAGCAGATGCTGGAGCATAATAAACGCATGGACGAATACCGCACCCTGGTGGATCCCAACTGGCGTTCGTCCTCCGCGACGACGCCGGGGCTTCCGGCGCTCAGTTCTGTCGGGATGCCGCCGCCTTCCGCAACCCCGGTGAACAAGCAGCCCGCTGATTCCGATTTGGCGTCCGCGCACGGATTGGAAGCGCAGATGAACATCCGCAACCCGCTGCTTGGTCCGCCCGGATTGCCCGACGTGAACGCCAAGGCGCTCGGCCAATCCCGGCCCCTGCCGGTGGAGACCAAGGTCCGTCAGACCAAAATGGCAACGACGGAGCCGATGTATACCGCGCCCCGGCGGGCGTTTTAGCCGAAGCTTCCGGCGCTGAAACCGGTTAGCCGCGCCCGCGCGCCCCCGGAAGCCCCGGCGGCGATGGTGCCGCGGGCAGCCCCGAATTATATCGTTGACAGGCAGGGTTGGCGTCTGCGTATTGTCCGGCCATGCTTGCCGTCGGTTTGGAGTCGGATCGGATAATCAAGTCTGCCGCTTAACTATGAATCAACAACCTGCATCATCCGTTGGCCCGCTTCCGGGCTACATCACCAGCGCCGTTCCCAATCCCCGGGCCAACCGCGCCCCTTGGTATAAAAACACCGCCCCGACTTACGCGGGCATTTTTCTGTGGTTTGTCTTTTGGCAGGATGCCGCCAAAGGCGGCGCGCCCGGGGGCACGCTGGCGCAGGGGGTGGGCTGGGCGTTGTTGAGCCTGGTCATTGCGGCGTTGGTCTGCCATTTTCTGTTTTACCTCGTGCCGGGCCTGTTCGGCATGAAGACCGGCCTGCCGCTGTACATTGTCGGCACTTCGGCCTTTGGCGCGCAGGGCGGCTTCCTGATGCCTGGTTTTCTCATGGGCGTGCTCCAGTTTGGCTGGGTGGGGGTGAACATCTATTTTTCTTCACTGGCGCTGAGCGCGGTGATTCCCGTTGACGCGCGTTTCATCATGGTGGTGTGGGGAGTGCTGGCGTGTTTTGTCGGGCTTAAAGGCATTCAATACGTTGCCAGGGTGGCCACCTACCTGCCGCTGATCCCGCTGGTGGCGCTGCTCTGGCTGGCGGCCGCGACCATCGGCCATGTCGGCAGCTTCAAGCCCGACGCGCTGATCGCGGCGCAAACGGCGGCCAACCCGGCGGGGCCGGGCGCGCTGGGCCTGCTGGGCGTGCTGGCCGCCATGCTGACCTACGTGGTGGGCTTCTTTGCCACGGCGGGCGCCGCGGGGGTGGATTTTGGTCTGAACAGCCGCGATGAAAAGGATGTGAGCCGGGGCGGCTTGTTCGGCATTGCGCTGGCCATTGTCGTCACCGGCGGCCTTTCGCTGTTGATAGTGGCGGGCACCTACGGGAGCATGAAAGAGACGATTGACGCCGAGGCCACCCGGCAACTCAGCTTGAGTTCTTTTGACCTGATCCCCGCAGTGCTGGGCGCGGCCACAGCCAAGTGGGTGATGTTTTTGCTGGCGGTGGCGGCCTTTCCGCCCGCCTGCTTCTCCTCGTTCATCGCCGCCAACAGCTTCAAAACCACGCTGCCCAAAGTAAATCCCTTTATCTCGGTCGGCATCGGGACGGGGGTGGCGATTGTTTTGGCCATCACCGGCGTGGTGGCCAAGGCCATTGCGGTGTTTGTGATCATCGGCGCTTCGTTCGGGCCGATCTGCGGCGCGCTGCTGGTGGACTACCTGTTGAGCGGCCGGAAGTGGAGCGGGCCGCGCGCGGGTTTCAACCCGGCCGGGTGGCTGGCCTGGGCGCTCGGCTTTCTGGTGGGCATCCTGCCCAACCTCGGCGTGGGGCTCCCGGCGGCGCCCGTGCTGGCGTTTGCCGTTGGCGCGGGGGTGTATTTCCTTTGCGCCAAACTGGGGCTGCTCACGCCCGTAGTGCCGGTCTCGGGCGCGCTGGCCGAGGCGACCCGGTAGGCCGCAGGCCGGAGCGGCCGCCCTCCGCGGTGAACCGCGCGCGTGGAGGCGGGCGCCGGATTCTGCCGGCGCGGGTTTTTACCCTTCGGCGCCGTTGCCGTTGGCGCGCCGTTCCCAGCGGCGCGGAGAGCGTTCCGGCAGGCTGGTGTCCACCTTGGCGTAGTAGGTCTCCGGTCCAAAGCGTTCGTTGACGGCCTGCTGCAATTGGCGGGAGGGCGCCACCGCGAACTGGTCATGGGCTTCGATGAAGATCATTCCCCCGGCCGGCCGCATCAGGCATAGAAAGAGCGGGCACTTGCCCCGGTGGGCGCGGGCCAATTCGTGGATTTGCTCCAGGTGCCCAGGCTGCAGGTGCGCGGTATGGAGCCGCAGATGCACCTGTTTGGTGAACCGCCCCGGCGCCTCCTCCAGCGGCATGATTTCCTGCGGGAACAGCTTGGGTCGGTCATCCCCGTGGCCGACCTCTCCAATGACCAGGATGGCCTTGCCCGGCACGAGCAGTTCCCGGTATTTCTCGCAATTCTCATGGAGGCAAACCACCTGCACCGAGCCTTCGAGGTCTTCCAGGGTGGCCAGGACGTAGGGCTTTTGAGTCTTTTTGGAAGTGCCGCTTTGCACGGCGGCGATGAGGCCGCCCATGCGCGTGAGGCTGCGCGCCGGCAGTTGGGCGATCGAGGCGGTGTTGGCCAGGGCGTATTTTTGCAGGATCGGCACGTAAGGGGTCAGCGGATGGCCGGTGACGTAGAAGCCCAGCAACTCCTTCTCGCAGGCCAGCAACTGGTGCTCGGGCCATTCCGGCAGGCTGGCCGCCGGTTCCGCCGGCACCGCATGCTCCTCCAGGGTGTCAAACAGGGAAGCCTGCCCGCGCTGCCGGTCGGCGATGACGCTGGCGGCGCGCGCCAGGGTGTGGTCGAGCAGGCCGCAGAGCATGGAGCGCGTCTGGCCGAGGCTGTCGCAGGCGCCGCACTTGATCAATGCCTCCAGGATTTTGCGGTTCACCGTGCGGGCATCCACCCGTTCGCATAAATCGGCCAGCGAGCGGAATCGCCCGCCTTCGTCCCGGGCCTTGAGGATGGCCTGGACCGCGATCTCGCCCACGCCCTTGATGGCGGCCAGGCCGAAGCGAATGGCCGCGGCGGAGGCAGGGTCGCGGTCAGCGTCCGGGCCGGGCGGGCGGGCCGCCGGCGTTCCCGGGGCGGGAGCGAAATAGACCTGGCTCTCGTTGACGTCCGGTGCCAGGACCTCGATGCCCATGCCGCGGGCCTCGGCGATGTACTGGCTGAGTTTCTCGGTATCAGCCAGGTCATTGGTCATTATGGCGCAGAAGAACTCGACCGGGTAATTGGCCTTGAGATAGGCGGTCTGATAAGCCAGGACGGCATAGGCGGCGGCGTGCGATTTGTTGAAGCCATAGCCGGCGAACTTCGCCAGCAAGTCAAAAATCTGGCCGGCTTTGGCGGCGGGGATGCGGTTCACCCGCGCACAGCCTTTTACGAAGGGCTCCCGCAGGCTGGCCATTTCATCGGCCTGCTTCTTGCCTATCGCCCGCCGCAGCACATCCGCCCCGCCCAGCGAGTAGCCGGCCAGGGATTGCGCGGCCTGCATCACCTGCTCCTGGTAAATCATGATGCCGTAGGTCTCGCCGCAAATCGGGGCCAGCAGCGGGTGCACATACTCAATCTGGATTTCCCCATGCCGGCGCTTGATGAATTCAGGAATCAGCTCCATGGGCCCGGGCCGGTAGAGGGCAATCAGCGCCGTGATGTGCTCGAGGGAATCAATCTGGAACTTGCGGCACAGATCGCGCATGCCGCCGGATTCCAACTGGAAAACCCCGAGCGTATTGGCTTTGTTGAGCAGGTCGTAGGTCTTCGGATCATCGAGCGGCAGGTCGTCAATGGGCACTTCGATGCCCCGGGTCTGCCGCACTCGTTCGCAGGTGTTGCGAATGACCGTGAGGGTTTTGAGGCCGAGAAAATCCATCTTCAACAGGCCCAGTTTGCCCACCGGCCCCATGGCGTACTGGGTGACAATAGCGCCGTTCTCGTCCTGTTTGAGCGGCAGCAGGTTGACCAGCGGCTGGTCGCCAATGACGATTCCCGCCGCATGCACGGAAGCGTTGCGCGTGAGGTCTTCGAGCACCCGCGCCGTGTCAATCAACTCGCGGGTGACTTCTTCGTTCTCGCAGGCCTGTTTGAGTTCCGGCGACCGCTTGAGGGCTTCTTCCAGCGTGATCTTCAGCTCGGAAGGGATCATCTTCGCCAGCCGGTCGCCCTCGCCAAAGGTCAGCCCCATCACCCGGGCCACGTCGCGCACCACCGATTTCGCGCCCAGGGTGCCGAAGGTAATGATCTGCGCGACGGCGTCCTGCCCGTACTTCTGGCGGACATATTCGATGACTTCGGCGCGGCGGTCATCGGCGAAATCAATATCAATGTCCGGGGGATTGACGCGCTCGGGATTCAGGAAGCGCTCGAACAGCAGCCCGTAGCGGATGGGGCAGACGTTGGAGATGCCGAGCAGGTACGTAACCAGCGAACCCGCCGCCGAACCGCGCGCGCTGCACGGGATCCCGTGCGCGCGCCCGTAGCGGATGAAATCCTCCACGATCAGGAAGTAGCTCACGAAGCCGGTCTCCTCGATGATCTGGAGTTCGCGCTGGAGACGCTCCAGGAGCGCCCGGAGCGCGGGGTCGCCAGCGGGCGCGGCGGCGGCCGGGGAACCGCCCGGAGACGCCGCCGGGGCCGGGGCGCCGGGCAGCCGCGCGGGGTCTTCGACGTGTTCCACGACAAACTCGCGGCCCACGGCCCGCGCGTGGATGCCGTAACGCGCGCGCAGCCCTTCGGCCGCCAGGTGCCGCAAATAGCCCTCGCGCGTAAAATGCTCCGGCGGGGTGAACACCGGGTAATGCATCTGCCGGAAATTGAATTCCAGGTTGCACTTTTCGGCCACCTCGAGCGTATTCCGCACGGCCTCCGGCACCTCGGCAAAGCGCGCGGCCATCTCCGCCGCCGAGCGCAGGTAGTACTGCCCGTCGGCGTATTTCAGGCGCCGGGCATCGGACAACAGCGTCTGCGTGCCGATGCAAATCAGGCAATCATGCGCATGCGCGTGGTCCCGCTCGAGGTAATGCACGTCATTGGTCGCGACGAGCTTCAGGCCGAACTCTTTGGCCCACGCCACCAGCTGCCGGTTGACCCTGGCCTGCTCGGGCAGGCCGTGCTGCTGCAGCTCCAGGTAGAAATTCTCCGCCCCGAGCGTCTGCTTGAACCAGTCCACCGCCGCGCGCGCCCGCGGCAACTGATCTTTCAAAATCCACTCCGGGATTTCGCCCGCCAGGCAGCCGGAGAGCGCCAGCAGCCCTTCCCGGTGTTCCGCCAGCAGTTCCTTGTCAATGCGCGGCTTGTAATAATACCCCTCCGTATGCGCCCGGGTGGCCAGTTGGATCAGGTTCCGATAGCCGGTTTCATCCCGGGCCAGCAACACGAGGTGATGATACACATCGCGCCCGCCGGTGGTGGTCTTCTTCTCGAACCGGCTTCCCGGCGCCACATAAACCTCGCAGCCAATGATGGGTTTGAGGCCGTGCTTCCGGGCCTGCTCATAGAAGTCTATGGCGCCATACAGCACGCCATGGTCGGTGATCGCCAGCGCCGGAAACTCCAGGTCGCACGCCTTCTTCATCAACCGATCCAGCCGGCAGGCGCCATCGAGCAGGGAATACTCGGTGTGCAGGTGCAGGTGGACAAATTCTGCGTGCGGCATGAGAGCAGTTTAGGGCGGAGCCGCCACGCCGGGCAAGCCCGGGATGCCCCGGCGCGCGCGCGGCTTCGCGCGCCGGGCCGGCGTTAAAAAGCGCGGCCCGCCCGGGCCGGCCGGCGGCTGGCTATTTGGTGGCCGGCCTGGCGGGAGGCGCCTCCGGCGAAGCGGGCGGTTCCATGGCCTTCAACTTCTCGTCCAGAATCTCGACGCCGGCCTCGGCGCGGAGTTTGGCGACGTAGTCCGGCAGTTGCTTCAGCAGCGCCTGCTGCGCCAGGTTGTCCTTGATCTCCTCGGCCACCTTGGCCAGCTCGATTTTGTGGGCCGGGATCTTTTCCAGCAGCTTGATGATGTGATAGCCGTAGCGTGTGGTGACGATGTCGCTCACCTGGTTGGTCTTGAGCCCGAAGGCCGCGGTTTCAAATTCCGGCACCATCTGGCCGCGGGGGAAGGTGTATTCGCCGCCCTTGTCCTTGGAGCCGGGATCCTCGGAGAACTCCCGGGCCAGCTTGGCAAAGTCTTCCCCGTCCCGCGCGCGCTTGAGCAGGCCTTCCATTTGCTTGCGTTTGGCGGCTTTTTGCTCGTCCGTCATCTCCACGCCGGTCTTGGGGTCGAGGGTGGTCAGCAGGATATGGCTGGCGCGAACCATTTCCGGCTGTTCAAAATGCGCCGGGTTGTCCTCATAAAAGGTCTTGGCGTCAGCATCGGTGATGTTGACCTTGAGCTCGCGTTTGAGCACGTTTTCCGCCGTCAAGCTGTCCGTCCACCGGGCGAGCACCTCCTCGCCGGTGGAGTTCATGAGCTTTAATTGCCGGTTAAACGCCTCCTCCGAGCCGACGCGGGCTTTGGCTTCCTCGAACCGCTTTTCCGCCAGCGCCTTGCCCGCGGCCTTGTCGGCGGCCGTGGCTTTGGCCTTGATGAGTTGTATCTGGATAAGCTGATCGAGCACCTGCCGATCCAGCGTGGCCAGTTGCGCGGGCGGCAGCGTCTGGCCGCGCCCGGCCAGTTGGGCCTTGAGGCGGATGATCTCGTCGTCCAGCAGGGCGCGGGTGACCTCGACGCCCTTGCCCCGGGCCACCACGGTGTTGGTGAAGAGCGCGCTGGCTTTGCCATCGGCCGCGGCGGGGGGCGCGGCGGCGGGCGGCGGCGGGGCCGGCTCGGCGCTCCCGGCGGGGATGGCGGCGGCCAGCAGCAGCGGGAGAGAGAATCCTAATATCCGGGTTTTATCCATGAACTTGCTTTCGTTGATGACTACAGTTTTACTACCTTTACATTGCTGATATCGGGGTCGTTTTGAATCTCGTCCAATACCTCCTGAGGCGGCACACTATCCAAATTGAGGACCGTCAAGGCCCGGCCGCCGACGGTGTCGCGGCCCAGGTTCATGCTGGCAATATTCACCTTGTGCCGGGCCAGCAGGGTGCCCAGGTAGCCAACCATGCCCGGGCGGTCTTTGTTGCTCAGCAAGAGCACCACGCCCTCGGGCACGATCTCGGTCGGCTGGCTGAACACGCGCACAATGCGCGGGTTATCCGGCGAGCCAAAGAACGTGCCGCCGGCGGAAATCACCTTCTGGCCATTGCGAAACACCTGGACATGCAGCCATTCGTTGAACGTCACCGGCTCGTTCGAGCGCTTCTCCTCGACCGTGATGCCGAGCGTCGCGGCGATTTTGCGGACATTGACGTTATTCAGCTCCTTCACCGCGGCGCAGGACAGGAATCCCAGCAGGACGGCGCGCGTCACCGGGTCGGTATTGGGCAGCTCTTGCGCCTTGCCGCCGAAGGTGAGGTACAGCCGGTCCACCTGCGCCGGGGCCAGTTGCCCCAGCAAGCGCCCCAGTTTCTCGCCCAGGACCAGGTACGGCTTGACCTGCTCATACGTCTTCGCGTCCAGGTAGGGCAGGTTGACGGCGTTGCGCACTTCGCCCGTCAACAGGTAGGCGGCGATGACCTCGGCCACTTCCAGGCCGCATTTTTCCTGCGCTTCGACCGTGCTGGCCCCCAGGTGCGGCGTGAGGGTGATCGCCGGGTGCCGCCGGAAAGGATGATCGGCGGGCAGCGGTTCGGCCGCGTAAACATCCAGCGCCGCCGCCGCCACCTTGCCCGAGTCCAGCGCCGCCAGCAGGTCGTTCTCGACCAGGACTTCGCCCCGGGCGCAATTCACCAGGCGCACCTTGGGCTTCATTTTCGCAAACGCCACGGCGTTGAGCATGCCGCGCGTTTGTTCGGTGACCGGCATGTGGACGGTGATGAAGTCCGCGTCCCGGTACACATTGTCCAGGTCTTTGACCAGCTCGATGCCCAGCGCCTGGGCGCGCGCTTCCGTCACGAACGGATCATACCCCAGCACGCGCATCCCAAAGGCCACGGCGCGCCGGGCCACCTCGCTGCCAATGCGCCCCAGGCCCAGCACCCCCAGCGTCTTGCCGGTCAGCTCGATGCCTTGAAATTGCTTCCGGTCCCACTGGCCGGCGCTCATCGAGGCGCTGGCCTGCGGCACCTTGCGGGCCAGGTTCAGAATCATCGCAAACGACAGCTCGGCGGTGGAGATCGTGTTCCCGCCCGGCGTATTCATCACCACGACCCCATGCTCCGTGGCCGCCGCCACATCCACGTTGTCCACCCCCACCCCGGCCCGGCCCACCACCCGCAACTGCGGCGCCGCCTCGATGACTTTGCGCGTCACCTTCGTCTCGGAGCGGACGACCATGGCCATGACGTCTTTGACCATCGGCAGCAGCTCCGCTTCGGGAAGCCGCTTGGGCAGCACGACCACCTCGAACTCGGGGCGCTGTTGCAATACGGCAATCCCTTTGGGCGATACAGGATCACATACCAGAATCTTCATAGGAAAGCGCCACTATAGGCGGGGCCCCGCCGAAGGTCAAATGCTCAATCCGCACCCTTTCCCCCGCGGACAGGGTCTTTCGTTATCGGCGCCTGCGTTTCGATAACTGCGGTGGAAACGGCTTTCCCAACCCCAAAACCGCTTTTCGGGTTGAGGGAGCGAGGAGAAAAGCATCTATTGCTTCAAAGCTGCAGGCCCGCCCTGGGGGCAACGAAAGCAGTCGCCTCCGCCCGGGTGGGGAAACGTCCCCGCCAGCCGTGGCTCCATCCCACCGAAAAACCACGGCGCGCGACAACACCCGGCCGTCCGTTCCGGACATGCCGAACGTTCTTGTCCACTCCCTCCCGCTTTGAAACGTCGTTTTACATCGTCCGCAAGTCGTCCATTCCTCCTTTCCGGCTCAGGCCCGCGCCCAAACCCGCCCCACCCGCCCCAGCCAGCCTAACGCTCCCATTAGGCCGTGTACAACGGGTGTACAAAGGGAGCTCAAAGGGGGCTCATGCTTGTTTTCCGTGTGCTCCTGCCGGGCTTCCGATGTACTCCCCTTGTACATGGCTTGGAAGGACGGAGAAGGAACGGTCTTGTGGGCGGTGGTGGAGGCC
>JAAYVL010000162.1 GCA_012517205.1 Verrucomicrobiota bacterium
ACTTTCCGTCCTCCGGCTTCAACTGTTATTCCGATCTCCATTTTTCGCCTAACCTCCATCATTTCAGGCATATTCATGGCTGCCCCCTGGCCGTGTACAAGGGGTGTACAAGGGATGCTCATCGGATGTCCAAGCTTAAACCCTATGTACACCCGGTGAGCATCCCTTGTACACCCCTTGTACATAGCCAGGAATGAGGGGGAGAGGACGTTATAGGGAGGTTAGTAGCGGTTAGGGATTGCGGGATTCGACTCCGGTCTGGCCGTGGGGTTGAGGGGGAAGTTAGGCGGGAAGCCTGGCGGGTTCCGGAGCGAAGGCAGTGCCTATTTCGAGCTTGCGTTTCCGGCGTTGAATCGGAACACTCCCTCGCCTGTATGGAATCTACTGTTGAGCAATTGCCGATCCTGCACACACTTTGGGCCTGGTTTGACGCAAACAAGAAGCCGGTCATCGTGGGTACGGCGATCGTTGGGGTCGCCGCCCTGATTATTTCCTTTGTGGTTTATCATCGGAACGCGACCGAGGTGGCCGCGAGCGAGGCGTTGTCGAAAGTGCCGATGGAGCATATGCGGGCGACCGGCGGCAACACCATCAGCGCCGATGCCTATTTGAAGGTAGCCGCAACCTATCCGAAGAGCGCCGCCGCCGGGCGGGCGTTGTTGCAGGCGGCGGGCATTCTGTTCACGGAAGGCAAGTATCCCGAGGCCAAGGCGCAGTTCGAGCGATTCCGCCGCGAGCATGCGGGCAGTCCGTTTATGGGGCAGGCGCTGTTGGGGATTGCGTCGTGCCTGAATGCCCAGGGCCAAAGCCGCGAGGCCATGACGGCTTACAAGGAGTTGATTGATCGCCGTCCGGGAGACAGCACTTTGGCGCAGGCCCGGTTCGCGCTGGCGCGCTTGCATGAGGCGCAGAATGAGCCGGACAAGGCGCGCTCCCTGTACGAGGAGGTTGAGCGCACGGATGCCTACGGTTCCCTGGGCGACGAATCCCGGATGCGGCTGGAGGATCTGCGGCGGAGCCATCCGAATCTCTTCGCGCCGGCGGCCGCGGCGGGGTCGAACAGCGCGCCGTTCAAGGTGGTCGCGCCCCAATGAACCTGTCCATTATCGGCACGGGTTACGTGGGGTTGGTGACCGGGGCCTGTTTTGCGGAGGTGGGTCACCGGGTGGTGTGTGTGGATAATGATGCGGCCAAGGTGCGGACGCTGCAGGCGGGCGGCATTCCCATTTACGAGCCGGGCCTGGAGGAACTGGTCGCGCGCAACCGGGACGCCGGGCGCCTGACTTTTACCACCCACACCGCGGAAGGCGTGGAGCAGTCCGACGTGGTATTCATCGCGGTCCCCACGCCGCCGCTGCCGGATGGGTCGGTGGACTTGAGCTACCTCGAAAAGGTGGCCCGCGAAATTGCGGCGGCGATGACCCGCTACAAGATCGTCGTGGATAAAAGCACCGTGCCCGTCAAGACTGGCGACAAGGTGGCCGAGACCATCAAACGCTATGGCAAGGCGAAGGTGGACTTTGATGTGGTCAGCAACCCGGAGTTCCTGCGCGAGGGGTTTGCGGTCGAGGATTTGATGCGGCCCGATCGCATCGTGATCGGGGTGCGCTCGCCGCGGCCCGTGGCGGCGCTCAAACAGATTTACGCCCCGTTCGACGCTCCCATCATCGTCACGGACATCAACTCGGCGGAGTTGATCAAGCACGCCTCCAACTCCTTCCTGGCGCTCAAGATTTCCTACGTGAACGCCCTGTCGGTGGTTTGCGAGGCGACCGGCGCCAACATCCAGGAGGTGGCCAACGGCATGGGCATGGACGCGCGCATTGGCCGGCGATTTCTGCAGGCCTCGCTGGGGTTTGGCGGAAGCTGTTTCCCGAAGGACCTCAGCGCCTTTATCAAGATCGCCGAGCAGGTCGGCTACGACTTCCGCCTGTTGAAGGAAGTTCAGCGGATCAACGCCGACCAGATGGAGCGGTTCGTGAAGAAGATCACGGACACCCTCTGGGTGCTCAAGGACAAGACCATTGGCGTGCTGGGGCTGGCCTTCAAACAGAACACCGATGATATCCGCATGTCGCCCGCCCTCGAATTGTGCCACCGCCTGCAAAAGGAGGGCGCGGCCCTGCGCGTGCATGATCCCAAAGCCATGGAAAAGGCCCGGGCCGTGCTCAAGGACGTCACTTTCGTCGCGGACATGAACGCGGTGGCCGAGGGCTGCGATGCGCTCGTGATTGCCACCGAGTGGGAGGAGTTCAAGCAACTGGATCTGGAGCGCGTCCGCCGCTCGCTCACGCATCCCATCCTGTTTGACGGCCGCAACCTGTTCGACCTGGCGGAGATGGAGCGCCTGGGCTTCATCTACAAGAGCATCGGGCGGTAAGCCGCGGCGCGCGGGCCGGAGCGGGCAAATGCGAAACGCGACTGGCCGATGACCCCCAGCGCGCCAGCCGGCGGGCGGAGTTCGCCGGGCGTTCCCGCGTCTTGCGCGCCGGCCGTCGAGGTGGCCGCCGCGCTGGTCTTCCGCGACGGCCGGCTGCTCATCACGCAGCGCCCGGCGGCGGCGCACCAGGGCGGGTTGTGGGAGTTCCCCGGGGGCAAGCGCGAGGCCGGCGAGAGCTTCGAGGACTGCCTGGCGCGCGAGTTGCGCGAGGAGCTGGGCATCGAGGTGGCGGTCGCGGAATCCGTCGCGAGCCTGACGCATGCCTACCCGGATAAGACCGTGCACCTGCGGTTCTACCGCTGCCGCTGGCTGCGGCACGAGCCGCGGCCGCTGGGCTGCGCGGCGTTTGCCTGGGTCACGGCGTCCGAACTCAGCCGCTACGCCTTTCCCGCCGCTGATGCCCGGCTGCTGGCGAAGCTGCGGGACGAGGCCGGGCTCTGGCGAACGCCGTAGGCCGGCCGGCGCCCGCCTCCCGGCTTCCGCCCTCCGTCCCCGGCGGCGGCGGGGCCGCGGCGCGGCGTTTACGTTTTCCCGTAGAACTGCTCGACGACCTGGCGGAAGTTGTTCTCGGCCACGTTGACGATGCCCATCTCGCGCCGGGCGTTTTCCTCCGAGTCGCTGGCGTGAGCGGCGTTGACCATGATGGTTTGCCCGAACTCGCGGCGGATGGAGCCGGGCGGCGCTTTGGACGGATCGGTCGGGCCGAGCACGTCGCGGATCTTGGCCACCGCTCCCACACCTTCGTAAACCAGGGCGATGCACTTCTCCGACCCGGGCTTCTCCTCCTCGCCGGGCGGACATTCGGCGGGCGAGCGCCCGGACATGAACCGCACGATGTTGTCGAACTGGTTATCGCCAAAAGACGGCCCCAGGAGGGCGCCGAGCTGCTCCTGCTGTTCGCGCGCAATCGCAAAGCCGAACTCCTTTTCGAGGGCGGCGGCGGCCTTGGCCGCCACGACATCCTTGAGCTTGGTGCGCAGGGTTTCGCGCACCGGGCCGTAGAACTGCAACGCCTGGGCCACGCTCATCCGGTGGACTTTGACCCCCACGATATACAAGCCGGTGCGGGAGAAGAAATCAATCATGTTGCCCGGCCGGCCGGTGGCGAACCGGAAGTTCTCCGGCTTGATCAGCACCAGGGTTTGCTGCGGCTTTTCCCCGGGCTGGTAGACGATGACATCCTTCAACACGCCGCCGTCGGTGTCCGCGTAATGCGCCCAGAGCTTGAGCTTCTTTTCCGCCTCGGCCAGGGTGGGCGCGGCCAGCACCGCCGGCTCAAAGTAGCGCAGTTGATCGTGTTCGTCCGTGATCAGGTCCCCATACGTGTCGCGAATGGTCTCCCCCACCCGGCGGTCCGGGCAGACATTGCCGACCACCGCCCGGGTCTTGCTGACCGCGTCCTCTCCCTGGAAGAGCAGCACCATGACGCGCCGCCGCCGGCCGGTCTTCGGGTCGGGGGCGAGGTTGCGCAATATGTAGTCGTAGATGAGCTCCTGAATGTTCCGATCCTGGGGGTCGTCCGCGGAGATGGTTTCCCGGGCGTATTCCTTGACCAGTTCCGCGCTGGGCGCGAACATGCGCGCCGCCACCAGTTCGCATCCCGTGCGGGTGATCAGCCGGGTCAGAATGCCGCCCGTGCGCGATTTGTGGAGCGAATACGGTGTAATGATGACGTAAGCAAGTTGTTGAGGCATAGAGTATTATTCGGGAGTTGAAGGATTGTCTGACGCCGGTGCGGCCGGGGCGGAGGCGGGCGCCGTGGGCGCGGCCTTGCCGCCCAGGATCTTGAACATCACGGTGCCGCAAACCGGGCAATGGCCTTTAATGGCTTTGCGTCCGTTCTTCATCGTTTCCTCGAGGGCATGGGCGATTTCGGTCTTCGCTTTGCATTTGACGCAGTATCCTTCGGGCATAAACGTTCGCTGCGGCGGCGCTTCATGCGTCGCGGCAGGAATGGCAGGCATCTTAAAGGGTTCCCGCCGCCTCCGTCAACCCGGAAAGGGCCGCGCCGCGACGGCCAATCCAGTGGCGCGGGCTCAGGCCGGCCGCCGATGCACCTTGTGGATGGCCGCCTGGTCCGTCGGCTTCACCAGCAGCTCATCAATGTTGACGTGCGGAGGGCGGCTGGCGACCCAGACGAGGATTTCGGCAATGTCCTCGGCCGTCAGCGGCTGCGTGCCGGCATAAACCTGTTGCGCGCGGGCCGCATCGCCTTTGAAGCGGACAAGGGAGAACTCGGTCTCGGCCATGCCGGGATCCACGGAGCAGACGCGGATGCCGGTGCCGTTGAGTTCGAGGCGGAGGGCGCGGGTAATCTGCCGCTCGCCGGCTTTGGCGGCGCAGTAGGCGGCGCCGCCTTCGTAGGCGACATGGCCGGCCAGGGAACCGACGTTAATGATGGTGCTGCCGGGGTTGCGCTCCATCAGCGGCAGCGCGGCGCGGGTCATGCGCAGAATGCCCAGGACGTTAATTTGCAGCATGGCCTCCCAGTCTTCATCCTTGCCCTGGGCGACGGGGTCAAGCCCGTGGGCGCCGCCGGCGTTGTTGATGAGCACATCGAGCCGGGCGTCGGCGGGCTGGCGCGGGGAGATCCGGGAGCGCGCCCAGTTGACAAAGGCCTCCACGCTGGCGGTTTGCCGGACATCCAGCACGTGGGCGTGCGCCTCCGGCGCGCCCGCTTGGCGGGCTTCCGCCGCCACCTGTTGCAGGCGTTCAAGCCGGCGCGCGCCGAGCAGCAACCGGGCGCCGTGGGCCGCAAACGCGCGCCCCGCCGCGGCCCCAAAACCGCTGGAAGCGCCGGTGATTAGAATCCATTTATCTTTAAGCGGGAACATAAAAAGCAGCGGGAATGTTCCGGCCACGCGGATGCCGGGCCCGGAGCCGGGCGCGGGCCGGGAAGTGCGGGGAGCTGGGGCCGGGTCATAACACGTTAATGCGGGCTCGTGTACCAGGCCCAGATGGCGATCAGCAGCACCGGCGCCAGGCCGCCCGCCGCGCCGCCGAGCAATTCCGCCTGGTAGGAGCCGAAGCGTTGCCCGCACCGGGGCCCCAGGAAGCCCCCGAGGAACCAGCCGGCCAGGCCGCAGATCAGAAAGCACAGAAAGCCAAGAATGGGGAAGCGGAAAACCAGGGTGAGGTTATGCGCCAGAATGGCCCGGACCCCGCCGATGGCAAACAGCCCCCCAATGGAGCCCACGATGGCGCCAATCATGGCGCTCAGACTGTATCCTTCCATCGGGGGCTTGCTCATGTTTCGCCGCCGAGTTTTGCATAAACGGGGGAGAAAGGCAAAGACAGAATGCGGTTGTCGGTTTGCCCGCGACCGGGTTTAATAGGCGGCCTATGACAAAACCATCGCGCAGCATGAATCTCCTTCTCCGGTGTTTTGCTTTTTCCCTGCTCCTGAGCTTGAGCGCGGGCCAGGGCGCGCCGCCGCCCGCGGGCGTCGCGCCGTCGTTTGACCCCGGGAAACTGGCGGAAATGGATGCCGCCATCGAGCAGGCGATTGCCGATAAGAAATGCCCGGGCGGCGTTTTATGGCTGGAGCATCGCGGCGCGAGCTATCACAAAGCCTATGGCCGGCGCGCGCTGGTGCCCGCCCCGGAGCCGATGTCCGAGGACACCATCTTTGACGCCGCGTCGCTGACGAAAGTCGTGGCCTGCACCCCCGCGGTGATGCTGCTGGTGGAGCGGGGGCAAGTGAACCTGGACGCGACGGTGCAGACCTATCTCCCCGAGTTCAAGGGCCAGGGCAAGGAAGCCATCACCGTGCGGCAACTGATGACCCATACTTCCGGGCTGCGCGGCGACATCGAGACGAAGACCGATTGGCACGGGCAGCAGACGGCCATCCAAAAGGCCTGCGCGGAGAAATTGCTGAGCACGCCCGGCACCGCCTTTTGCTACAGCGACATCAACTTCTTCCTGCTGGGCGAAATCGTGCAGCGGGTCAGCCGCCAGCCGCTGGAGAAGTTTGTGGCCCAGGAGATCTACCGGCGCCTGAAGATGGCGGATACGGGGTTTCTGCCGCCCGCCGCCAGCCTGGGCCGGGTGGCGCCCACCGAAGTGGTGGCGGGGCGTCCCTACCGGGGGGTGGTGCATGATCCGACCGCGCGCAAGATGGGCGGCGTGGCCGGCCACGCCGGCCTGTTCACCACGGCGGCAGACCTGGCCCGCTATGCCCGGATGCTCCTCAACCGGGGTTCCCTCGGGGGGGCGCGCCTCTTCAAACCCGAAACGGTGGACCTGATGACCCGCGTTCAGACGCCCGCGTCGGTGCCCGCGCGGCGGGGGTTGGGTTGGGATATTGATTCGGGCTTCAGTGGGCCGCGGGGAAAACTCTTCCCCCTTGGCTCCTATGGCCATACCGGCTGGACCGGCACGTCGCTCTGGATTGATCCATTCTCCCAGACTTTTCTCATCTTTCTGTCGAACCGCAACCACCCCAGCGAGAGCGGCAATGTGGGCGCCCTGCGGGCCAAGCTGGGCACTTTGGCGGCGGAGGCGATTCGGGATTTCAACTTTGCCTATGTGCCGGGCGCGCTGGCGGCCGCATCGCCGCCGGAAGCGCCCGCGGCGCGGCGTGAGGCCCGGCCGACCCAGCTCAAAACGCTGAACGGCATTGACGTGCTCGTGCGGCAGAAGTTTGCCCCGCTCAAGGGGCTGCGCCTCGGCTTGATCACCAACCACACCGGCGAAGACCGGGATCGCAACCCGACCATTGACCTGCTCAAGAATGCCGAAGGAGTCCAGCTCAAGGCCCTCTTTTGCCCCGAGCACGGCATCCGGGGCACGGCGGACGAAAAGCTGGGGGACGACGTGGACGCCAAGACCGGGCTGCCGATTTACAGCCTTTATGGCCAGCGCTCGAAGCCGACCCCCGAGCAGCTCCGGGACCTGGACGCCCTCGTTTTCGACATCCAGGACATCGGCTGCCGCTTCTACACCTACTCCGCCACCATGGGCCTGACGCTGGAAGCGGCCGGCGAGAACGGCAAGAAGTATTTCGTGCTGGACCGCGTCAATCCCATTACCGGCACCATCATTGACGGCCCCGTGCGCATGGGGAAGGGGACTTTCATCGCCCATCATGAGGTGCCGCTGCGCTACGCCATGACGACGGGCGAACTGGCGCGCATGTACAACCGCGAGCACCGATGCAACGCCGACCTCACCGTCATCCAGGTCGAAGGCTGGCAGCGCGAGGCGTGGTTCGACCAGACGGGCCTGCCCTGGACCAATCCCTCCCCCAATATGCGCACCCTCAACCAGGCGATCCTCTACCCCGGCATCGGCCTGCTGGAAAGCGCCCTGTCGGTGGGGCGGGGGACCGATACGCCCTTTGAAATCGTGGGCGCGCCCTACATTAACGATCGCCAACTGGCGGAGGAACTGAACGGCGCCGGCCTGGCCGGCGTGCGCTTCGTGCCCGTCCAGTTTACGCCCAATTACAGCGTACACAAAGACAAGCTCTGCAAGGGCGTTCATATTCTCCTGACCGATCGGGAGCATTGCCGCGTTGTGGACGTGGGGCTGGTAATCGCCCAAACCCTCTACCGGCTCTATCCCCGGGATTTCAATCCGGACAAAATCAGCCACCTGCTGGTGCATCCGCCCACGCTGGAGGCCGTCAAGGCCAACAAGCCCCTCGACGAAATCCACGCCCTGTGGCAGAAAGACCTCGATCAATTCCTCCAGCGGCGCGCGCAATACCTGATTTATTGAAATCCACCGCCCGGCGCCATCCGCCACCCAAACCTGCGGCCGGGCGGCGCGCCGCTGGCTGACCGCGCCGGGGACGCTCCGGCTTCCGTCCGCTGGCCCGGCGGCGTCCGCCGGGCGGCTCCGGGATAACGGTGGGCAGATCCCCGGCGGATCCCGGGCGCTGCCGGGCCGCCGACTTTCGGCTTGGCCCCGGCGCGAGAGGTTTTACACTGGGCCGCACTATGCGACCTGACAATCAAGTGACCCGCCGCGAGTTTATTGCCTCCACTTCCATGTTGCTGGCCGCCAGCCAGCTCGGCATGGCGCAGACGACCAACCGTGAACCCGATGCCCTTGCGCTCGAGGGCGGCGTCAAGGCCGTCCCCCGGGCGCTGCCCCGGCCCAAGCGCTGGGGCGAGCCGGAGCTGCAGCAGCTCAGCGCCGCCGTCAAGCAGGACTCCCTTTACTACTGGCGAAACCAGCAGACGCAGTTGTTCACGGAGCGATTCCAAGCCATTTACGGGCATAAATACGTGCAGCCCTGCTCCTCGGGCAGCGCGGCGCTGCATATCGCGGTGGCCGCCGCCGGCATTGCGCCCGGCGACGAGGTCATCACCTCGGGCATCACGGATATCGGAACCGTCATCGGCGTCCTCTTTCAACAAGCCGTGCCCGTCTTCGCCGACCTCGAACCGCAGACCGGCTGTCTCGACCCGGCGGACGTCGCGCGCAAAATCACCCCCCGCACGAAGGCCATCATCACCGTGCATCTTGCCGGCAACCCGAGCCGCCTGGCCGAGTTGAAAGAGATCGCCGATCAACACAAGCTGATCCTGATCGAAGACTGCGCCCAGGCGTGGGGCGCGCGCTACCGCGGCCAGCCGATTTCCCGCGTGGGCCAGATCAGTTGCTTCTCGCTGCAGGATTCCAAGCATATCGGCTGCGGCGATGGCGGGGTGGTGACGACCAGCCACGAGCAATTCGGCCCGCTGCTGATCAAGTTCGGCGACAAGGGAACCAACCGGCTGAACCCCAAAGACTCCAGCACGGCGCTGGGCGCCAACTACCGCATCACGGAGCTGCAAATGGCGTTTGCGGCGGCCCAGATCACCCGGCTGGAAAACATCGCCGCGCAGCGCGCCAAACTGGGAAACCTGCTGACGGCGGAGCTGGCGGGCGTCCCCGGCATCCTGACGCATAAAGTCCACCCGGAGGACCGCTGCGTGTACTGGTTCTACCTGGCGCGCCTGGTGCCCGAGAAGCTGCGCTGCGACCGCGCGACCTTCGTCAAGGCGCTGGCGGCCGAGGGCGCTCCGTTCTCGGCGGGCTATATTTCGGTCCCGCTCTACGGCCTGCCGATGTTCCAGAACCACTCCTTTTTTGCCGGGCGCTGGCCGGCCAGGGAATGCGGCCTGACGCAAATGGATTATACCCGGGTGCGGTGCCCGGAAACCGAGGCGATCCTCAAGACGTGCGTCCGGTTCGGCGTGAACGAAGCCATGACCGAAGACGACATTCGCGCGGTCGCAAAAGCCGTCCGCAAGGTGGCGAAGCATTACGCGGCCTGACCCCTTCCCCGCCCGACCCCTAACCTTATGCACACCGCCTGCTCCCGTTTCCTTTCCGCCGCCGCCTTGTTCTGCGCCCTCGGCCTGGCCGGGCTGGGCGCTCCGCCCGGCGCCGCTCCCGCCGGGGCCGCGCCGGTGAAGCTTATCTTCGACACCGACATCGGCAATGACGTGGACGACGTGCTGGCGCTGTCGGTGATCCATGCGCTGCAGAGCCGCGGGGAGTGCGAGCTGCTCGCCGTCACGATCACCAAGCCCGACGAACTGGCCGGGCCGTTCGTGGACGCCGTGAACCGCTTTTACCGCCGGCCCGGCATCCCCATCGGCCATACCCGCGCCGCGCTCACCAACAGCCCCAGCAAGTTCCTCCCGCTGGCGGAGGTCAAAGACGGCCGGAAACTGCGCTACCCGCGCCGCCTCAAACGCAGCTCGGACGCGCCGGAAGCCACGCAGCTCCTGCGCCGGGTCCTCAGCCGCCAGCCCGACCGCTCCGTCGTGCTCGTCCAGGTCGGCTACTTCTCCAACCTGGCCGCCCTGCTCGACACGCCGGGCGACGCGGCCTCGCCGCTGAACGGGCGCGACCTGGTGGCGCAAAAAGTCAAGCTGCTCTCGGTCATGGCCGGTTCCTTCCGAACCACCCATCACGACCGCGAATACAACGTCATCCAGGACCTGCCCGCGGCGAAGCGCCTCGTCCCGCGCTGGCCGACGCCGGTGATCTGGAGCGGATTCGAGATTGGGATCGCCGTGCCGTACCCGGCGGCAAGCATCGAGCGCGACTACCGCTACACGCCGCACCACCCCGCGGCGGAGGCCTACTATCGCTATAACCCGCCCCCGCATGAACGCCCCACCTGGGACCTGACCAGCGTGCTGTACGCCGTCCGGCCGGACCGCGGCTATTTCGACCTCTCGGCTCCCGGGCAGGTGACGGTGGAGGCAGACGGCTTCACCCGTTTCAACCCCACGCCGGGCGGGCGCGATCGCTACCTGATCCTCACCCCGGCCCAGGCGGTGCGCGTCAAAGAAGCCCTCGTTCAGCTCGCCAGCCAGCCGCCGGATAAATAGCCCCCGGTGCCGCCCCCGCTCCCGCACGAAAACTCCCGGCATGATCCAAATCAGACAGTCCCGAGGCGCGGGCCGGCCGCCCCGGCGAAGCCCCGCCCCCCGGCGAATGAATACGCCCCGCCCGGAACGAGTCAAATGCCTATGACCGGCCAGGCAATGAAGCCGGGCTGGCCCACGCAGGCAATGAAGAACTGGATTTGCAGGAGACTTGATTGGGGACTGGCGATGGGCATGTTGCTGCTCGCGCTCGGATGCGTGCGGCCGGCGGCCAGCCAGGAGTCGCAGACAACCGTCATCCCCGCCCCCGACACCAACGCGACTGAGGCGCAAGCCTCCCTGGAACAGGGGGATGAACTGGCAAACGGCGACGAGGTGGCCGACCTCGCCGAGGCCGAGGCCACCCCGATCCCCGCGGACCGGCCCGCGCCCGCCGGCCTGAAGCTGAGCGCCCCTGCCGCCGAGGTCATCAAACTAGCGGAATCAGGCACGGAGGAAGGCGTGCTGCTGGCCTTCGTCACCAACTCGAGTGCTCCCTTCAACCTGGGCGCCGATGAGATTATCTATATGAACGACATCGGCGTCTCGAGCGAGGTTGTGGCCGCCATGATTCAGCGGGATCAGGCGCTCGGCGGCGGCCCGGCCAGCGTCGAGCCGGCCCCAGCCGCGCCGGTCGCGGAGGAACCGGAGCTGTACGCGCCGCAGCCGGCCGAGTCCTCCGCCGTGGCGGAAGCCCCACCCGCCGCGCCGCCGCCGCCCGCCGAGACGGTCAGCTACCCGGTTTTTTACAATTCCCTGTCGCCGTATGGCACCTGGATAGACGTCGCCGGCTGGGGCCCGTGCTGGCGGCCGACCGTGGTCGTCGCCAACCCGGGCTGGCGTCCATACTGTGATGGCGGGCGCTGGATCTACAGCGATTGCGGGTGGTACTGGCTCTCGGATTACACCTGGGGTTGGGCGCCCTTCCATTACGGCCGCTGGTTCCGGCACCACCGCATGGGGTGGTGCTGGGCGCCGGACACGGTTTGGGGGCCATCCTGGGTATCCTGGCGGCACACGGCAACCCACTGCGGCTGGGCGCCGCTGCCTCCCGGAGCCTCGTTCACCTACGGACACGGGCTTGCCTATCGGGGCCGCACCGTCAGCAGCAGCTTTAGTTTTGGCCTGGGCGTCAGCTCCTTCACCTTTGTGGAAACAACCCACTTCCACTCCCGCCACCTGAATCGGCATGTTCTGCCGCCGACGCATGCCCGCCACGTCTTTCACCAGGCGCCACCGTCCACGCCTATCGTGATGAACCACGGGCGCGTCATGAACCACGGGATTCCCCCCGCGCGGATCACCCAGGCAACGCGCACGGAAATTCACACGGTCACCCTCCAGCCCACCCGCCATGCCCCGGGCCGAAACACTCGCGGGGAACGGCTCGATGGCAATCAACGGACGCTGGCGGTCTTTCGGCCCGAGTTTCCGGCGTCAACGGGAACCAGCCGCGGACCCGGCGCCCCCGCCCTCCGTAGCACCCCCCGCGAAGGCGGGTCTTTGCGGACGGGATTCCACGAAGGGAGCCGCGCGCCAGTGGCGGCTTCGGGCGCGCCGTCCGTGCTGCCGGAACGGAAACCGCCGTCCGTGCGGAGCTCTGCGCCCGCCGGGTCGAGCCTCTCCACTCCTTCCCCGATCGGAACGCCTCGCCCCGACGCGTCCTTCACGCACTCCTCCAGTTCACGAACGCTTCCCGCGCCAAACAGCGCCGCCCCGAGCCGGAATCCAGACCCCAAACCAGCCCCGCCGCTGAGTTCGTCCCCCGGGGATCGGCCCCTGCGGAATGTCCCCGCCAGCAGCGGCAGCACGGTCAGCCGGGAAGCTCCGCGCCCGGCCGCAACTTTTTCCGGCCGAAACGAATCCCGCCCGACCACGCCGGTGATCCCGCCTGCTTCTTCCCTGAACCAGGCGGTGCGATCGCTGGCGGTCCCTTCGCAACGGGATCCCCTGCCGCACTCCGCGACAACCCCGCGGACGCCGCGCGTGACAACGTCGTCCGGGTCAACTTCCGCCCGTACCATTCCGCCTCCGTCTGCGCTGCGCTCCGGGGATTCACCGGCGCGGAGCACGCCGTCGCGGTCGGGGACTGTCCCCAGCTCCCCAACCCCAGCCCCGACGCGCCCCAGCACGCCAACGGTAACTGCGCCGCGCAGCACGCCGGCTCCGCCCCCCGCCATCGTCCGCAGCGCGCCCGCGCCGTCCTTCACGCCCGCCCCGGCTCGCCCGGCCTCTCCGCCGGCAACGCCTTTTACCGCACGGACCCCGTCAATGGAATCCCGTCCAACTCGCAGCACCCCGGCCCCAACCTTCACTCCACAGATGTCGCGTCCGGCTTCCCCGCCGGCAGCGGCCTCCGTTTCGCGCGCCCCGGCGACGGTATCCCGTCCAACCCAGAGTGCCCCGGCCCAGACCTTCACGCCTCAGCCAGCACGCTCATTTTCGCCGCCACCAACGTCCTCCGGCCAGCGGGCCCCGGCGGTGCAATCTCAGCCTTCCCGCCCGGCGTCTTCGTCGTCATCCTGGCAAAGCCCCTCTTCATCGGCCAGGCGGGGACGATAAGAACCGGGCGCATTTCGCCACAATCACCACGACCGAACTGTGCCAAAATGGCACACTGATTACCGGTTGCCGAAAACAGCCAAGCAACGCGGCGACCCTCGCTGAAAAGGGCACCCATTTAGGGCTGGATTGAAGCTCGCGCCTGCGAAAGCTCCCACCCCGAAACGGCGTCCCAAACTGTCCAATTATTGGACACTTTCCCAGATACCAGCTTTGGCAACTCTATTTCGTCTCGCCTCAGCCTCCAAGTCACTTTAGTCCACTTTAGCCCGTAAATAGCTCAAAAATAGCTAACAATACGCCGTGTACAAGGGGTGTACATCGGATGCTCATCGGATGATCATGGTATTTTCCGTTGTTCACCCGGTGAGCATCCGATGTACACCCCTTGTACACAGCGTATTAGGGCGGGGAAATCAGGGAGAATGGCTGGAAAAGATGGAGGGAATCGGGGATTCGTGGGTTGGGAGGTTTGGCGGCTGGGGAGGGAGAACCAGGGGCTGGTTTTCGTTTTTATGGGGTGCCGGGAGGGCAGGGCGATAGAGCCTTATGGCAGGAGCTGAACTGTGCCAAATTGGCACAGTCGGGATGGGGTATAGAAAAGTTTGTTGGAGCCCGCGAAACCCGGGGAGTTGTGGTTTGGCAAAGCCGGGTGGGAGTCAGGGTGCGGAGGATGGCCGCGAGGGAGGTTTGCGGAGAATGACGGCGTTCCTTTTGTGCTTTTGCCCCTCGACGGACAGTGGCAATATGGCGCGGATGGGCATTACCCCACAGCAGTTCCGGCAAATGCAGGAGCGCGTCGGCCGCCCCCGGCGCGCGGCCCGGGCTATGCCGGAGGGGATGGCGCCCGCGCGTGTCAAGGTTGGCCAGGTTATTCTGGGTTTGGATCCGTCGCTGCGCGGCACGGGTTATGGGGTTATCAAGCTGGCCCGGCCCTTTCCGCAGACGCTGGCGCAGGGCGTGATTGCCTGTCCGGCGAGTTGGGCGCGTTCCCGTTGTCTGGTGGAAATCGCGCAAACCTTGCGCGCGGTGTTGCGCCGGCATCCGCCCGCGGTATGCGCGGTCGAGGGATTGTTTTACGCGCAGAACTTGCGGACGGCGCTGATCATGGGGGAAGCCCGCGGCGCGGCGTTGGCGGTGGTGGCCGAGGCGGGGCTGGAGATTTACGAGTTGGCGCCGCGCAAGGTGAAGCAGGCCATCGTCGGTTATGGCGCGGCGCAGAAGCTGGCGGTGGCGAAGATGGTGCAACGGATGTTATGCCTGCCGGAAACGCCCGCGCCGGATGCGGCGGACGCGCTGGCGCTGGCACTGGCGCTGGCGGCGGCGCCGGCCGGCCGTTTTCAAGCCGCTCCCCGCGTATGATTGCTTTTCTTCGAGGACAACTGATCGAGGCGCTGCCCACCCAGGTGACGGTCGAGGTCAATGGCGTCGGTTACGAAGCGCTGATTCCGCTTTCCTCTTATGACCACCTGCCGGCGCCCGGCCAGGAGGTAAAGCTGCTGACGCACCTGGTGGTGCGCGAGGACGCGCATGTTCTCTATGGTTTCATGACCGCCGCCGAGCGCGAGCTGTTTCGCCTGCTGATCAACACCGTCAGCGGCATCGGCCCCAAGATCGCGCTCAACGTGCTGAGCGGGATGAATCCCACGGCCTTCCGCGGCGCGGTGGCCAACGGGGACGTGAAGTCGCTGTCGCAGATTTCGGGGGTGGGCCGGAAGACGGCGGAGCGCATCGTGGTGGAGTTGAAGGACAAGATCGGCGCCGCCGGGGCCTGGGAGGCGGCCAGCGCCCAGCGCGCGCTCTCGCCGGCGGATCAGCGGGTCAACGATGCGGTGCTCGCCCTGATGGCACTGGGGTTCAAGCAAATCGAGGCGCACGATTCCGTCCGCAAGGCGCAGGCGGCGCTGGGCGCCCAGGCGACCGTCGAGGATCTCGTCCGGTCCTGCCTGAAAAAGGGAGCGTGATGGTTGCGGCCAGCCGTGCATCCCCGCCGGTGAAGCCAGCGGGGGGAGGGCGCCGGCGCCGGAGCGGCGGCGTGGTGGTGCCGAATGCGCCGCGCTGGCATCAGCGGCTGGGGGCGTGGCTGATCTTTGCGCTGGTGCGCGCGGTTTCGGCGACGGTGCGCTACCGGCTGACGGATCGCTCCGCGTATTATGATCATGGCCCGGCCGGGCCGGCCATCTATTGCGTCTGGCATAATCGCCTGGCGCTGTGCCTGACGTCTTATTACCGCTACGTGAAGCCGCGCAGCCGCGCGCCGGGGCTGGCCGCGCTGGTCAGCGCCAGCCGGGACGGCGCGTTGCTGGCCGCCATTCTCGAGTGCTTCGGCGTGCAGCCGGTGCGAGGGTCTTCCAGCCGCCGCGGGCCGCAAGCCCTCCTGGAACTTTCCGGCTGGGCCGAGCGCGGCTACGACCTGGCCATCACGCCCGATGGGCCGCGCGGGCCGCGTTATGTTGTGCAGGAGGGGGTGATCGGGTTGGCGCAGGTCACCGGCCTGCCGATCGTGCCGGCCTCCTATCGCCTGGGCTGGAAGGTCCGGCTCCGGAGCTGGGACGGCTTTCAGGTTCCCCTGCCGTTCTCGCGCTGCGACGTGGTGACCGGTGCGTTGGTGTGCGTGCCGCGCGACGCTGCGGAGGCGGAGCGCGAGGCGCTGCGGCAGGGGCTTGAGCGGACGCTGCGGGAGCTGGGGGGGGATTGAGCGGCGGGGCCGGCCCGGGGCGGATGTTTCCGCCGCCGTCCGCGCCGGGGCATGGCTGGCTCAGGTGGCAGCGCCGAAGATCTGGAACAGCCGCATCAGCCCATACGCGACAAGGCCGGTGGCGGGCAGGGTCAGGAACCAGGTCCAGATGATGCTTTCGACGATGTGCCAGCGGATGGCCTTGTAGTTGCGCGCCGCGCCGACGCCCATGATCGCCGTTGAGACGACGTGCGTCGTCGAGACGGGCATGCCCATCACCGCGGCGCTCAGCAGCACGGAGGCGGAGGTGGTGTCGGCGGTAAAGCCGTTGACGGGCAGGAGGCGGGAGACTTTGCGGCCGAGGGTTTTGATGATGCGCCGGCCGCCGGTGGCGGTGCCCGCCGCCAGGGTAAGGGCGCAGGTGATCTTCACCCAGAGGGGCACCGTGAACTCGGGGGTGCGCAGGAACTGGAGCCAGCCGGGCAGGTGGGACAGTTCGTCCATGCGGGTGGCGGAGAAGAGGGCGAGCACGATGATGCCCATGGTTTTTTGGGCGTCATTGCAGCCGTGGCTGAAGCCGAGGAACGCGGCGCTCAGGATCTGGAGTTTGCTGAACACGCGGTTGGTCACCGAAGGCCGGCTGCGGGCGAGCAGGGCATAGAGCAGGGACATCAGGAAGAAGCCGAGGATGAATCCCAGGAGGGGCGAGCTGAACATGGGGATGATGACCTTGTAGAGCAGGCCGCCCCAGGCGTACCAGGGTTTGCCCGCGACCGGGGCCGACCAGATGACGACCCCCCAGTCGCCGCCGGCGGAGGCGATGGCCGAGCCGACCAGCCCGCCAATCAGCGCGTGGCTCGAACTGGAGGGCAGGCCCAGCCGCCAGGTCAGCAGGTTCCAGAGGATCGCCCCGCCCAGGCCGCATACCAGCGTCACGCTGGTGACGCAATGCGCGTCCACCAATCCCTGGCCCACAGTGGTCGCCACGGCCGTGCCGGCCAGCGCGCCGCAGAGGTTGGTGACCGCCGCGAGCATGATGGCGCGCGAGGGGGTCAGGGCCCGGGTGCCGACGACGGCGGCCACCGAGTTGGCCGTGTCGTGAAAGCCATTGATGTACTCGAAGACGAGTGCCACGACAATGACTGTCAGCAGCAACGTCATGACGGTTCAGGAATGCTTCAGGGCGATATGGGCGATGACATTGCCGGCGTCGCGGCAGCGGTCGATCCCTTTTTCCAGCAGTTCGTAGAGGTCCTTCAAGGCGATGACTTGCAGGGCTTCGCGCTGGCCGCTGAAGAGTTCCCGGTAGAGGGTCATCATGTGGCTGTCGGCCTGGCTTTCGAGCGCCTGGAGCTGGTCATTGAGGTTTTTGACTTTATCCAGGTCCATGCCGTGGCGCAGCGAGCGGACCAGTTCGAGCACCACGTCGGTGGCCTGTTGCAGCAATTGGATTTGCGTGGTGAAATCCACGCCGCGCACGTATTGGGGCGCCACCCAGACGCGCGTGGTGAACTTGTCCACCATCTTGGGGATTTTATACAGCGCGCTGGAGAGTTCCTCGATGTCCTCGCGTTCCAGCGTGGTGATGAAGGTGGTATAGACGGCGTTGCTGATTTGGTTCGTGATTTCCTTGTCCTTCTTGCGGGTGTAGGCGAATTCGTCGAAGGCCTGCGGCTGATCCAGCGTCTGGCTCAACTGGACAAGCGCTGCGACGCTGGCGCGGGCCGCCTCGGCACTGGCTTCCAGGAGCTTAAAGAACTTGTCTTCTTTGCCGAAGAGCTTTTGGAGCGAAAACATACAGGCGGTATACTACCTGAGCGGCGGAGAAGCGCACGCAAAAAAAGCTGGCAGCCATGGCGGCATCCCGGGGCGCGGCGGGCGTCCAGGGTGGTTTTCCGTTGACGGCGGGCGGGGGTTCTGGCTTGTTGCGGGACAATGTCTGCTCATGCCACTGATTTACCGGCTCCCCACGCCGTTAGCCGCCGTGCGTTTCTCCGGCTGGCCGGGGCGGCGGGCCTGGGGGCGCCTTTCCTGGCGAGTGATTTGATCGCCCGTCCGCCGTCCCGCCTGCTGGGCCATGCCAGCTTTGGGGCGGGCGGCATGGCGTGGGAGGATATCCAGCAACTGGTCCGAACGGGGCAGGTCCGGCTGGAGGCCGTGGCCGAGGTGGATTTGAAGCGTGCGGCGGCGGTTCGAAAGGCGTTTCCGCAGGCCAGGATTTACCAGGATTGGCGCAAGTTGCTGGATCGCGAGGCCCGGCATATTGACTCGGTCAGCGTCTCCACGCCCGACCACATGCACGCGCCGATGGCGATGAGCGCGTTGCAGTTGGGCAAAAACGTTTATTGCCAGAAGCCATTGACGCATGATCTCTGGGAGGCGCGGAAGCTGGCTGAATATGCCGGCGCCCGGCGGGTGGTGACCCAAATGGGCATCCAGATTCATGCGACCAGTTTTTATCGCATGGCCGCCACGCTGGCGCGGGCGGGCGCCATTGGCCGGATCAAGGAAGTCCACTGCTGGAACAGCGGCTCCTGGGGCGATGCCGCGGCCCGGCCGGACACGGTGGACCCGGTCCCGGAGGAGTTCGATTGGGATCTGTGGCTCGGGGTTTGCGCCCGGCGCCCGTTTATCGGCAAGGAGTATTACCATCCCTTTTACTGGCGCCGGCGGCTGGACTTTGGCACCGGCACGCTGGGGGACATGGGATGCCATTTGCTGGACCCGGTCTTCATGGCCCTGGGGCTGGGCGCGCCCAACTCCGTGCGCTCCGAGGGCGTGCCGCCCAACGCATGGAATTGGCCCGTGGACGCGCAGGTGCATTATGTCTTTCCCGGCACCGCCTATACCGCCGACCCCACCTTGCCGCTGACGTGGTATGACGGGGCCCGCAAACCGCCCCCGGAGGTCCGCGCCTTGCTGGAGGGCGACGACTTGCCGGGCACCGGCTCCCTGTGGGTGGGGACGCAGGGCGTGTTGGTGCTGCCGCATGTGGCCCGGCCGATGCTTTACCCGGACGCAAAGTTCAAGGACCTGAAGCTGCCGGAGATAACGGAGAAGAATCATTGGGGCGAATACGTGGACGCCTGCCGGGGGCAGGGCCGGACGACCGCCGGGTTCAATTATTCGGGGCCGCTGACCGAGGCTGTCCTGCTGGGCACGATCGCACTGCGTTTTCCGCAGGCCACCCTCCATTGGGATTCGCGCCGGCTGGCTTTTGCGGAACCGGGAGCCAACCCGTTTATTCGGCGGGCCTACCGGGCCGGCTGGTCAGTCCGGGGGCTGGGCTGATTCTGGCGCCGCCCGAAAAGGCGAGAGCCCCGGGCCGGGGCTCTCGTTCACGGAGGCGCAAGTGAAAGCGGGCGTTTCGCCCGCGGGGAGCTACTGCGGCGGTTGCTCAGCCATTATCTTCGCGGGCTGATTTGCTTTCGTCCACGACCATGTAGCGGCTGCCGCCGTTGCTCCAGACGCGCAGCATCGTGACTTTGCTCCGGGGGCGCTCGGTCAGGCGCACGGCTTCCTCGGCCGTTTTGACCGGAGTGCGGTTAATCTCCTGGATGACGTCGCCGGGTTTGAGGCCGGCTTCGGCTGCGGCGGAATCCGGTTCGAGGTCGGTGACAATCACCCCCTTTACGCTTTCCGGGATATCAAATTGCCGTCGTGCCCGAGCGTCCAGGTCGCTAACGGTCACGCCATTGAGGGTGCCGTTGTCGGCGTCGCTCGAACGGCTGGATTGCGCGAGTTTCGGATCGTCGGGCAAGTCCCGGACGGTCACTTCGAGGTTCTTGTTGACGCCGTCGCGCAGGATTTTCACGGGCACCCGGGAGCCGGGCTTGGTTTCGCCAACGGTGAGTTTAAGGTGCCGGCTGTCGCGGACTTTTTTGCCGTTGTATTCGATGACCACGTCGCCGTTCTTCAGGCCCGCCTTGTCAGCCGGGCCTCCGGAAACGACGTCGTTGATGAGCGCGCCGCTGGCGTCCGGGAGCTTGAACGCTTTGGCCAGCGACGGGGTGACATCCTGAATCATGACGCCCAGGTAGCCGCGGCTGACATGGCCGTATTTGACCAGGCTATCCATGACGTTGCGGGCGAGATTCGAGGGGATGGCAAAACCAATGCCCTGGTTGCCGCCGGAGCGGCTGTAGATGGCGGTGTTGATGCCGATGAGCCGGCCCTCCACGTCCACCAGCGCGCCGCCGGAATTGCCCGGGTTGATGGCCGCATCGGTCTGGATGAAGTCCTCGTATTCTTCGATGCCGAGGTTGCCCCGGCCCGTGGCGCTGACAATGCCGGTGGTGACGGTTTGGCCCACGCCGAAGGGATTGCCGATGGCCAGTACAAGGTCGCCCACCTCGACTTTATCGCTGTTGGCCATTGGCACAAAAGGCAGGTCTTGCGCCTCCACTTTGACGACGGCGATATCCGACTTCGGGTCCCGCCCGATTACTTTGGCCGTCAACTCCCGGCGGTCTTGCAGCGTGACTTTCACCTCGTCGGCGCCGTCCACCACGTGGTTATTGGTGAGAATATAGCCATCTTTGGTGATAATCACACCGGAGCCCAGCCCGAATTGGCGCGGGATACGGAACTGCCGGCCGGGCGCCGGGTTGGGAGACGGGTTGCCAAAGCGATCGCCAAAGAACCGGCGCCAGAAAGGATCGTCGAAGCCGAACCAGCCGGGAGGGGAGTTTTGGGAGACTTTCGCCGTTACGACAATTTTAACCACCGCCGGTGTGACCTTTTTGACGATGGGCGCGAAACTGATGTGGGGCCCGGCGGCGCGCGCCACGGGGGTTTCGTCCACTTCCAGCCGGGGAGTGGACGCGGTGGCCTTGGGCGCGGCGGCGATAGCCCCCGCGACCAGGGCTGTGGCGCCCAGCGCCAGGGCCAGTGATCGAATGTTTATATGAGCGATAGTCTTTTTCATAAGTGTTGCCATGTTATTATTGGTATTGATATGGTATTGGAGTGTTGGAAGCGTGACAGAAAGCTTTCGCGGGCATTACACTTTTGTAATGAAGGTTGACTGGCCCGGGCGAACGTTTCACTGTGGATTAAGGTCTGATCAGCATGGAAAACAATGAGATCATAGGGTTGGTGCCGTGGCCCGTGGCCGCCGCGACGGCCGTGTGGTTTGGCGTGATGGCATACAAGTCGGGCAAGAACTTTGTGTTGTGGGCCATTGGCGGCGCGGTGCTTGGGTTGGTGCTCACCACGCTGGTCATGGGCCTGGGGCAGGCCACTTTCATTCCCTACCACACCGGCGAGATCGCGATCTTCCGGATTAAGCTGGCGGCGGTGGCCGTCATCATCGTGGTTTGCGCGGGCTGGCTGTTTACCGGTTCCCTGCATCGGCGGCTGTCCAGCGCCTGGAAAAAGAAAGCCGCGGCACCGGAGGCGGGCGCCCGGCCGCCAGCGGCCACTCCCAAGCCGTAGCCCCGGTCCGGCCCGGGGATTTTGCCCATGCGGCCTCTGGGGTGCGGGGGCGGGAGTTGCCCGGCGTGGCGGGTTTTGCGCCGGGCGCGGCGGTTAATCCCGGAGGATTTTGACCCGGCGGTTCAGGGCTTGCAGGACGACCCAGAGGATGCGCGGATGCCGCAGGAAGAAGGGCAGCCATTTGGGATTCAGAATCCGCCGCGGCGCCTGCCATTTGAAAAAAGAGTGCAGGTTTTCGTAGGTTGATTGAACCCCGCGCTCCAGTTCCTGCGGGGTCATGCGGGCGGGCTGAAACACCGCGTTGGCCCAGCCGAATTTTTCCCGGTCAAAGGCCAGCAGGCGGCCCTGTTGCTTTAGCTGGTCATAGATCGGCGTGCCGGGGTAGGGGGTCAGGATGTAGAGCAGGGCGTCTTCCAGCCCCATTTGCTTGATGCAGGTTTCGGCGGTGGGGAAGATTCGCGAGTCCTCGTTGTCAAAGCCGAAAATGAAGAAGCCCTGCACGAGGATGCCATGCTGGTGAAAGCGGCGCACGACTTCCCGGTAGGTTTCCACCCGGTTCTGCACTACGCCCGCCCGCGCCAACGAGTCCGGGTGCACGGTTTGAAAGCCTACCTGCACGAAGAAACAGCCGGATTTCTGCATGGCGCGGAGCAGGCGCAGGTTTTTGGTGATCGTGGTGGGCGCCTGCACGGACCAGGCTTTTTTCAAGGGAGCAATCTTTTCGCAAAGCGCCAGGGCGTAGTCCTCGTCCACGAACAGGTTGTCGTCCACGAAGAATACGATGGATTGCTTCATGCCTTTGAGCTCTTCGTAAACTTTGTCGGGGGAACGGCGGCGATGCTGGTGCCAGGGGACGTGGGGCAGATAGCAGAACTTGCAGGTATGATGGCAGCCGCGGGTGGCCTGGATCATTCCGACCAGGGGATTGGGCCGGAAGAGATCCCGCCGCGGGATGGGCACATCGTCCATTACCGTGGGCTGACTTTGCTGGTAAGTGGGCTTCAGAGCGCCGGTGGCGGCATCTTTAAGCAGTTGGGGCCAGACGTATTCGGCCTCGCCGATGACAATGGCGTCGGCGTGCTGGAGGCATTCCTCCGGCATCAGGCAGGCGTGCACGCCGCCGATGACGACTTTGGCGCCCTTCTGGCGAAATCCATCCGCGAGGTCAAAGGCTCTTTGCGAGGAGAAAGTGGTGGCGGTGATTCCCACCAGGTCGAAGTCCCGGTCGTTGGGGATTTCGTCCCAGTCATGGTCCACGATCGTCACGTCGTGTCCCTCCGAAAGGGCGGCCAAAATACCGAGGTGCAGCGGCTCGAAGGAAATATGCGTCAGGAAGCGGTACACGCCGTCCTTGACGAGCCAGCGCGGCTTGAGCAGGAGAATCCGCATGACTACAGGCTCCCCAGGAAGGTATTGAGCCAGGCTTTAAAGTTGAGCAGCGTGACGCCCAGCCGGCCGTGGACGCCAAAAATGTCGCGCCAGGGACGATTTTGGGCCAGGTAATTCAGGAAGAGGCGCGTGTTGGCCGTCTGTGTTTCTTCAAGCGGGCTGCGGGTCGCGGGGGAATCGGGCTGAAAGAAGCAGGTGGGGTCTTCGGCCAGGTAGTCGCCCGTGTGGTAATAGGCCAGGGCGCGGCAGCCCCGGCAGGAATCGCCATAGCGGCAGCGCGCGCACTTGCCTCGGGCCGGACGCTCGCCGCGCAGCACACGCATGATTTCGGACTCGGCAACGATGCGGGACAAGGCCTGATCGCGCACATTGCCGCAGCAAACCGGGCTGTCCAGCAGGTGCACGCAGGGGGCCACATCCCCTTCCGCGTTGATCCCGATGAAGGTGCGCCCCGCCTGGCAGCCCAGGTTGCCCAGGCTCAGTCCGCGGCCGCCGAAGCTCAGGCGGGTCGCATCCGGCGCGGCGAAGAATGGGGTGTAGCTGACATAGCTCAGCGGATTGGCGCGCAGGGCGGGATGAATCGTGTCTCCCATATCAGCCCGGTCAAAGCATAAGTGCCGGGCGTTGGCCGCCGCGCCGCGCGGCACAAAGGGCGAGCGGATGACCGCAATTTTCCGCTCCCGCAGCCAATCCATCGTGCGCGACAACGACGCCAGGTTGCGCCGGGAGACTGTCAGCAGCACAAAAGCCGGCACGTTTTGCTCTTCGCACAGATGCAGGAGCCGCTCCAGGCGCTCCCGGTCGCCCGCGCGGCATTTTTTCTGAATGTCATCGTCCACCGAATCGAGGGAAAAACCCATCGTCAGGCGCCCGGCGGCGGCCTGTTTGAGCTTTCGCATCCGGGCCGAATCCAGGCCGCTGCCACTGGTATTGACGAAAGTATAAAGACCATTGCGGGCATTGTGCGCGATCAGTTCCAAGTGATCCGCGCGCTGCAGAATCTCGCCGCCGGAAAACGAAACGGCGCCTTTGGGGGAAAGTTCCCGGAGTTCATCGAGCACCAGGCGCTGGGCCTCGACGGTGGACAGTTCCGGCCGGGAGGCGGGCTCCGCCGGGTCGGTCATGCAGTGGGGACAGCCCTGATCGCAGCGCCGGGTGGTCTCGAAATAACAGAGGAAAAACGCGTGCCTTCTCATCGGTTTACCGCGCAAGGCAACGCGAAGCGGGGTCGGAAACTCCGGTGCCACGGCGTTCAAGGCTCGCAAATCGCATGTCAGGAATCATCTTACCATCCGGCGGCCAAACGCCAAGGAAAAGCCAAACCGCCGCCGCGGTGTCCGCACCGCGCCAGGCGGGCCATCGCCCGCCCGGGTTTGATTTCCTGATTTTCAAACCGGCAGACCTGGCTTAAGGTTCCTCGCAACGCAATATGCTGTTGGTCATAGACAACTACGATTCGTTCACTTACAACCTCGTGCAGTATCTGGGCGAGCTGGCGGTGGAACTTCAAGTCCACCGCAACGACCAGATTTCGCTGGAGCAAGTGCGCGCTTTGACCCCGGAGCGCATCCTGATTTCACCCGGGCCCTGCTCGCCGCGCGAAGCGGGCCTGTCCAATGACATCATCCGCACGTTTGGGCCGCAGATTCCGACGCTGGGTGTCTGCCTGGGGCACCAGTGCATTGGCCATGTCTTTGGCGGCAACGTGGTTGTCAACTACCGCATGATGCATGGCAAGACCTCGCTCATTCAACATAACGGCCGGGACTTGTTTGCCGGCATGCCCAATCCCTTCGCCGCCACGCGCTATCATTCACTGGTTATCGAGCGGGGCTCCCTCCCCGACTGCCTGGAAATAACCGCCCAGACGGCTGAGGGGGAAATTATGGGCGTGCGGCACAAGCAGCACCCGATCTGGGGCGTGCAGTTTCATCCGGAAAGCATCCTGACCCAAAACGGGCGCCAAATGCTAAAGAACTTTCTGAGCCTGAAATAGGTTCGGAGAGGGTCGCCCGCGCCGCCCATCTAAAGGGCGGGTTGGCCGCGGGGATTCGGGGGACCAGCCCGGTAAACCAAAAGGCGCGGGAAGCAGTTCGTTCCCGCGCCTTGCTTCAGGGCGTTCCTCCGAACGCCTTAAGTCATTCGCGTTTATTACTCTTCACGCCGCCGGCCATAGCCGCCGCCAGTGCGAGGCGGGCGCTCCTCGCGCGGGCGTGCTTCATTGACGGTCAGTTCCCGGCCGTCCACCTCTTTTTTATGGAGTGCCTTGATGGCTGCCTCGCCCCCCTCCTTGGTCTCCATCGTCACGAATCCGAAGCCGCGAGGCCGGCCGCTGAACTTATCCTTGATGATATCCACTTCCTGGACTGTTCCGTGCGCGCCGAAAAGGTCGCGCAGTTGTTGATCGGTGGCATTGAACGATAGATTCCCCACAAACAGTTTCATACTCATTATGATTTGGCTTCTTGACTGATTGCCCTTCCGCGACCGTTCCCGACCATCGGGTTTCAAATCATCAGTGAAACAGGTTCATCTGAGGATTTACCTGGCGGCGAAATGGGCAAGTCAATCTATTTTGGGGAAATCCTAGCGGGGGTGGCGGGGGGACGCAACCGTATTTTTACCGGCGCGCCGTCCTGCCGTTTGCTCTGGTCGGCCGCTTCCATGAAGGCAATGATTTCCAGCGTTTCCTTGGGGCTAACCGGGGCCACGCCGGTTTGGAAGAACTTCATGATCGCCGCCACCAGCGGCTGGTAGCCATCAAAGGAGCCCACGGCCATTTCCCCTTTCTCGCCCCGGGCCAGGCCGCGGAAGCTCTTGTCTTCACGGTAGATGCCTTTGCGTCCCCCACGCCAGGTGCCAACGACTTCGATCAGGCCGTTGGTGGTTGTGCCGCGCTGAACGGTTTGGCAGCCCGTGCCCATCACCGTAAACAGGCTTTCCACCCCATGAATCCCATACCAGAACAGGTCCGGATGGTGTGGTTCAATCGAGCAGGGGCCGTAGGTTTCGGCATACTCGACCCGTCCAATCAGACCATTGCGTACCGCCTGCGTGTTTTTCGCAAAACGCAGCCCGGAGGAACTGAACACCGGCACCTTGGCCTTCCGAGCCAACCGGAAAATTTCCCGCGCATCCCGCAGTGAGGTGGCGATGGGCTTGTCAATATAAACCGGCTTGCGCGCCTTTAATACCGGCCGCACTTGCTCCAGGTGCGGGCGCCCGTCCACGCTCTCCAGCAGCACCACATCTACATTCTGGCATAACTCCTCAATCCGGTCGTAAATCCTCACCCCGTACTTCTCCTGCAATGTTTTGGAATAACCCTCGACGTGTTCAATGCTCGACGGGATGTCCGGGCTGCCGCCTTTGTAGGCCGCCACGACTTTGCCGCCGGAAACATGTCCCGGGGCCTGCGGATTATTAATCGTCTCGGTGAACGCGGTCACATGCGAGGTGTCGCAGCCAATAATGCCAATCCGCAAGTCCGCGCCCCGCAACGTCGCGCAGCCCAGCAGCCCCGCCATGGAAAAAGCAAGCCATCTCATACCGATAACAGTGTTGTTGTGCACAATGCCGCCAAGGATAGGGCAACTGCCGGCCAAGACCAGAACGAAATGGCGGGGCAGTTGCGTCCCCGGGGGACGCCGCGCTTACTGAGTTCGCTTCGCCTCGTGGGCGCCTTCGCCGACTGACCAAATCAGGCGGTCGGGTTTGCCCTGGCCGCCGCCGGGGAACTCGATTTGCACATCCGTTGTTTTGGCGAAGAATCGGGTCGGCGACTCGGCGAAAAGCAGGAGCTTGCGGCCGGCCAGCCGCGCCACCAGTTGGCTGCCTTCGCGCGAGATTTCGAGAGATTCATACTTGCCCGCGTAGCTATCGAGCAGCGCCGGGGACAGAGTGAGTTCTTTGCGCCCGGGCCGGCCCAGTTCGCGCACCCAGATATTGCGGAACCGCACCGGGTTGCCGTGGTCCTGCAGCGCGATGGGTTGTTTTTCCGGGTGCGGCTGGTAGGGGGCGCGGTCAATCCAATCGGTCGGGCCGGTCAGTTCGACGTTGTTCTGAATCAGCACGCCGTTGTGGAACACCGTCAGGCGAGCGGGCGAAAGCAGCTTGCCCTCGGCGTCGAAGCGCGGGGCGGTGTAGAGGATGTCGTAAGTTTGCCACTGGCCGGGCGGGCGGCAGGCATTGACCAGCGGGGGATATTGCCCATAGATGGAGCCGGCGCCGCCGTCGGCGTAGGTGGTGTTTTGGTAGGAATCGAGCACCTGGATTTCATAGCGGTTCAAGCCCAGGAAAACGCCACTGTTGCCGCGGCCCTGGCCCTGGCCTTCAGCGGGCAGCGGCGCGGCCCATTCGACATGCAGTTGGCAGTCGCCGAAGTTTTGCAGTGTGCGGATATAGCCGCTGCCCTTCACGCATTCCATGTAGCCGTCCCGCGTTATCCATTTGGTCGGGCTGCCATCCATGCTGACCCACTGCGCGAGGTCCTTGCCATCAAACAGCACCGTGGCATCCGAGGGCGGTTTGCCGGGCTGCTCTTGCGTGCTCGCGGTGGCGGGGCTGACCACCGGGGGCTGCGGGCGGTTCCGATCATGGTCAATCCAATTCGGGTCCGGCTGCGCCCGGCCGGCCGGCGCGAGCGCCAGCAGCAGAACACCGGCCAGGAGGCGGGGCAGGCGAATACCGTGAGCAGGCGGCGTAAGCGTTTTCATAAGCGAGGTTTGATTGTTCAGCTTCATCAGATGGGGCAGCGTAGCTTTCCGCCGCGCCGGATGGAAGCCTTCTTTGCGCCGTTACGCGGGGATGAGCGGCTTGGCTTTCGCGGCCTCGGGACTCAACGCGCCGCTGCGGTTGCCGTCGTTCTTGCGCGTGGCGGGCAGGGACGCAATCGCAAACACGGTGGTAAACAACCCGGTCAGCAACAGCCAACTGGCCGCGGCGGCCGTTGCGGGACTTTCCATCAGGCGCGAGGCTCCCAGGGCGACGACCGTCAGGTTGGGACAGAGCAGCAAATAGGCGCGCTGATCGCCGCCCACGCGAAGCCAGCGGCGATGCAGGACCTGGCGCACCCCCACCAGCAGCCCCGCCGCGCCGAGCGCGCTCAACCCGGTCAATGATCCCACCGTTGCCCATTCCACCCGCAGCCCCAGCGACACGAAGAAGATGGGGATTAAAAACCGCTCGCTTACCGGCGCGGCATATTCCTCCAGGCCTTTGCCCTCGTGCTCGGTCCGGCTCATGAATAATCCCAGAAAGAAGGCGGTCTTGGCCGCCGCCAGCCCCAACCGCTCGCCCGCCGCGCATACCACCAGCACCAGCAGCACCAGCAGGTGCGTCCGCCAGAGCGTCGTGCGCTCCAGGATTACCTGAAACAGTTGGCGGACATGCCGCGCGAATCGTGCCACCAGCAGCAGCGTCAGCGCGATGCCGCCCAGACGCAGCAGCATGAACCAGCTTAGCCCGGCTTCGAGCGCCGGTGCTCCCACCGCCAGCAGAATGATGGTCATGGCCTCCAATACGATCAGGATGCGCAGAATCCGGCCGCGCTCGCCTTCGGCCAGGCCCGGGTAGTTTTTCCATGCCGGGTAGCTCATGCCCACCGAGACGCCAGTCAACGCGGCGGCGGCCAGCAGGGATTCCGTCAGGCCCAACCCCGCCACCGTGGTCAGCATCAGCACCACGGGATACTGCACCAGCGCCCAGGGCACCGCAAAACTGGCCGCCGCCCGCAGTTCCCGCGGCTGCGGCAGATCAATCTCCAGCCCCACCTGGAACAGGAGCAGCAAAAACCCCACCACGCCCGCCCCGTGCAGCATCGTCTCGACGCCCGCGCTGGCCAGCGGCCCCAGCACGATGCCAAACACGACAAAGGCCGGAAACGCCAACGCGGGCCGCCCCAGCCGCCGGCAAACGTCCGGCACGGCCATGAACAGCAGCAGCAGGGCGATAATGACCTCAATATCGTTCATGCGTCAACGCAATGAAACCCGGCCCCGGCCGGGCCGGGCATCCGCCGGCGCCCGGCCTCGCCCGTCGGCGGATTAAAAATCCGCGTCGCCTTCCGCGGCCGGCGTTCGCTCACCGGGCGGCGTCGAATTCCCGCGGCAGCAACTCGTGGGTAGTGGAGATAATAAGCTCCTCAGTCCCCTCTGCCAGGCGGGTGGGGCGGTCGAAGTAGATCATGGCGTAACCGCCTTCGTAACCGCCTTCATGCCAGATGCGCTTCGAGGGGATATAGCAGGGCACGTCATTCGCGTAGGCGATCACCCACAGCCGGCTGGGGTCACATTCCCGTTTCAGTCGCAACGAGTAATCCACCACCACTTCGCCCGTCAGGAACACCATGCCCAGTTCCCGGCCGAAGTTCCAGGTCTGGACCAAGTAGGGCAGTTGGGTTGGCAGCGGCTCGCCACGGTCGAGCCGGGCCAGGTTCTTTTTCGCGTGATAGGCGATATACTGATTATTGGATTGCGCGCGCGTCATCCATTCCGCGCGTGAAGGCAGGGTGTCGAACGGCAGCGCGATGGCCCTGGCCTGGCAGGACAGCTTCTGGTGCAGGGGTTTGAGCGGTTGCTGCAAGAGCGGGTTGATTGCGTCGGCGAGGGTGCGCCCGTGCTGCTGGGCCAGTTCGAGGCCGACGCGCGGTTGCGGATTGGCATCCGCGCCGCAGCCGATTGCGACCAGCACCACCGCGCCGGGATGATCGCGTTCCAGGTATTCGCGGGCGTAGCCGGCCCAATCGCCGCAGATGCGGTTGGGCGTGTGGCCCAGCGTGGTGCAGTGGCAGGCGTAGCTGGCCAGCAGGGCGCGGATCCGGCCGGACTTATCCCGCGCCACCAGCACCGGCACATCGTGGTCCACCGGCCCGCCGGCGGTGCGGCGGTTGGCAGCGAAGCCGGCCCGGGTCTGGCCCCAGGCCAGGGTGGCCGGCTGGCGGGCTTTGAGGGCGGCCAGCGCGGCTTGCTCCAGCTTGTTGATCAGCTCGCGCGTGTAGCGGTTGATCCGCTCCTGCTCCGCCGGCGGCAGGTCCCGGCCAAAGATGTTCGGGATCGAGTTGGAGAGCATCGGCGCGGTATGCGCATGGGTCGAACACAGAACGAATCGTTCGGAGCGCAACCCGGCCTTGCGGGCCAGGCGGGCGGCCACTTCCTCCCGCACCGCCGCCGGCACGCCGACGTTGTCCACGGTCAGCAGCAGGGCGAGGTTATTTTTACCGCGGCCAATGGCCAGGGCCTGGGCGTAAATACGCTGGTCCACGCCCTCCGATTCGTTTTGGCGCGCCGCGTACCCGTTCAGCCAGATCGCGTAGTCCGGCGTAATATCCACCTGCGCGGCGCCCACGGCGTAATAGGTGTCTTTGGCCGCCAGCGCGGGCAGGGGGCAGATAAACAGCAGCAGCGCGAGCCGCCGGAGGAGTCTTAAGCGGTTCATGACAGGGATACGATGCGTCCCGTCCGGACGGATTTGGCTTCGGCTTCACAAATCTGGATGGCGCTCAGGCCGTCCTGCGCGGTGACCACCCGGGGGGCTTTGCCGCTCAGGATTGCCTGCAGCATATAGCTGATTTCCTCGGTGTAGCCATCCGAACCATCACACTTCACCACGCGCGGGGCCTTGCCGGTTTCAGTAATTCGCAAAGCTTCGGCTCCCCGGGCCAGGTCGTAATCAATCGTCGCCCGCTCGCAGAGCACCGTATAGGCCATGTTAAACCCGCCGGCCATCAGCCAGGTGCCCTCGGCATAGACCACCGGCCCGCGGTGATAGTGGTATTGGGTGACGACGTGATCAATGGAATTGCCGCCGCGCGTGACGCCGCGGGACGCGACGCTGTCGGGCCGGCCGAAAAGGAACTGCACGAAGTCAGTGTCGTGAATATGCAAATCCAACAGCGCGCCGCCGGTCAGGCTTCCGGAGCTGTAGGTCGCCTTGCTCCAGCCGGGGGTGGCTGACAGGCGCCGGAAGCTGGCGGCCTGGATTTTGCCGTAGGTCTCTTCCGTGACCACTTGCTTGAGGAAGGCCCAGCCGGGCCAGAACCGCATGCACATGGCCGGCATGAAGAACCCGCGGGCGGCTCGGGCGGCGCGCACCATGCTCCGGGCCTTCGCCGAGGTGAGGGCCAGGGGTTTTTCGCACAGCACGTGCTTGCCGGCCTTGAGCGCCGCGATGGCCTGCTGCGGATGCAGGGCCGTGGGCACGCACAGGTCCACCAATTCCACTTCGGGATCGGCCAGCAATTCCTCGAGGGTGCGATAGACCCGGAGTTGGCGGCCCAGGTCAATCGCGTCCGATCCGGTAATGTTGCCCGCCACGCCGGGCAGCACCCCGTTGACGGGGGCGCGGGCGGAATCACAGACGGCCACGATGCGGGCCGTCTTGAGCTTTTGGTAAACCTTGATATGGGTCACACCCATGAACCCAAGGCCCACGACCGCGACGTTGACTTTTCGATGGGGAGTCCGGGATGAAGTTTTCTTCATAAGAGAATCAGGGTTAAGGTTCGGCCAGGATTTTGGCGCGTAGCTGGTGGTATTCCTCGGGGGTGATCTGGTCGGCCCGGTACTGGGTCAACAGCTCGTCCAGGCGCTGTTGTTTCTCCGCGGAAATTGCCGCGCCGGGGCCTTCAATTTGCGGAAGCGCCGATGCGGCCCGGGCGGGAGCGGGTTTCCTGGCCGCGGCGGGCGCGGCGGCGGACTCCGCGGGGGCGTCCGGTGCCGGCGTCGGGGCCGGGGCCTTTGCTTTTTCTGCCTTCGGGGAAGCGATCTTCGGCGATTTGGCCTGGCGCCGGGTTGGCGGGGGAGTTTCCGGGGCGGGCGCGGGAGCCTCCGCCGGTTGCGGTTGCGACTGCAATTCGTTGAGTTTTTGCTCCAGGGCCACGCGGGCCCGGACCTGCGCCTCCGTATCTTCCGCGTAGAGCGGGAGCGCCGTCGCGCCATACGCCGCCGCGCAGGCGATCAGAAAGGATTTAGAAATCTGCATGCGGGTTCTTTTACGGCAAAACGGCGGGCGACGCAACAGGTTTCCCGCCCGGTTTTCCGGCCGGCACCAACTTTTTCCAGGCCCCGGGCCAGGGATAAAACAGGACCGAACGCAGCAGGAGCCGCCGGACCTGGCGCCGGCTGATTTTGATTCGCCGCGCGGGGTCGAGCGCATTGCCAACGCGCAACTGCGCGAGCGTCTCCCGGCCAATCAGGATCGGCCACGCGCAGGCCAGCCGCACGCGCGCGCTGCGGCGCGGCAGGGCGTTGGTATAAGCCCAGCCCGCCCGCAGGTGGTCTTCCGCGCGGTCCAGGTATGCGTGGTAGAGCGGGCGCCAGCGCGGCTCGCTATCCGGCCGCAACAGGTCTTCCGGTTTCAATCCCGCGGCCGCCAGCCGCTCGGCGGGGACATAGCAGCGCCCGCGGCGCAAATCCTCCGCCACGTCGCGCAGGATATTTACCAGTTGCAGCCCCTGGCCGAATCGCGCGCCGTTGGCCAGTAGAAAGGCGTCGTCCAGCGCCGCCCGGGGGAAAAGATGCGCGCGGCATATCCGGGTCCAGAACTCGCCGACGCAGCCGGCCACGCGGTACGTGTAATCCTCCAGCTCGGCGTCCGTGCGCAGCGCCGTCAGCGCGCCGGTCGAAGCGCCGGCAAAACGCTGCAAGTCCAGTTCCTGCCCGCTGGTGATGGTATCCAGCACCTCGCCGACGAGCTGTTGATCGGCGCGCGGCAGTTGCCGCAGCAGCGCCAGGCTCGCTTCGCCGCGCTCCAACAGAAGCCGCTCCGCCGGCGCCCCCTGCCGCTGGGCCAGGATGCCCAAATCCAGCGGCGCCGCTTCCGGGCCCCGGCCCTGAATCCGCGCGCGCAGGGCGCGCAGGGCGCCCAGGCGTTGCGCCGGCGCCACCCATTCGGTATCGGCGATGGTATCGGTCGTGCGCGCCAGCAAGTAAGCCACCCCGATGGGCTGCCGAATCCCGCCGGGCAGCACCCGCAGCGTCAGGTAAAAAGAACGCGAGACATCCCGCAGCAGGCGGGCAGGCAGTTCTGGACGCGCGGGGGCCATGGGGTTGCGGACGGGAGTTCCGGGCCGCCGCGAGGGGCGGCGGCGGCCCGCTCAGCCGGTTAACTTTCGCCACCGCGCCAACTGCCGGGCCACCTCCCGGGTTCCCGGCGTTCCCGTGAGCGAACGACGCGCCAAAGCGCGCGGCAGGTCGAACACTTCCCGCGCGTCCGCCCCGAACTTCTGTTCCACCGAGCGCAGCTCCGCCAGGCTGAGCTGATCCAGCGGTTTGCCCAGCCGTTCGGCCAGCGCGACCAGCGCGCCCACGGCGTGATGCGCCTTGCGGAAGGGCAGGCCCCGCCGGACGAGGTAATCCGCCAGGTCCGTGGCCAGCAGCGTGGGATCGCTGGCCGCCGCCCGGCACGCCGGGCGGTTGACCTGGGTGTGCGCGAGCATGGCGGCGCACAGGCGCGCGGCGGCCCGCACCGTGTCCGTCGTGTCGAAAAGCCGCTCTTTGTCTTCCTGCAAATCGCGATTATAGGTCATCGGCAGGCCCTTGAGCAGCGTCAACAACGCGACCAGGTTGCCAATCAGCCGCCCGCTTTTGCCCCGGATCAACTCCGCCACGTCGGGGTTCTTCTTCTGCGGCATCAGGGAGGAGCCGGTGGTGAAGGCATCGGCGATGCGGATAAAGTTGAACTCGCGGCTCGACCACAGGATCAGATCCTCGGCCAGCCGCGACAGGTGCACCCCCAGCAAGGCCGCCACGCTGCAGAATTCCACCGCGAAATCCCGGTCGCTGACGGCGTCCATGGAGTTTTGCGTCACGCGCGGCCGGCCCCGCGCATCCACAAACCCCAGCAGCTTCGCCACCCGCTCGCGGTTCAGCGGCAGGGTGGTCCCGGCCAGCGCGCCGCTGCCCAGGGGGCAAACGTTCGTCCGCGCCTGGCACTCCTGCAGCCGCTGGGCGTCGCGCGCGAGCATCTCCACGTAGGCCAGGAGGTGGTGCGCCAGGTAAACCGGCTGGGCCCGCTGCAAGTGGGTGTAGCCCGGGATGACCACCGTGCGCTCGCGCTGCGCCAGCCGCACCAGCGCGCGCTGGAGCTGCCGAATCTCCCCGGCCAGCGCCGCGATTTGCTCCCGCAGCCAAAGCCGCAAATCCAGCGCCACCTGGTCATTGCGCGAGCGGCCCGTATGCAGCTTGGCTCCCGCCGGGGTCCGCCGGGTCAGGGCCGCCTCAAGGTTCATGTGGACATCTTCCAGCTCCGGCTGCCAGCGGAACTTGCCCGCCGCGATTTCCCGGCGGATGGCCGCCAGCCCCCGGCGGATGGCCTGCAGCTCCCGCCGGGTCAGGCAGCCGGCCTGGCACAGCATTTGGGCGTGCGCCTCCGACCCCGCAATGTCCTGGCGCCAGAGCCGCCGGTCGAAGGAGATGGATTCCGTGAATTGCGCCACGGCCGCCGCCGGGCCGCCGGCGAATCGTCCGCTCCGCGAGACAGGTGAAGTTTGTTTGTTCATGCGCTTCGCTCGCGGTTGAATGTGCGCCGCCGCGGCGGGGATGTCACTGCCAAAAAAAGCATTGTCCCCGCCGGCTTCGTGTGGAATCGTGGGCCGCGGAACCATGAGCGAGTTCAAATTCGCGTGTCCGGTTTGCGGCCAGCATATCACGGCCGACGCCAGCGCCAGCGGCGGGCAGCTCGAGTGCCCAACTTGCTTTCGGAAGATCATCGTTCCCTCGGCGCCGGCGACCCGGGATTCCAAACTCCTCGTCTCGGCGGCCCAGGTCGCCAGTCCGCGCCCGATCCCCGCGGAGATGGCCGCCGCAGCGGGCTCGCCGCCAACGCCGCCCCGCCGGCGCGCCCTTCCCGCCCTGGGGGCCCTGTTTCTGTTGCTGGCCGCCGCGGGCGCAGCCTGGTTTTTCCTCCGCCGCCCGGCGCCACAACCCGTTCCGCCCGCTCCGCCGGTCGCGCCCCATCCGCCCGCGCCGGACCATCCGGTGATTCTCAACACCAACTACCCGGTTCCAACCCATATCCAATGGACGCTGGCGCTGGCCAACGCCGCCTTCCCAACCACGCCCGCCGCCGGGCGGATTCATGGCAGCGGGTTTCGATGCGAGCGGGCCATTTTGCGGAAGGACCTGCTGTCGTTAAGCCAGGGCAAGACCTGGCCGTGGGACCTGGGCGTCAATCTCAACCTCCACGTCCGGCGCGTGGAGGAGCTGAGCGGGCGGAGCATTGAAATCACGCCGGACCGGCCCCGCGCGCCGCACATTCTGCTGCGCTGGAAAGATGCGCAGCAGCAGCCCGCCACGGAAACCATTGCCAACGGCTACGCCCTCAAGCTGGAGTTTGGCCCGATGGCCGACGGACGCATCCCCGGCAAGATTTACCTCTGCCTGCCGGATGACGCCCAGAGCTTCGTCGCCGGAACTTTCGACGCGGAAATCCGAGCGCCCCCGCCTCCGCCGTCGCGCCCGCCCAAAAGCTGACCCGCGCTTCAGTCCTCGACTTCCAGCGTCAGCGCGCCGGGTTCGATCCGCAGGCTTTTGAGGCCCCGGAGCAGGGGCGCGTCCGGGCGTTCTCCCAGGGCCTGGCCAAGCAGATTCTGACCTTTCAATCCCCCCAGCCACGCGTTGGGCAGGCTGAGCCCCAGGACGGTGACATCCTCCAGCATCGCGCAAGGTTCGCCCGCATGGCCCAGTGACAGCCGAAAACGGCCGCGCGCGCGCAGCACCTGGCCGCCCCCTACCGGGAAATCCGGCGGCAACCGCACGGCCAGGTAGGCCTGGATGGCGTCTTGCGCCAGTTCCAGCCGCACCGACCGCCCCAGGTCCGTGTTGGCGTTCAATAAACCGTTGATCTCCCGCTCCGTCAGCCGCAACGTCCGGGCGCCCGGCTCATAGCGCCGTTCCTGCGGCGCGCGCGCCTCCGCGCTCGCGGCGGGATCAGCGGCGGGCGCCGGGCGATTGCCCAACCGTTGGAGCTTCTGTTCCACGGCCGCCTTTTCCGGGGGGGACAACTCCACGGGTTTCAGGGGCCGCCGCACCCACCACAGCGTAATCAGAATCGAGGCCACGATCACCCCCGCCAGAACGGCCAGGGTCCCGCATCCGTAAAACAGGCAGCCGCGCCACTTCGCCGGCGGCGGCGAGGCGGGGGCGGCCGGGGGCGGAACGGTGGAAACGGGCGGGGCGGAGGGCATACGGGTCGCGCGCGGCGCTCCGGGGGCCGGGGTCAGGCCGCCGCGCGGTTCTGTTTGCGGCGGATGATCGGTTTGCACTGGCCGGCGACCACCGGCGCGGTGATGTGGACGTGCAGGATATCCTCGCTGCCGGGCACCTCGTACATGATGTCGAGCATCAGGCGTTCGAGCAGGCTGCGCAACGCGCGCGCGCCGGTGCCTTTCTTGATGGCCTGCGCCGCCAGCTCGCGCAGCCCCTCGGGCGAAAACTCCAGCTCCACCCCCTCCATCGCCAGCAGCTTCGCATACTGCTTGGTCAGCGCATTCTTCGTGTCCGTCAAAATCGAGACCAACTGCGCCTCCGTCAATTCCGCCAGCACGGTCAGCATCGGCAGCCGGCCCACGAACTCGGGAATAAAGCCGTAGCTGAGCAAATCTTCGGGCTCGAGGTGTTGCAGGATTTCCTGCCGCTCCGCCGCCACGGCTTTCGGGAGCTCCGGGTTCGCGCGAAACCCCAGAACCTGGCGGCCCAGGCGGCGCTGGATGATCCGCTCCAGGCCAATAAAGGCGCCGCCGCAAATAAACAGGATGTCGCTCGTGTCCACCCGGATGTATTCCTGTTGCGGATGCTTGCGGCCGCCTTGCGGCGCGACGCTGCAGACCGTGCCCTCCAGGATCTTCAGCAGCGCCTGCTGCACGCCTTCGCCCGACACATCCCGCGTGATCGAGACGTTCTCGGTCTTGCGGGCGATCTTGTCAATTTCATCAATATAGACAATGCCGCGCTGCGCCCGCTTCACATCATAATCGGCGTTCTGGAGCAGGCGCAGAATGATGTTCTCGACGTCCTCGCCCACGTAGCCGGCTTCGGTCAGCGTCGTGGCGTCCGCAATGGCGAACGGCACGTCCAGCACCTGCGCCAGCGTGCGCGCGAGCAGCGTTTTGCCCGACCCGGTGGGGCCGATCATCAGGATGTTGCTCTTTTCGATCTCGACCTCGGCCTTCGCGTCGCCCCGCGCCGGACCCGCCTCGGCGGACGCCGCCGCCGGTTCCTGGAGCAGGCGCTTGTAATGATTATGCACCGCGACCGCCAGCGTCTTCTTGGTATGCTCCTGGCCGATGCACGACTGGTCCAGCCGGCGTTTGATCTCGGCCGGTTTGGGGATGTGGGAGCGCGGCTTGGGCTTCCGGGCGGGCGCCGCCGCCTCCTTGCCCAGGACCTGGTTGCAGAGGAGGACGCAGCTATCGCAAATATAAACGCCCGGCCCGGCGATGAGCCGGTTGACCTCCGTGTGGGACTTGCCGCAGAAGCTGCAGAGCGTCAGGTGGGTCGGGCGCGCCATGCGACGGGTTACTCCTTCTTGTCCGCCAGGCTGGTGGCCCGTTCGGCCAGGCCGGGGATTTCCTTGCGCGATTGCACCACCTCGTCCACCAAACCGTAGGCCTTGGCCTCCTCGGGCGTCATGAAATTGTCGCGGTCGGTGTCTTTCTCGACCTGCTCGATCGAGTGGCCGGTGTGCCGGGCGATGATGCGGTTGAGGCGCTGTTTGAGCTTCAGCATGTAGCGCACGCGGATTTCCACGTCACTGGCCGGGCCTTCCGCCCCGCCCAGCAACTGGTGAATCATGATGTTCGAGTTCGGCAGCGCGTAGCGCTTGCCCTTGGTGCCGCCGCACAACAGCACGGCGCCCATGCTCGCCGCCTGGCCGATGCAATAGGTGTTCACATCGCAGGTGAGGAACTGCATGGTGTCATAGACCGCCAGCCCGGCGGTGACGCTGCCGCCCGGGGAATTGATATAGAGATGAATGTCCTTCTTGGGGTCGTTCATCTGCAGGAACAGCAGTTGCGCGATGATCAGGTTGGCCACCATGTCGTCCACCGGCGTGCCCAGAAAAACAATCCGGTCCACCAGCAGCCGCGAGTAAATGTCATACCCGCGCTCCCCGCGCCCGGTTTGCTCCACCACCATCGGGACTAAAAAATTATCCATAGCAAAGCGATGTGTTATACCGGGGCAACCTAACGGAAGCCCCGGGGCGGGTCAAGCCGGCGCCCCGCCGCCCGCCGTCGCGCCCGCCGCGCCGGGGCGGCCGGGATCTCAGCCGCCCGCCGCGCCATCGTAATAGGCGTCAATCTTGTCGGCCACATCCTTGTAGCCCACATCCGCCGCGTAGATGATCTTGAACTGCGCGATGGCGTCGTCGCGCTTGCCCATCGTCTCATACACCGACCCCAGCAGGTAAATCAGCTCCTTCTTTTCCTCGTCGAAGACCACCTTCTCCTTGAGGGCGTCCTGGAAGGTGGTGGCGGCCAGGTCATGGATGCCGCGCCGCGCAAAGCATTGGCCCAGGTAGCTCAACGCCTGGATGCGCCGGTGCGGATTGCTCTGCGCCTTCTGAAACTCCCTCATGGCCTCGGTGATCCGGCCCGCCTGGAAATAAAGCTGCCCCAGCTCGAAGCGGATTTGCAGGTCCGTGGGGAAGCGTTCGGCGCGCTTCTGGCACTCGGCCAGTTGATAGGCCTGCTTTTCGGCCTGGAGCGCCGCCCGTTTGTCGGCGTAGTCCGGCGCGGTGGTATCGATCTGCGCCATCTGGTGCTCGTAGCGGCGCATCACGGTGTCGGCTATATTGCGATCCAGCGACGCATCGGCGCCAACCTCGGACGCCTTGATCCGGTCGTAGTAGCTCAGCGCGCGGTCGAACTGCTGTTTCTGGGTGTACAGCTCGGCCAGTTGGCGCAGCAGCTTCAGGTTGCCCGGCTCGGCCGCCAGCCGCCCCTCGTATTCCTGAATGAGCCGCTCGGCGACATCTTCCGTCTTTACCTGCCGGTTCTGCTGCTCCAGCAGGATGGCCTCCTCCTTGTCCTTGAGGATATCGCGGTAGGAGCCGGTGCCGTCGGCCAGCGCTTCGTAGCCCCCTTCGTCCAGCGTCTTGCGGGCGGAAAGGTTTTTGAGCGCCTGGGCCAATTCCTGGTCATGGGGCGCGGCGCGGTAGAGATTTGACAGCACCGCCTCGGCTTTCCCCACCTCGCCGGCGTTGGCCAGCGCGTGGGCATACTTGACGGCAATGTCCTGGTCATTGGGCGAATGGGCGACCAGGATTTCCAGCGACATCACAGCCGTTTTAGGCAGGTCCAGGGCGTTGGCCGCCTCCACCACCAGCTTGTGGGCGGCGGAATTGGCCGGATCCCCATTGAGAATCTGCTCGGCGATCCGCAGGGCCTCGGCCGGATCTTTGCCCAGGGCCAGGTGGGCCCGGGCAAGCTGCGGCGAGGAACCCGCGCTGCTCATGATCTTCTTGAAAAAACCACGGCCCCCGCTGGCTTTGCGGCTTTGGGCGCTGCGCAGGGCCTGGCGGCACTCGAAAAGCGCGGGTTCTTTGGCCAGCACCTGGTTAAAGAGGGCGATCGCGTAATCAAGATTCTCCCGCTGTAACGCGTCGTTGCCCTTGGTAAAGAGCAGGCGCAGTTCGCGTGGCAGTTCGCTGAGGCTCTTTTCAGCCATAGTCGAGTGTTGTCAGATTCGTCAGGATAAATCTAGTGGAATTATGCCGCCCGGCGCAACCCGAGTTTTCCCGCGGCGCCGCTTTGGGCCGCGCCTCAAAACCGGAAAGCATGCCGCTCCCGTTCCCGGTGCCGCCAAAGACCGTCGGCAACCGGCGCAGGCCGGGTTGCGCGGCAATAACAGGCAAGGCGGCCTCGCCAGCGGGACAATCTTCGCCGGAAACTTAGATCGGGAACGGTTCAGGCGGGCGGTTTAATCATGTGCCATCGTCTCGCTGGAGCCTGGGTGGCCCTGATAACCCAGACCGTAATCCCCATAAACCCCCGGATTGACGATTTCAAGCGCATAGCCGTTAAGAGCTAAACGCCTTTCGCTGGTAAAATCAATGATTTACGCACCCAGGAAGGAGCTGAATGGAGGCGAAACCTGAGTCTTTTCGGCTCAGAGGCGCCTTGGGCATACCTTGCAAATACCTTGGATTTACCCTGCCTTCAGGCCGTGTACAAGGGGTGTACAAGGGATGCCCACCGGATGTTCATAAGATTTTAGCTGGTACACCCGATGGGCATCCCTTGTACACCCCTTGTACACGGCCTGAAGGCAGGGGATTTTCGGGGTATTTGGATAATGGCTACGGGTGCCTGGAAAGGCCGAGATGATAAGAGAGAACTGGAGGATAATAATTAAGTTCCTTAAAAACAGTTAGCTATGAATCCAGGGTTGACAAAAAAGGGAGGGCAAGGGCGGACGGGCGGTAAGCCCGCGGATGCCCTGCGGGGCACGGTTCACCGGGCAGAATGCCGGGAGATTGCGGACGGGATCGGGCGGGAACTGGTTGGGAAACCGGCGGATAACCCGGTCGGGCGAGGTATCGGCGATGCGTTCCGGCTCCTTTCGCTCACGAAAGAGGAGTCCGGTTCGGGGGCCCAGACCGGTCTCTTGGGCAACGGGTCCTGCGCGAAGGCGGCAGCGATCAGATATCTTTGCCGGCGGAGAACACCTTGGCCACAAACTTGCCGACGCCGAAGTAATCCTGCGTGTCCGGCGTGAAGATCAGCGGCTTGAGCTTCCGGATGTCCACGGCACCCCCGGTGCCGATGATGCTGGCGTGCGCCTTGGCGTCAATCACCTCGCCCACAAACTGCGTATGGAGGCCCAATTCCACCACATGCAGCAGCTTGCACTCCAGCACCAGCGGAAACTCCTTCACATACGGCGCGTCCACCAGCGCGCTCCGGACCGGCGTCAGCTTCGCAGCCGCAAACTTGTTTGTGTTGCGCCCCGTCATCAAGCCGAAGTAATCCGCCTCCTTGACGTGCTTTTCCGAGGGGATGCTGAGGGTGAAGGCCTGGTGCTCCAGCAGGTTGGCATAGGTGTAAGTGGCTTTGCGCAAGGACACCGCCACGCACGGCGGCTGGGAACTGCAAATGCCCCCCCACGACGCCGTCATCACATTGGGCTTGCCCGCCTTGTCGTAGGTGCCCACCACCAGCACCGGCGCCGGGTAGATGAGCGTCTTGGCTCCGAGAGATTTGTTCGTCATGCCCGCCATCCTGCCCCGGCCCGCCGCCCTTTTCAAGCTCCCAATCCGTCCCCGGCGAACGTCCGCCCGCCCCGCCCGGCCATTCGCCGATCCGGGGTCCGTGAATAAATATTCACCATATTCTCGTTGACGGAAACGGCAAACAAAAATAATCTGGGGAACAATGTCGGACCGTCACGGTATTGCGAAGAAATTAATGTGCTATTAATCGTTATGCGTGTTAAGCCATCACCCTCCCGCACCCCGCGTGCGTTTACCCTCATCGAACTCCTGGTCGTCATCGCCATTATCGCCATTCTGGCGGCCTTGCTGCTGCCCGCGCTGGCCCGGGCGCAGGACAAGGCCCGGCGCACCGGCTGCCTGAACAACCTCAAACAGTTGGGGCTGGGGAGCATGATGTACGCCGACGACAACCGGGCGCCGTGCGCCAAAAGTAACTGTTACCCGAGGGGATCCCTGAAGGTGGTATCGTTGCGCCAAAAGGGGTGTTACCCGGCGGTGATTGTTTGGGTTAGTGGTTTTGCGGGTCCGAAGCAAGCTAAAACGAGCAGGGGGGCGAGCTGCGAGCCTTAGCTCGCGCCCCCCTGCGGTCGAAAACCAGGGACTGCCGTGGTGGGGGGGCTGGGGGGAGGGCTGGTTAAGAGAGTTATTCACAATCTGCCGCACGGTTGTGTCCAGCGGTTAGGCCGCTCGTGCGTTGGGGACGGCTGCCTGGCGCAGGGCCGAGATTTGCTTGAGGCTCTGTTCCACCGATTGCTTGAGCGCAAAGGGGTTGAGTCGTTCCTTGTCCTGCCGCAGTTGCGCTTTGGTGACCGGACTGACCTGCGGGCAGGCCAGCACCCGCGCCAGGGGAGTCTGGGCCGCTCCGTAAATGCGCCGCACCTTGCCGTCCTGGCGCTGAGTTCGTTCCAGTTTGAGCGAAGCGTGGAAGTAGTTGAGCAGTTGACGGTAGGGCCCCTTGAGCAGGGCGTTCATCGGCTCGATGAGCTCGGACTTGTCGTAGCGTTCATACCCAAAGCACTGCCGCACATGGGTCCAGTTCTTCTGCTCCACATGCGCGTTGTCGTCCTTCTTGTAGGGGCGGCTGCGGGTCATGAACACCGGTCGGGGCCGCTTTTGGAGCCAGTGCAGCACGTGGTGATTGAGGAACTCCCCGCCGTTGTCGCTGTCCAACCCCAGCAAGGCAAAGGGCAAACTGGCCTCGATGTCCTGGAGGGCGCCCAGCGTGTTGAGCTGACCTCGACCCCAGATGGCGCGCAATTCCACCCAGGTGGTCACGTACTCCACCCCGTCAACCACCCAAACAAACTCCCCGGCGACGCTGCCGCCGCACAAGGCGACCGTATCGACCTCCAGCCAGCCCACCGCTCCCTCTTCCCAAAGGCTGCCCCGGATGGGAATCTGCTGGCGCAGCAGCGTGCCCGGCCGCGTGAGCGAGCGGCCCTGGCCCCGCGCCCGCAAAGGCTGCAGCAGCCGATCCAGCGTCCGGGCGCTGGCTTGCAGCAGTTTCTCCCGCGCCTCCGTCGGCATCCTCCGCTCATGCTGCTCGTAAGCTGGAATCCACTCCGGCAGCATCGCCTCCAACCGCCTGCCGCAGGCATAGTCGGTGGCCGCCCAGATGGGCCGCAGCCATTTGCGCAACAACCCCGGCTCGTAGCTTAAGGGCCGCCCGGTGATAATCCGCGGCCCCCTTGGCACCACTGGCACCGCCCGCAAGGCCCGAATCGCCGCCTTGCGGTGATACCCCAGCAACTCCTGAGCTTGATCCAACAGCTTGCGCTTATACTGTGCGCCGGCGTTCTGGTAGCGCCACCGCAACTTCGTTATCAGTTCTCTTCGTGTGCTCTGACTCATAGTCTGATCCATCCATCCACGGTAACAGTTACTTTTGGCGCAACGTATCCTTTTCCACCCTTCTGCCCCCCCTCCACGGGTAACAAAACTTTTGGCGCAATTCGCCGGGGGCATTATTCCAAATATAGCTGGTGGTCGGCGGGGGCCCGGGATGATGTTCCCAAGAACGCCCAGACCGACCGTTCCGGCGCGGATGATGATTTGAGCTGGCTCTACCCGGAATACGCCAAGAGCGTGGGCAGCTATATATGCCCCGCCACCCAGAATTATGTCACCACGACCAACCTGATTGACCTGATGGACATGAACGGCGCCAAAATCGGAGGGCAAACGCTGCGGGATTTGTGCGACAACGGCATTGGGCCGAAGGCGCGCGGAACCAGCTACGAATGTTTTGGCAATTTCACCGCCAAGATGACGGGCAAGGGCATCGCCACGAAAAAGACCGAAACTTCCGTGGCCACCTTTAAGATCTGCTACTATGCGCCCTACCTGGGCGTGGTGCCGGGGCCGTCCCGGATTTTTCTGCTGACGGACGCGGATGACACCTCGACGCTGGTGGACAAGAACGATATCAACAACTGGCCGGACAGCCCGACGGATAATCATGGCAAGTATGGCCAGAATTTCACTTTTTGCGATGGCCACGCCGAATGGGTCAGCCAGCGGAAATTCATCGAAGTCTGGAATGTTTCGCATGACTCGTCCCGGGTGGCGGGCGTGAGCCCCTAGTTTTTCCGTCTTTGCGTTTTATTACTTCAAACTAAACCCCAGATAAACCAACAATGAAAAATAAAATGGACAACAATACATCGGGCCTCCCGCGAGGCGGAACCCTGCGCTTGAACGTTACGCGAGCCATCCTGGCCTTGGTGATGACTTTGCTGCTGGGCCTGGCCGGGCCCCAGGCCTGGGCCAATAACGGCGTGGCGGCGGGGCATCTCAAGGTGACCGCCGTGAACGGAAGCTATGTCAACACCAACGTGACGGTGACGCCGACGGTCTTGATCAATGGGTTCCTGCCCGTCCAGCTCGACACCTGGACGGTCACCACCCCGACGTCAACCAATACCTTTCCCTGCTGGAACACGGCCGATTACTATGTGCAGATCGGGGAAACCCGGGCCGATGATGTTGCCAAGGGGATCCTGATTGGCGCGGTGGCGCAAAACGCGCGCACAAACCAGTATGTCGCGGGCACCAATGCCGTAGGCTACGCCGCTCCTTCGGTGACGGAGGAAAGCTTCGGCTCCTGGCGAATCCAAACGCAGACGACCAACGTATCGGGGACGGCCGGGAGCACGCGGGAATGGAACGTGGATGTGGCGGGGGCCTGGTTCCCGTATGACCGCTACATCGGCGCTATTGCGCGCAATGCCTCCCGCAAGAACGGCTGGGTGAACGATTTTATTATCGGTTCCCCCGAGATCGTTTACGGCTCGACGTTTATGGATTGCATTCCCGATGGCTCCGGCGGCTGCGCGGCCAACGGCGGCGTCTTTACGCTGGACCTGAGGAGTTACGGCATTAACTCGCAGACCGACGGAATCCTGCTGGTCAACCACGGCAAGGATGAGGGCAACTTCGCGCTGTCGAAGGCGGAAGAGGACGGGACGTGGACGATGTATGTGCATGACCTCTCCACGGGCACCGCGAGCAACTATGAGCAGGATCCGATTGCGTTTGTGTATATCCCGCGGACGGATACGTCGCTGATTTCGGGCAAGCTGGACGGGGACGGGGGGATCATGATGTATAGCGGCAATGCGCCGCAGTTCACGACTGAAAAGCTGGCCAATGGCCGCCACCGGCTGACCATCAACGGCTATGCGGCCACCAACGGGGTCTTGATCGTTTCGGCGGAGGGCGGCGGGACGTATAACCTGGACAACATCGTCAGCTACGAGATTACCCCCGACGGGCAAAGTTTTGAGTTGCAGTCGCGCGACACGCCCAATTTTGGGTTGCAGTCGCCGTACCGACTGGTCGGCGGCGCGCGCTCTCCGGAAGCGGCGTTTTCGTTTGTGTTCATCCCGGCGCCGACCGAGGTGGGATTTGAAGTGTGGCCGCAGGCGAACCTGCTGACCGCCGAGACGCCCAATGCGTATTATGCCGGCAGCTTTACCAATTCATTCACGGTGCACCTGACGGCCAAGCCCACGGCGAATGTGACGATCAGCGGAATCGTTTCGAGCGACCCGACCGAGGGGGTGGTCTGCGACGGCTTGACCAGCCTGACGTTCACGCCGGACAACTGGTGGATCCCGCAGACCGTGCGGGTGACGGGGGTGGACGACCTGGATGCGGACGGGCAGGTGGCCTACTCGATCGTGCTGCCGGCGGCGGTGAGCGCGGATGCGCGCTATAACGGGTTGAAGCCGGCGGATGTGGGCTGCCTCAACGCGGACAACGAGGCGGGGATCAGCGTGAGCGCGACGCGCCTGACGACCAGCGAGGGGGGCCTGACGGCGACCTTCCAGGTGTCCTTGAACACGGCGCCGACCTCGGACGATACGACGATCACGCTCACCTCGAGCGATACGACGGAAGGAACCGTTGACCCGCCGAGCCTTACGTTCACGTCGTTGAACTGGTCGAACCGGCAGACGGTGACGGTCACGGGCGTGGATGACGCGGTGATTGACGGGGATGTGATCTATACGATCGTGACGGGGGCGGCGACGAGCTCGGACCCGGCCTATAACGGGCTGGACGCGCTGGACGTGACGGTGGTGAACCTGGACAACGACGCGCCGGGTTTGTCCATAACGCCCAAGGGAATGTTGACGGTGAGCGAACCCAATACCGCGCTCAATCTCGGGGTGGCGTTGACGTGCCAGCCGGCCGCCAACGTGACGGTCAGCATCAGCTCGAGCGATGTGACCGAGGGCACGGTGAGCCCGGCGTCGCGGACGTTTACGCCGGCCAACTGGAATACGCCGCAGAGTTTCACGCTGACCGCCGCGGATGACCTGCTGACGGACGGCACGGTGGGCTACACGGTGACGCTGACGGCCAGCTCGAGCGCGCCGGGTTGGAACGGATTAACGGTGGTTCTGCCGGCGCAGACGCTGGACAACGAACCGGTGCTGACGCTGCCGTCGGGGGCGATGCAATACGGGATTGACTGGCCGGGGATGGTGATTGACGGGCAGGCGACCATCGTGGATGCCGATACGTACGACTACAACGCCGGGTCGCTGACCGTGACGCTGACGGCCAATGCCCAAAGCAATGACCGGCTGGGAATCCGCAACCAGGGAATGGATTGGCAGCAGATCGGGGTCTCGGGCAACACCGTGACCTACAGCGGGTCGCCGATCGGGACCTTTGCCGGCGGGGTGGGCGCCACGCCGCTGGTGATTACGTTCAATGCTTCGGCCAACCCGGAAGCGGCGCAGGCGCTGGCGCGAAACATTACCTACCACAACGTGACCAACGCGCCCCTGCAGGATCCGCGCACGGTGGCGTTCACGCTGGCCGATGGCGATGGCGGCAGCAGCACCGACAGCAAGCAAATCATCGTGTCGAAGGTGCATATCAGCGACTTCCAGTACGGGAAGGACGCGGGGTTTGGGGTTTATACGGGCGCCAGCGATTGCGAGATCTATTCGCGCGTGAATGAATACGACTCCTACCCGAGGGGCACCTGGTCGGACCCGAACAACGGGCTTTACGGGCTGGTGGTGCATATCAACAAGAACACGGCAACCGGCTACGACCAGCAGGTGCTGCTGCGGTTTGACGACATCGTGGGAACCAATCCGGGCCAGATCCCGCCGGGCGCCACGATCGTATCGGCGGATCTGCTGCTCACCGTAATGAACGGCGGAGATGGCAGCCCGCTTTACCGGATGCTGATTGATTGGGATCCGGAATCCTCGACCTGGAATGGTTTTGGGGATGGCGTGCAGATGGACGGGGTGGAGGCGGAAACGACCTACTACTCGCAGTTTAATGCGTCGGATCACTCGGGCAGCACGGGAACGGGCCGGATTCAGTTCAGCGTGTTGCGGGACGTGCAGGCCTGGGTGAATGGCACGAATAACTACGGGTGGGTGATGCCGTCCTGGGGCCCGTTCGCCAGCAACGACAATACGATCTTCGCCCCGGCGGAGGCGACGAACCTGGTGACGCGGCCGCAATTGCTGGTGCGGTGGCTGCCCGTGGAGCCGACGATCAAGATGGCGAGCTTCCGGCAGGGCCAGAATGGCTACACGGGCGCGGTGGATACGCGCATCCGGGAGCTGACGCCGGATACGGAGTATTCGACGGTCACGTCCGTTCTCGTGGACTACGAAGTGACTCCGCCCAATGAGGACGCCGAGCAAGCGATCCTGCGGTTTGACCACCTGGTCGGGACCGGGGCGGGGCAGGTGCCGCCGTTTGCGAAGATTCACGCGGCGGAACTGGACCTGACCAGCACCGGCTCCAATGCGATGGGTGACGGCGGGACCTTCCACCGGATGCTGATTCCGTGGGAAGCGGCGACGTCCACCTGGAACTTCTTTGTGGAAGGCATCCAGGCCGACGACGTGGAAGCGGTGAATGCGCCGACGGTGGTGGCGGGCAACGACACGGGCGATCCGAACGTGCAGGGCGGGTGGAATACCTTTGACCTGACCGCGGACGTGCAACTGTGGGCCAACGGCGAGGCCAACTACGGTTGGGCGGTGTTGCCGTGGCCGTATGGCGGGGATGGCTGGGGCTTCTACACGGCGGATCACGCCAATCAGGCGGTGCGCCCGCAACTGCGGGTTTATTATACCCCGACGCGGCCGGTGATGATCTCGGCCGAAGTGGCCGGGGCTCCTCCCTCCAGTGTGACGGTGCTCTTCGAGGGCGAACCGGGCAAGACCTACGAGGTCTGGCGCAGCCCGGCGGCGGCCGGAGCGGGAGTCAACTGGACGAAGGTTGGCGAGGCGACGGCAACCTTGAGCGGGGTGGCGACCTTTGTGGATCCCGCGCCCCTGGCCAATAGCGCGTATTATCGGGCGCGCACGAAATAGCGGCCGGCCGTTGCTCATAATGCGGTAAAATCGAGCGGGACGGTGGGGTCACCGTCCCGCTTTCTTTAG
>JAAYVL010000111.1 GCA_012517205.1 Verrucomicrobiota bacterium
GGCACCTGGGCGGATTTGTATGGGCCGTTGACCTGCACGGCGGCGGGGTTGGTGACGCACGATGATACGCCGGGAGGGTGCAATCCGGCGTTTTACCGGCTGCGCACGGCGGGCGAAGTTTGCCAGTAGATTGAGGCGGGCTGGAGTTGCAGGCCTTGCGAAAACGGGTCCAGGCGGCCAGCCCACCGTAGGGGGGTGGGCTGCCTCGTCGGGGCGCTCAATCGCCGCCATCCCGCCCAAGGTAATCAGTTCAACAGGGCAACGACCTGGCCGGTCTCCTCCACGATTTGGCGCAGGCAATCGCCAACAGGCCGTCCCGCGTCCAACGGGTGCTGTTGGTCCGGCAAGGTATCAAACCACCGATGTTCATCCTTTCGGGCTGTTCGCACGCGCAGCGCCGGGTTGCTCGCAGAGTCGGCCGGCTGTTTTGAAGCGATAGACGCTTTCATCCCCGCCTCCCAACCCGAAAATCGGCTTTGGGTTTAGCAAAATCTTTTCCCCCTCATCTACCGAAACTCAGGCCCGCCAACAAAAGGTCCTGCTCAGAGCGGAGTCGGAATGAGCTTTTGGCTTGTCAGGGAGTTGCCGGGGATGGCATTTTTCGACATGCCAGCAACCAAAGAGTCCGATAGCCTTGATGCCCGATTTTACCGGGCGGCCGACGCTTTCTTCTCCGCCCATAGCGACCTGGCCCTGACCTATGACGATGTGACGCTGGCGACGTTGTATTCGGAGATTCTGCCCCGGGATACGCAGCTCAGCACGCGACTGGCCGAAGGGTTGGAACTGAACATTCCCATCATCTCGGCGGATATGGATACGGTGACCGAGTCGCGCATGGCCATCGCGCTGGCGCTCCACGGCGGATTGGGGCTGATTCATTACAACATGCCCGAGCGGCAGCAGCTTTCCGAAGTCAGCCGGGTGAAGAACCACGTGCATGGGCTGATTCAGGATCCGATCAAGACGTCGCCCGGGCAGTTGATTGGCGAGGTGCTGGAGTTGATTGCGAAAAAGCGGTTTGCCTTCAGCACGTTCCCGGTGGTGGACGACCAGGGCAAACTGATCGGCCTGCTGTCGGGCAGCGTTGTGAAGCAGCGCTACGCCCGGCGCGCCGTAGCCGAATTGCTCACGCCGCGCAGCCAGGTGCATACCCTTCGCCACCAGAAGCTGGGCCGGGATCCCATCGCCCGGGCCGACAGTTTTTTTGCCGAGCACCCGGGCATTCATAAGCTGCTGGTGGTGGATGAGGAGGATCGCCTGCAAGGGCTGTTCACGCTGAGCGACGTGGAGCGGATCATCCAGGAGCGGAGCGCGCAGTTCAAGCCGGCGCGCGACGCGCGGTTCCGCCTGCTCTGCGGGGCGGCGGTTTCCGCGACGCGCAACGCCTTTGGCGAGCTGGACCGCGAGCGCATCCTGGCGCACGTTGGCGCGCTGGTGGAGCGGGGGCTGGATGTGGTGGCCGTCTCGACCGCGCATGGCCACAGCCGCGGCGTGGGGGATGCGGTGCGGATGCTGCGCGGCGCTTTTCCCGGGCTGCCGATTATTGCGGGCAACGTGACCAGTGCCGCGGGGGTGGAGTACCTGGCCGATTGCGGCGCGAATGTGGTTAAGGTGGGGCAGGGGCCGGGCTCGATCTGCACCACGCGCATCGTCGCCGGCGTCGGCATCCCGCAACTGACGGCGCTGTACCTGGCCTCGCGGGCCGCCCGGCAAAAGCGGGTGACGATTCTGGCCGACGGCGGCATTACCAAATCGGGGGATATTGTGAAGGCGCTGACGCTGGCCCAGGCGGTCGTCTGCGGCGGCGTGCTGGCCGGCTGCTCGGAAGCGCCCGGCGAGGTGATGGAAATTGGCGGCAAACTCTACAAGCAATATCGGGGCATGGGCAGTTGGGCGGCTATGAAAGCCGGGGCGGCGGCGCGGTATGGCCACACGAACGATCCCGCCCGCAAGATCGCCCCGGAGGGCATCGAGGCGCTGAAGGAAGTCAGCGGCGCGCTTGATCGCGTGCTCGCGCAACTGATTGGGGGGATTCAATCCGGCATGGGCTACCTCGGCGCGGCCAACCTGGCCCAACTCCGCGAAAAGGCGCGCTATATCCGCGTCAGCCCCGCCGGCCAGCGGGAGGCCGTGCCGCATGATGTGGTGGAGTTGAAGCCGGGGAGTTGAGCCGCCGCGGGCGCTCAGAATTTGATCGCTTCATTCATCTGCCCGCACTGCGAGCAGCGCGAGCGGGCCACGTCCGGGTCGTCCGTATAAACGTAGCCACAGTGGCGGCAGCGAAAAATGCGGTCCTCGCTGCCCGTCGGCTCGAAGCTCCGCCGGCGAAACTCGGAATAGAGGGCGGCGCCCGTCAAACCGGCCAGAAGGACAACCACGTAAGTGAAGATCAGGTGCGGAATCGGCATGGTGAAGGCGCGAGGAAGTGCCGGTCAGGGTTGCGGGCCGGCCGCCGGGGTGTTCGTGGGCGGCAGCGGCTGGGTGTGCCACCGGAAGACCATCCGGCCCCAGCTCAGATGCGCGGCTGGCGCGGAGGCAGGATCGCCCGGGTTGGGGCGGAGCGGCTCGAAGCGCGCGCCCCGGGCCAGGGCCAAGGCGTAACGGTCAGCTTCCGGGGAACCGCTGCCGGCCAGCAAGGTGATGGAACGCGGCATCCCTTCGGCGTCCACCAGGAGTTGCACGACGCTATTGCTCAAAATGTCCCGATGGGTCCAGGAACGCAAATCCAGCGGCGCCAATAGCCGCCGTTGGGCAAGGGCGCCGCGCAGTTGCAGGGTGGATTGATCAGCCCCCATCGGCAGAGGGGCCGCCTCGGGCAGGTCCGGGTGGGGCTCGAATCGCGCCAACGCCTGCTGAAGCGGGAAGAGGTTGCTCTCGGCCCGTTGGCTGAGAGCCGTGCCAGGTTGGCCGATGCTCAACGCGGGAGGATTTGCCGGCTCGGGCCAGGCGAAGACGTCCGCGTCGGGATGCGGGGCCTTGAACCAGGCCGGCGTCGAAATCACCTGCGGGCGCGGCAGGACAAACAAGGTGGGGTCGCGCAGCGCCAGCAATTCGGCGGCGGCGCTTCCGGCCAGCCGCAGCGTCAGGCCGGGCGCGGCCGGGTGAGGGGTCGGAGGCGCGGTCTCGCCCAGCCAGAAAATCAGGGCGAGTTGGAACAGGAATACCAGCGCCGCCACGCCCCACCAGCGGCGACGCGTCCAGGAGCGCGATGCGGCCGGCGCCGGGGTCATGGCGGCGAGCGGAGCGGCGGGACGGCGTAAGGCCCCGGCAGCGTGGCCAGCAGGGCGTCGGTCATGCCGGCTTCGCGCGCCAGCAGCGCCAGGCGCAGGCAGCGTTCATAACTCACCGCCTTGTCGGCTTGCACAATCAACGTCAGGGGTTCGCCGGCCTTCGCCACCGCCGCCTGCAGCCGGCGGCGCAGCTCGTCTTCCTGGATCCACTGGTTTTCGTAATAAAGCCGCCCGTCGGCGTCAATGGCGACTGATACCGACGGCCGGTCGGCGCCCGGCAAACCCGCGCCCTCCGGCAGCCGCAATTCCAAGCGCGCTCCGGGCGTATAAACCAGCGACGCCAGCATCATGAATAGCACCAGCAGAAAGAACATCGCGGCAAACGGCGCGGCGTCCAACTGCCGCCGGAAAATGGTGGCCTGACGGGGGAACTTCATGGCGCCGGGGGCGGCTTGGCCGTTTCGGTGACGATGCGCACGATCTCGGTGGCGGAGCGTTCCATGTCCAGCACGATGGCATTGACGCGGATCACCAGGTAGTTATAGGCCGCATGCGCGGGGATGGAGACCGCCAGGCCCGCCGCCGCGCAGACCAGCGCCTGCCAGATTCCGCTGGAGAGCAGGCCCACGTGCGCGTTCAGCCCGGCTTCCTGCATCCGGCTAAAGGTCTGGATGAACCCCAGCATGGTTCCCAGCAGGCCGATCAGCGGCGCCAGTTGCGCAATCGTCGCCAGCAGGCTGAGTTTCTCCTCCAGCCGCGGCACTTCGGCCGCCCCGGCTTCCTCCAGCGCCTCGCGCACGCGTTCCCGGCCCTCTTCCCGATGCAAAATGGCGATCCGGACCAGCCGGGAGACCGGGCCGGGCGTGGCATCGCAAATGGACAGCGCCTCGACCGGGTTATCGCGCTTCAGGACGGTGCGGATGCCGTTGAGGAACTCGGTCGAATTGATTTGCGCGCGGTGGCAATGCAGAAAGCGCTCAATGAAGACGGCCACGGCCACGGCGCTGATGATCAGGAGCAGCCACAGCACGGGTCCGCCGTGGGATAACATTACCGGCAATGTTGGCATGGCTCTCTTTATAGGGACTCGGACGGAAGGTTCAAAGTGCAAAGTTCAAAGCGCGGCGGCGCGGGCGCGCGGTTTCGCCTTGCTTCCCGCCCGCGCTCGTCGAATCCTCCCGGCATGGAACAACCAGACCAGCTTCGCGCGCTCTTCCAGATGCAGAAAGCGTTGAACGAGCGCATCGGCGTTCGCACCGAGAACATGAGCCCGGAGGAGAAGATTCATTGGCTGCTGAATTATTGCCGCGCCATGTCCCAGGAGATTGCCGAGCTGACCGACAGCGTGCCGTGGAAATGGTGGGCCAAATACCAGAAGTTTGACGAGCAGAATGCCCGCGTCGAGGTCGTTGACCTGTTCCATTTCCTGATCAGCCTGGCCCAGGTGCTGGGAATGAGCGCGGATGACGTGTTCGCGGCGTATGTGCGCAAGAATGAGGTCAACTTTAAACGGCAGGACGCCGGCTATACCGCCAAGGACGAGCATGATTCAAAGCACATCTAGCCCGGCCCCCGCGCGCCGCCGCCCGGAAGCCGCCCGCCAAGCGCCCCGCCCATGAGCCCGTCGTTCCCCCAAACCCCGGCCCGCCACGGCGTCGCCGTTCCCCGGCGCTGGCGCCGCGAAGTCGAACGCATCCTGATCACCGACGCCCAAATCGCGCGCCGCATCCGAACGCTGGCCCGCGCCATCGCGCGCGATTTCGCCGGGCGCGAGTTGGTGGTCGTTTCGCTGCTCAACGGGACGGTGATGTTCCTGGCGGATCTCATTCGGAATCTCTCGCTGCCCCTGCGGCTGGATTTCATCGGCGTCTCCAGCTACGGCGCGGGCACCGAGTCCGGCGAACTGGTCTTCACCAAGGAACTGCGGCTGAGCGTCCGCGGACGCGATGTGCTGCTGGTGGATGATATTCTGGACACCGGCAAAACGCTTTCCCGGGTGCGGGCCCGGCTCCGCGCCCTCCGCCCGCGCCGGATCCGGATCTGCGTCCTGCTGAACAAAGCCGCCCGCCGCGTGGAACCGGTCGCGGCGGATTATGTGGGCTTCGAGATCCCGGACGAGTTTGTGGTGGGCTACGGATTGGACTTCGCGGAGCGGTATCGCAACCTGCCGTTTGTGGGCGTCTTATACCCGCATGTTTATCAGCAAGGCTGCCGGCGAGCCCGGCCCGCCCGCCCCCGCGCAGCGCGCGCGCGACGCCGGGCCTGACTGTTCCGGCGGGAAAGATGGTGGGCGCTGAGGGATTCGAACCCCCGACCTACTCGGTGTAAACGAGACGCGCTAACCACTGCGCCAAGCGCCCAGCCCGGTCATCCTATGCCGAATGGCGTGCGTATGACAAGCGCTGGTCTTCCGGGTTTCCCCGCGGAGCGCCGGAAAGGGCCGGCGTTTCACAATGATTGGCGCAGGTCATCCAGGGCCTGGCCGAGGGCGGCGATGATGCGCCGGGCTTCGGCGGGTGTGGTGCAGTAGGGCGGCATGAGGACGATGACATTGCCAATCGGGCGCGTCAGCACGCCGAGCCGGGCCAGGGTTTCGCACACACGAATGCCCACGCGTTCGCGAAGGTCGAAGGGCGCGCGCGTGCGCCAGTCGCGAACCAGCTCGATGCCGGCGATTAAGCCCACCTGCCGGATGTCGCCGGCGTGCGGACTGCGCCAGAGTGTCTCGAGTCCAGCGCGCAGGGTTTGCGCCAGGCGAATCCGGGCGCGGATGGAGGCGGTGGAGCGTAAGATAGCCAGGCTGGCCAGGCCGGCCGCCGCCCCGAGTTGATTGGCCGTGAAGCTGTGCCCGTGGAAAAAAGTCTTGAATTCCTCGTATTCGCCGAGGAAAGCGTCGAAAACCGCCTGGGTGGTCAGCGTGGCGGCCATCGGCAGGTAGCCGCCGCTCAGGCCCTTGGCGAGAGCCATGAAGTCCGGCCGCACCCCTTCGTGGTGGCAGGCAAACAGCGGGAGATCGGGTGTCTCCGCGGGGCCGGTCTTTCGCCGGGGTTGCGCCGCGCCGGAAAGCCCGCTTTCCCGGGGCGCGGTGCGGCCGAAGCCGGTCATGACTTCGTCGGCAATCAGCAGAGCGCCATGCGCGCGCGCTATCGCCGCGGCGCGGCGCAGCCAGCCCGCCGGCTGCGGGATCATGCCCGCCGCGCCCTGCATCAGCGGCTCGAAGACGAAAGCGGCGTAAGGATTGCCCCGCCGGGCCTGGGCCGCAAACTTGCGTTCCAGGGCGTCAAGGCACTCCCACCGGCACTGGCGGTAATCGCGGGCGTCGGCACGCTCGGGCCGGGCTCGGTTAAAGGCGCACCGGTAGCAATACGGGGCCGGGACCTTGTCCGTCGGAAAGAGCAGGCCGGAGTAAGCCTTGTGGAACAAGTCAATGTGCCCCAGGGAAACCGCCCCGACGGTGTCGCCATGATACGCCCCGTCCAGCGTCAGAAACCGCGGCCGGGCGTCGCGGCCCGAGCGGCGGGTGAACTCATAGGCGAGCTTGAGGGCAACTTCCATCGCCGTCGAGCCGTTGTCGGAGAAGAAGACCTTGCCCAGCACGGGCTGCCGGAGCAGCCTGGCCGCCGGGCCCCGCCGTGGCGGGTTGGCCGCTTGAACCAATTGCTCCCCCAGTCGCGCGGCCGGCGCATTGGCGAGGCCCAGCGCCGAGCTATGGGCAATCCGGTCGAGCTGGCGGCGAATGGCGGCGTTGATCCGGGGATGATGGTGCCCGTGCAGGTTGGTCCAGATGGACGCATTGGCGTCCAGGTATTCGCGCCCGCGCGCATCGCGCACCCGCGCGCCCCGGCCGCGCACGATCAGGATGGGCTCGCGCTTGAGCCAGTCGCGCATCTGCGTAAAGGGATGCCATAAATAACGGTGATCGAGTTGGGCCAGAGGGTGCATAAAGGCAAGGTCAGGAACCCGGGTCTAATTCAAGGCCAAGCGCGTCGAGCGCCGCCTGCAGTTGATCAAGGTCCGCCGGCGTGTGGGCGGCGGTCACGGTCAGGCGAAGGCGCGCGGCGCCGCGCGCGACCGTCGGATAACGGATGGCCGGGAGAAAAATCTCCCGCGCGCGCAGCGCGTCAGCGATCGCCAACGCCCGCGCTTCATCGCCGATCCGAATCGGGATAATGGCGCTCCGGTCCGTGGGCGCGCGGGCGGGGGCCGCCGGCAGGAGGCGGGCGACATTCTGCCACAGCCTGGCCCGGCGCTCCTCGCCGGTGCGCGATTGCGCCAGGCGCACGCCCGCGGCGGCAGCCGCGACGGCGGCAGGCACCGGCGCGGTCGAAAAGAGGAAGGGCCGGGCGCGGTTAATCAAACAATCCACCAGGGCCCGGGAGCCGCAGAGGTAGCCCCCGGCCGCCCCCATGGCCTTGCCTAGCGTGCCCATCTGGACTTCGATGCGCTCGCTGACGCCGAGCGCCGCCGCCAGGCCGCGGCCCCGCGCGCCGTAAAGCCCCACGGCATGCGCTTCGTCCACCATCAGCCACGCGCCGTATCGCTCCTTCAAGGCAGCCAGCTCCCGCAGCGGCGCGTGATCGCCATCCATCGAGAAGACGCTCTCGGTGACCACCAGCGCGCGCGCCTTGCGGGCCGAGGCCTGCGCGCGAACCCATTTGAGCCGCGCTTCCAGGCTGTCCAGATCGTTGTGGTTAAACACCCGGAGCTTCGCGCCGCAAAGCCGGGCGGCATCCACGATGCTGGCATGCACCCGCTGGTCGAGGATGACGAAGTCCCCCCGGCCCAGCAGCGCGCCCAGGGCGCCGAGGGCGCTGGCGTAGCCGGAAGAAAAGCTCAAGGCCGCCTCCACGCCCTTGAAGGCCGCCAGCGCCTCGTCCAGCGCGTGATGAGGCGCCAGCGAACCACAGACCAGGCGCGACGCCCCGGCGCCCGCGCCATATTGCTCGACGGCGCGAATGGCCGCCTCCCGCACCGCGGGGTCATTGGCCAGACCCAGGTAATCGTTCGAGGCGAAGTTCAGCAGAGTCTGGCCGCCGATCCGGAGGCGGGGCGATTGGGGCGTCTCCACCCGGCGCAACTCGCGCCACAGCCCATCCGCGCGCAGCGCCGCGAGCCGGCGGGCCATTTCCCCGTCAAAATCGTTCATCATCGCAAAGCCCCCCGTTGCCGGGCCGCCGGCGTGCTTCCCGCCGCGGAGGAAACCGGCAAGCGCCCCGGCTGGCGGACGTTGCCGGCCGGCGTTTCGCCGCGCAGCTCCAGGATTCCGCAACGCCCCATCAGTCGGAAGACGGTGCGATGGCCCACTGCCCGTCAATCATGCTGGCGCTCACCGCTCCCTCATGATGCAGCACCCCTTCATAGGCATCCGCTGTTTTCCCGGCAAACGGCAGCGCCACGAGATCCGCCCCGGCTCCTTCCCCCAGTTCCCCCAGTTGCCCCTCCATTCCCAGGGCGCGGGCGCCGTTCACCGTGGCCATGCGCAAAATCCGGCGCGCCGAAAGCCCGGGCGCGCTCCGCGCCAGCGCGCGCATTTCCGCGAACAGGCTTAACTCCACCCGTTCGCGCCGGGCCTGGTAAACGCTGGCCAGGCTGTCGGTGCCCAGGCAGACATTGACGCCCGCCCGCAGCAGGCGCCGCCACGGAAACGGGTCATGGCGGAAGTAGTCATGACTGCGCGGGCAATGCACCACCGGCACCCGGTGCCGCGCCAGCAGCGCCACGTCGGGCCGCGCCAGGTAGTTCGCATGCACGACCAGCAACCGCTCGCTGAGCGCGCCGCAGCGGTGCAGATGCCGCACGGGCGAGCCCCGGCCGCAGTCCGACATGTCGCGCCCGCTGCGCCGGAGCCAGTCGTACAGCTCGCCCCGCCCCCGCGCGAACATTTCATATTCCGGCGCGGATTCCGCCACGTGCATCGTCAGGCGCCAGTTGCGCCGGCGCGCCGCGCGGACGCTCAGCCGGATCAACTCGGGCACGGTGGAGTAGGGCGCATGGGGCGAAAGGCCGACGCGGCAGCGGCGATGCCGCAGCACGCCCAGCCGGGCGGCGGCCTCCCGCACCACGGCGCGCGGTTGCGCCGCGCCCTTGATGCCGATCAGCTCCAGAAAGGAAAAAACGCGCAGCGGCGTCGCCGCCCAGGCCTCCGGCAGCAGTTGCGGCACCGCCTCGATGTCGGCCACGGTCGTCGTGCCGGTGCGCAGCAGCATTTGCGCGCCCGCCTGCCAGGACGCCGCGTAATCCGCGAGGCTCCAGCCGGACTTGGTTTCGGTGATCAGCTTCAGCCAGTCGCTGAACCCCCGGGGGGGCGGCAACTGGCCGGCCATGTGGGTGTAATCCAGGTGCGCGTGCGCGTTGACGAGGCCGGGCAGGAGCGCCACTTCGCCCAGGTCCGCAACCTGTCCGGGCTTCGCCGCCCGCAGGTCGCGCCAGCGGCCCACCGCGGCGATCCGCCGCCCGGAAATCAGCACCGCGCCATCAGCCAGCGGCGGCCGGGCCACGGGCAGGACGACGCGCGCGCGCAGCAGCAGGGAGCCGGGGCGCGCCTCACGCCCGGGCCGCGGGCGGGCGTGGCGGCGGCGCTTGCGTTCCGCCGTCTTCCATCCGCCGGCCCTCACCGCGCGTTTCCTCTCCGCGTGAACTCAGAACCCGGTGTCCTGGCGCAGGCGCTTGCCGCGCTCCGCCACCCGGTGTTTGCGGGCCTTGTATTTATTATGCCGCTTGCGGATTTGTTGCTCGATCTTTTTGACGACGAGGTCAATCGCCGCGTAGAGGTCGCCCTGGGTGTCTTCCGCGAACAGATCGGGGCCGGGCACTTCCAAACGCACCGAACAGGAGAACTGCCGTTCGGGGGCCTTGGTCTTGTCATGCGCGAGCGTCACGCGCGCGTTAATGGCAAACCGGTCAAGACGCGCCAATTTGTCCACCCGATTGACAATGTGCGCCTCGATGGCCCGGGTCAAAGTCAGGTTATGCGTCGAAAGGATCAAGTTCATGCCCCCTACAATGCCGCCCCCCGGAAATAAAATCCAGCGAAACTATTTTCCGCCCCGCTCCCCGGGGAAACACCCCCGCCGCGCGCGCGGGCTTGAATCCACGCCCGCTTTCCGCTAAACCGTTCGCGTGCCAACCAAAGTTATCGCCGTCGCCAACCAGAAAGGCGGCGTCGGCAAGACGACCACCGCGGTCAACCTGGCCGCTTGTGTCGCCGCGGTCGGCCGGCGCGTGCTCCTCTTCGACCTGGATCCGCAGGCCAACGCAACCAGCGGAGTGGGGCTGGAGAAAACGCCCGGCGCCAGCGCCTATCTCGCGCTGCTGGGGCAGGGCCGCTTGCAGGACAAGGTTCGCAACACGGCGTTCGCCCGCCTGGCGGTCATCCCCGGGGAGGTGGATCTGTGCGGGGCGGACCTCGAACTGGCGCGCGCGGACAACCACCTGCAGCGCGTTCGGCTGGCGCTGCAACCCCTCCGCGAGGAGCGGCGCTTCGACGTGATCTTCGTGGATTGCCCGCCTTCCCTGGGCGTGCTCACGCTCAATGCCCTGGCCGCCGCCGACGGCGTGCTCGTGCCGCTCCAATGCGAATACTACGCCCTCGAGGGCCTCTCCATGCTCAATCGCATCATGACCCAGTTGCACGACACGGGCGTCAATCCCCGGCTGGAGCTGACGGGAGTGGTGATGACCATGTACGACAGCCGCACCAAACTTTCCCAACAGGTCGTCGGGGAAGTGCGCCAGCATTTCGGCGAGCGGGTCTTTGAGACCCTGATCCCGCGCAGCACGCGCCTGGCGGAGGCCCCGAGCTACGGCCAGCCCATTATTCACTACGACAAATACAGCGCCGGCTCCGCGGCTTATGAATTGCTGGCCCAGGAATTCCTGGCGCGGCTGGCGCAAGACCGCGAACCCCGGCAACCCGGCCCGCCGCGTTCCGAAAACCAATAAACAACTCCACCCGGCCGGGAGCAAACCTGATAATATGAGCAACAAAGTTAAATGGGGAGTAATCGGTTGCGGCGGCATTGCGGCCCGGCGCACCATCCCCGAACTCAAAAAACTGGCCGCTAACGCGGAGCTGGTCTCCGTGATGGACACCAACGCGGCGCGCGCCCGGGAAGTCGCCGCCCAATTCGGCGTGCCGCACGCCTGCGCCACCGAGGCGGAACTGCTCGCCCAGGACGTGCAGGCCGTGTATATCGCCTCGCCCCCCAACGCCCATTGCCGCCAAACCGTGCAGGCCGCCCGGGCGGGAAAGCATATCCTGTGCGAAAAACCCATCGCCGTCTCCGTGGCGGAGGTGGACCAGATGGAAGCCGCCTGCGCGCAAGCCGGCGTGAAGTTCATGCTCGCCTGGTGCATGCGGCAAAACGTCTATCACCAGCAGGCGCGCGAACTGGTGCAATCCGGCGCGCTGGGCCGAATGGTGATGGGCCGCGCGCAGTTGACCTGCTGGTATCCGCCCATTCCCGGCGCCTGGCGGCAGGACATCGCCCTCAGCCACGGTGGCGCGTTGCTGGACATGGGCACCCATTGCCTCGACCTCCTGGAATGGATTTTCGGCTCGCCCATCATCGAGGTGACCGGCTTTACCGACCTGCTCATCCACGCATACGCCACGCCCATCGAAGACACCGCGACCATCCTGGTCCGCTTCCGCAATGGCGCCCACGGTATCATTGATAACTATTTCAATATCCCGGACGCCGCCGCGCAAAACGCGCTGGAACTCTTCGGCACCAAGGGCTCGATCATTGCCCGCGGCACCATCGGCCAGGAGCCGACCGGCCAGATGTTCAGCATCCTGCAGGCCCAGGAAACCGGCTACGACGCCGCCCAAACGCGCGATTCCCAGCCCAACCGCCGGGAATACAAGCTGGAAGGCCGCGGCATCTACGGGCAGATGATCACGCTGTTCTCCGACTGCATCCTGCAAGACCGTCCGCCCCCGGCTTCGCTGGCCGACGGCCGCCATTCGGTCAAGGTCGTCAATGCCATCTACCAGGCCGCCCGCGAACGGCGCGTAGTCGAGGTCGCCGCCTGACAACGGCATCCGGCCTTGACCCGCAAAAGCGGGCCAAGGCAGCCAGCCAACATCAGTCGCAGGGATTCCGGAGGGGGGCGATCCGCGTCGCCCATCCACTTCCTCCGATCCGGCTTCCGGGCGGGTTCGGCTGCCCGTTATAGCGGTTTCCCGGTTAACGGCTCAGCGCAGCAGGGTCTGCCCATAGATTTCCCAGCGGCGATCCTCACCGATCCGCTATACGGACCCCGTTTAGCACCCAATTCCGCCTTTGCCAAAATCGCTCAAGGCGCTCATTTTACCGTCCCAAAGAGCCGTGTACAAGGGGTGTACAACGGATGCTCACCGGATGTACAAGGATTTTTCAGCTGTTCATCCGGTGAGCATCCGTTGTACACCCCTTGTACACGGCGTATTGATAGCCACCCTGAAGCCTGTAAGTGGCTTAAAATACGGAGGTTTTTGTGAGGACGGGACTTGATGATGGAGGTGCGAGGGCTGAAGCAGGGTTTTATCGCAAAGTGTCCAATAATTGGACAGTTTGGGGAGGTGTCTTGGAGCGCGGGTCGGGGGCGTCTGGTTGAGCGTTAAGGGGAGGATAAGCGTTCTTGTGGAGCTTTGCTCCCCGGTGCCTTGAAATGGAGGAGGGCACGGGGGTTCGCTCTTTCCGTTTGGGGGTGCCGGACGATTTGTGGCTTTCCAAGTAGCGGGAGGCGATTACCTTGTTGGCCGCAGTGAATGCCAACGCTCAGGCAAAAACGTTCGGCCCGGCAGACTTCCTCAACCGGGAGTTAAGCTGGCTGGAGTTCAATCATCGCGTGCTGGAGGAGGCGCTGGACGCGCAGAACCCGCTGCTGGAGCGGGTGAAGTTCTTTTGCATTGTCAGCTCGAACCTGGATGAGTTCTTCGAGGTGCGGGTGGCAAGCCTCAAGCAGCAGGTCGAGAGCGTGGTGGTGGAGCGTTCGGTGGACGGGTTGACGGCGAGCGAAACGTTCCGGGCGATCGTCAAACGGGTGCGGCGGATGGTGGCGGAGCAATATGCCTGCTGGCGCGAGGAATTGGCCCCGGCACTGACGGCCAGCGGCATCCGCCTGCTGGAGCTGGCGGAGCTGGAGCCGGCTGACCGGGCGTGGGTGCGGGAGTATTACCGGACGCAAGCGCATCCGGTGCTGACCCCGCTGGCAGTTGACCTGACCCATCCATTTCCGCAGGTGCTCAACAAGTCGCTCAATCTGATTGTGCGGCTGGTGAAGGCGCAGAACGGGGCGGAGCGCGAGCACATGGCCGTGGTGCAGATTCCGGCCATCCTGCCGCGCGTGGTGCGGCTGCCGCGCGCGGACGGGCGCCAGGATTATGTTTACCTGGATCGGCTGATCGGGCATTACCTGGCGGACTTGTTTCCGGGCACCCGGCTGCTCGGTTACTGGCCTTTCCGCGTCACGCGCAACAGCGAGCTGTATATTGACCAGGAGGAGACGGCCAACCTGCTCCGGGCCGTCGAGAACGAGCTGCATAAGCGGCGCAAGGAGGACGCCGTGCGGCTGGAAATAGACGCCCACTGCCCGGCGGCCATCCGCGAAACCCTGCTGCGGACGTTGCGCCTGACCGAGGAGGATCTTTACCTGGTGGATGGCCCGTTGAACCCGACGCGCCTGATGGCGCTGGCCGAAGGGGATCATTCCCCCGAGTTGCGCGACCCGCCGTTCGTGGCGCCGGTGGCGGCGGGGTTGCGCCGGCGGACCGATTTGTTCGCGGCCATTCGGGAGCGGGACCTCCTGGTGCATCACCCCTACGACAGCTTTGACAGCGTCGTGGAGTTTTTGCAGCAGGCGGCGGCGGACCCCGATGTGCTGGCCATCAAGCAGACGCTCTACCGCACGGGCGGCGACCCGCGCATCATCGGCGCGCTGGAGAGCGCCGTTCGCCATAATAAGCAGGTGACGGCGGTGGTGGAATTGCGCGCCCGCTTCGACGAGGCCAACAACATCCACTGGGCGCGGCAGCTTGACGAGGCCGGGGTGCATGTGGTGTACGGGCTGGTGGGCTATAAGATTCACGCCAAGATCAGCCTGGTCGTGCGGCGCGAGGGGCTCAATATCCGCCGCTACGTGCACCTGGCCACGGGCAATTACAATCCGACCACGGCGAAGATTTATACCGACCTGGGCCTGTTCACCTGCCGCCCGGACTTTGGCGAGGACGCCACCAATGTTTTCAATTTGCTGACGGGCATCTGCCAGTTCCAGGCGCAGCGCAAGCTGGTGGTGGCGCCGTTCGATTTGCATGAGCGTCTGCTGGCGCTGGTCGAGCGGGAGGCGCGTCACGCCCGCCAGGGTCTGCCGGCGCGCATCATCCTGAAGATGAACTCGCTGGCGGAGCCGCAGGCGATCGCGGCCTTGTACCGGGCGTCGCAGGCGGGGGTGAAGATTGACCTGATTGTGCGCGGCATTTGCTGCCTGCGCCCCGGGGTTCCGGGGCTCAGCGAGAACATCACCGTGCGGAGCATTGTGGACCGGTTCCTGGAGCACAGCCGCATCTTTTATTTTGAGAACGCCTGCCAGCCGCAGGTGTTCATCAGCAGCGCCGACTGGCTGCCGCGCAACTTCTTCCGGCGCATCGAACTGGCCATTCCCGTGGAGGACGGCGTGCTGCGCGAGCGGCTCATCCACGAGGTGCTGGCGGTCTCCCTTGCCGATACGGTCAAAGCCCGCGCATTGTGCGCCGATGGTTCCTATCACCGCGTGCGGATGGCTTCGGGCGCGGCGGCCGTCCGCAGCCAGGCCCGGTTTATCGCGCTGGCCGCCGGGGAGGATCCGGCGGCCCGTCCGTCGGCGAAAGGCAAGCCTCGTTATCCCCGCGTGACGCTGGCCCCGCCGCCCTTTGCGCCGCGGCGGCAAAAGAAATGAACCCGGCGCGCGCGCAGCAGTCCCGGCGGGCATGGGCGGCCCGCCCGACCTTCGGCCGATGAATCTCCGGTCCCGCCAGTCCACGCGCGGTGCCCGGTTCATGGTGGGGCTGATGTCGGGGACATCGGCGGATGGCATTGACGCGGTGGTTGCGGAGCTTTCCGGAGGTGGGCGGCGCCTGCGGGCGCGGGTGCGGGCGCATGTGCACCAGCCCTTCCGGCCGGCCTTGCAGCGGCGCATTCTCGCAGCCTGCCAGCAGGGAACGGTGGCGGAACTCTGCGAGCTGAACTTTCTGCTGGGCGAGCATTTCGCCCGCGCCGCGCTGCGGGCGGTTCGGCGGGCGCAACTCCGGCCGGCGGACATCGCGGCCATCGGCTCGCATGGGCAGACGGTGCATCATTTGCCCAACGCACGGACGCCTTCGACCTTGCAGATTGGCGAGGCGGCGGTCATCGCGGAGCGCACCGGGATTGCCACGATTGCGGATTTCCGGGTGCGTGATATGGCGGCGGGCGGGCAAGGCGCGCCGCTGGTGCCGTATGCGGATTGGGCGCTGTTCACCGACGAGCGGCGCCCGCGCATCGTGCAGAACCTCGGCGGCATCGGCAACCTGACTTTCCTGCCGCCGCGCGCGCGGCTGGGCGATGTGATGGCGTTCGATACCGGGCCGGGCAATATGGTGATGGATGGTCTGATGACCGAGTTGACCCGGGGGCGGCAGACGTTTGACCGCGACGGGCGCTGGGCGGCGCGCGGGCAGGTCTCGGAGGAATTGCTGGCGGAGTTGATGGCGCATCCTTTCCTGCAGCGGCGTCCGCCCAAGACCACGGGCCGCGAGGAGTTCGGCGAGGCGTTTTTGCGGCGGCTGCTCGGGGCGGCGCGCCAGCGGCGCTTGCGCCCGGAGGATTTGCTCGCGACGGCCACCGCCTTCACGGCGGCCAGCGTGGCGGCGGCCTACCGGCGTTTCGTTTTCCCGCGGCTGACGGATCGCGAGCGGGGCCGGTTGCAGATCATTCTGGGCGGCGGCGGAGCCCGGAACCCGACTTTGCGGAGCATGCTGGCCCAGCGCATTGGCGCGGGCGAATTGCTGACGCACGAGGATTTCGGCGTCGCCAACGCCGCCAAGGAAGCGCTGGCATTTGCGATTCTGGCGTACGAAACATGGCGCGGGAAACCGGGCAATGTGCCGCCGGCGACCGGGGCGCGGCGGGCGGTGGTGCTGGGAAAAATCGTGCCGGGCGCGGCTTAGCGGCGGGCCCGGGGGAGTTGGGACAATCGCGATCCGGAAGGGCGGGCGTCCGCGCGAGCCGCGGCTTTTTTGCCTTCTCCCGGGGCTTTGCGCTCGCGGAGAAGTGCGCCTGCCCCGGCGGGCGGAGGCGGGGCCGTATTAAAGCGGCTTGATTCCGCCGCCGCGTCGGGCGTAATGAGAAGCTTATGGCCATCCTGAATATCAAACCGGAAGGTTCGGGCAAATACGATCTGATCGCGTTGGGTGAAGTCATGCTGCGGCTGGACCCGGGCGAAGGGCGCGTGCGCACGGCGCGGCAGTTCAAAGTGTGGGAAGGCGGCGGCGAGTATAACGTCGTGCGCGGGCTGCGGCGCTGCTTTGGCCTCCGGACCGCCATCTGCACCGCCTTTGCCGATAATGACGTGGGGCGGTTGCTGGAGGATTTTATCCTGCAGGGCGGGGTGGGCACCGAGTTCATCAAGTGGGTGCCGTTTGACGGCGTGGGGCGCGCCGTGCGTAACGGGCTGAACTTCACCGAGCGCGGTTTCGGCGTGCGGGGCGCGGTGGGGATTTCCGACCGCGGCCACAGCGCCGCCAGCCAGCTCCGGCCGGGCGACTTTGACTGGGACGGCCTTTTTGGGCGGCTCGGCGTGCGCTGGCTGCATACCGGGGGCATTTTCGCAGCCCTGAGCGATACCACGGCGGAGTTGGTTTTAGAGGGAGTGCAGGCCGCCCGGCGGCACGGAGTCATTGTTTCCTATGACCTGAACTACCGGCCCTCGCTCTGGAAGAGCAGCGGCGGACTTCAACGCGCGCGGGAGGTCAATCGGAGGATTGCCCGGAATGTGGATGTGATGCTGGGCAACGAGGAAGACTTCACCGCGTGCCTGGGGTTCGAGGTTGCCGGCGCGGACGAACACCTTTGCCGGCTGGAGGCGGCGGCCTTCCAGCAGATGATCGAGGAGGCGGTGAAGGCGTATCCGAACTTCCGCGTGGTGGCCACCACGCTGCGGGCGGTGAAGACTGCCACGCGGAATGACTGGGGGGCGATTTGCTGGGCGGATGGGCGGTTCTACCAGGCCCCGAACCGGGAGGATTTAGAGATTCTGGACCGCGTGGGCGGTGGCGATAGTTTTGCCAGCGGCTTGATTTATGGCTTGCTCAAGTTTAACGACCCCCAGCGGGCCGTTGCGTATGGCGCGGCGCACGGCGCCCTGGCCATGACCACGCCGGGAGATACTTCGATGGCCTCGCTGCCGGAAGTGGAGGCGCTTGTCAAAGGCGGCAGCGCGCGCGTGCAGCGGTGACGAAAGCGGATTGGCGCGCCGCCCCGGGGTGGTTTCAGCGCCGCGCCTGGATCAGCAGCAGCCAGTCGCCCGGGGCTGGCGTGGTGAACCGCCCGCCCCGGGCGACTGCGGCCTGGCGGCTGCCGGTGCGGGGGTTGAACCAACTCGCCGCCGGCGAGGCGGGCAGGGCGTCGGGGCGGAGTTGGACGGAGCGGTCTTCCGGCACATAGACCACGGTCAAGGTGTTGGCCTCCGTGCTGGCGGCGGCGATAAATCGTTGCGGCGAGCGGCGCCCGGGTTGCGCGGCGACCCGGTGGGTTTGCGGGCGGAGCGCTTCGTAGTTGAGCGAGTTCATGAATGTTGCCAGGTGCGACATTTGCTTTGCGCCGGACAGGGTTAGCGCCCCACGCCACAGCGTCCCGCCGCCTCGCTTGGGTTTCCCGTCAATTCCAGCCCAGGGGATCAATTCCTCGGCGCCGTAGCTGACGCCGGCCGGCGGGGCCAGGAGCAAACCCCAATACGCGGCGCGCCGCACATCGTCGGCGGTGAATCGCCGGGCCGACCGTGGGGCGATGCTGCTCTCATGCGGCGCGAACACAATCAATGGCCGGGCCGGGGCTCGCTGCCACTCCGCCGTGAACGGCCCGGACACTGCCCACATCAGGGCGTCGTCCGTGACATCCGTGACGTTTTGATAGCCGAAGGCATCCACCCACTCCTGGTCACGGAATTCGTCGAACAGCCAATGCGTCCGGCCGGGAAATAGCACCACCGGCGCGTGCGGGCGGTCGCCAAACACCGTCTGTCCAATGCGTTTCCAGCGCTCAAGGCCATGGGTGGCTGCGTCGCTTTTGATGGCCAGCAGCCAAACCACCGGCTCGGCGCTCCAGCGCGCGACCATATAGCGCACGAGGCATTCGGCCTGGTCGTCAGGCAATGGAACGGCGTTGGTTGGCCATGGCTGCTCCCATAGCGGGACGATTGCGCTTACCAGGCCCGCCTGGGCCAGGGCGGTGATTTTCGCGTCGAGCCGCTGGAAAAAGGCGGGGTTGATGGTGATACGCTCGGGGGAACTGCCCCAGGCGGACTGGGCTCGGGCATCCTCGCCCGGAGCCGCGGCCCATTGGACGACCGTGAAACCCTGGCGCGCGCGGGTGCTGGCGTAGTAATCCCAGTCCCGGGATTCGGCCAGGCGGGCGCCGTCCCAAACGGTGTCCGCCAGCCAGAAGAAGGGGGTGCCGTCGGCGTGTTCGAAATGGCGGCGATCGCGCGCGACGCGCACGGGTCCGTGCCGATGCCACGGGGTTGCGCCGGTGGCCGCCGTGCAGAGGAATTCGCCGGCCTGGTCGTGCAGGCCGGGATTGGTGGGGTCGGAGCAAGCCGTGCGGAAGCGCCAGGGGCCGGGTTGATCCGGCGCAAATCGCACCCGCCAGGTCTTGCCTCCATCCCAAAAGGCGTCCACTTCGGCCGTTTCGCCCAGCGGCGAGGTGAATGTGACTTTCAGGGAGACGTCCTGCACCGGGTGGGCATAGGCGACGCTGCTCTTGAAAGCCCGTTCGCAACGATTCCATTTGGGAACCAGTTCCATGCGGTCGGCAGCCGGCGCGGCAGGAAGCGCCGCCGCCAGCATCCACGCGAAAACAACCCGCCGCGGCCCGTTCGAGATCCAGTTGCGCATCATGTGAATTCCCTTTTTCTCGTTCTGCCATCATCAGACAGCAATCGCATTGTCCTGTCAAACCCCGGGTGGCGCCGGGCCGGGGGAAAGTGTCTCGCGCGAAATGATTCTATTGGCGAAAGCGCCGGATTGGCTTATGGTTCTGCATTCCTGAACCTAAACACACTTATGGAACCTAGAGCTGACATCGCTGTGATCGGGCTGGCTGTGATGGGCCAGAATCTGATTTTGAATATGAACGACCGCGGGTTTACCGTGGCCGCCTACAACCGCACTGTTTCGAAAGTGGACGACTTCCTCAATCAGGAAGCCCGGGGCACCAAAGTCATCGGCGTTCGCTCCATCGCGGAAATGGTCTCGGTGCTGAAGAAACCCCGCCGCGTCATGCTCATGGTCAAGGCCGGCAAAGCGGTGGACGAGTTCATTGACCAGGTCATTCCGCATCTCGAAGCGGGGGACATCATTATTGACGGCGGCAATTCGCTGTTCCAGGACACGATCCGCCGCACCCGCTACGTCGAGTCCCGGGGCCTGCTCTATATTGGCACTGGCGTTTCCGGGGGCGAGGAGGGCGCGCGCCGCGGCCCGAGCATCATGCCCGGCGGCTCACCGGCCGCCTGGCCGCACGTGAAGGACATCTTCCAGCAAATCGCCGCCAGGGTGGACGACGGCACGCCCTGTTGCGACTGGGTGGGCGAAAACGGCGCCGGCCATTACGTCAAGATGGTGCATAACGGCATCGAGTACGGCGATATGCAGCTGATTTGCGAAGCCTACCATCTCATGAAGGCCGGTCTCGGCCTGGGCGCCGATGAATTACACCGGGTATTCGCCGAATGGTACCAGGGCGAACTGAACTCTTATTTGATAGAGATCACGCGCGACATCTTCGGCGTCAAGGACGCCGATGGCCAGCCGCTGGTGGACAAGATACTCGATACGGCCGGCCAGAAGGGCACCGGCAAATGGACGGTCATCTCCTCGCAGGATCTGGGAATCCCCATTACGCTCATCGCCGAGGCCGTCTATGCGCGCTGCATTTCGGCGCTCAAGGATGACCGCGTGGCGGCGGCGCGGAAGCTCAAGGGGCCGCGGCCCGCGATCAAGGGTGACGCGAAGCGGCTGGTGGAAGACATCCGGCGGGCGTTGTATGCCTCGAAGATCATTTCCTACGCGCAAGGCTACCTGCTCATGCGCGCCGCCGCCAGGGAATACAACTGGAATCTCAACTACGGCGGCATCGCCCTGATGTGGCGCGGCGGGTGCATTATCCGCAGCGTTTTCCTGGGCAAGATCAAGGAAGCGTTCGACCGCAAGCCAGACCTCACGAACCTGCTGCTCGACCCGTTCTTCCGGCAGGCGATCAAGGATTGCCAGCGGTCATGGCGCAAGGTGGTGTCCCTGGCCGCCCGCAAAGGCATTCCGGTGCCCGCCTTCAGCACCGCGCTGGCGTTCTACGATTCCTACCGCAGCGCCTGGCTGCCGGCCAACCTGCTCCAGGCCCAGCGCGATTACTTCGGCGCGCACACCTACGAGCGTGTGGACCAGCCGCGCGGGCAGTTCTTCCATACCAACTGGACGGGCCGCGGCGGCACCACCGCCTCGAGCACCTACACGGTCTAGCGCCGCGCGGCGGGCACTAATCCTCTTTGTCCGCCGCCGCGTCCAGCCGCCGGAACTTGATCTCGCGCAGGGCGGTGGTGGTCTGCCAGGCCGCCAGCCCGAGCGGTTGCGAAAGCTCGATGTCGCCCGGCCGGACCGAGAACTTTCGGCCCGCCGTGGCCAAATCCACCAGCTTTTCCTCGTCAATCCAGGCCGTGATCCGTTGCTCCGTCACCCGAAGCCGGATGCGGTACCAGCGTCCGGACTCGAAGTTCCGGAACTTGGTCGTCTCGTTCTCTGCGGCGTCCAGGCCATCCACACACGAAAGCCCCACCAGCGAGCCGCCCCAGCCTCCCACGATCAGGCTGCAGCAGTTCGTCCCGACCGGCACGGTCAGCCCGCAGAAGAAATCCGAACCCGTCACGCGCATGGCGTCGAGCGCGATCTCGTAGTTCCGTTGGGGAAAGTCGTTCGTCCAATTAATCCCGGTAAACGGGTTGCCCATGTGCAGGATGATTGCCCCGGGCTGGCTCTGTATTTCGCCGCGGCCGGTAAACGGCGTTTCGCGCCAGCCCGCCAGCGTCCGCCCGTCGGACATCCCCTGCCAACCCCGCCCGGCAAAAGGCGCGGGCGGCCGGGCTGCGCCCGGCGGCAGTGTCAGCGGGGGGTCTTCGTCCTCCGCAGGAGGCGGAACCGCCGGGGAGGGTGGCGGCGCCGGATCGGGCGGGAGCGGGGTTGTTTCGGAGGCGCATCCCGCCGCCAGGATTAAGGCGGCTGAAAGCGCCAAGGGCCACATCCATTTAATGCGCGTGTTGCTCATGCTGCTTTGTCGGGCTTACACTAGCTTTTCGCGCGGTTTTGAGCCAGAATTGATTTGCGCCTTATGAACTTGCCAGCTTTTCTACGCGCCCAACCGGACGGCGTGCTTCTTTCGGTCAAAGTCCAGCCGCGCGCCTCGGCCAATGAAATCGGCGAAGCGCTCGGCAACGAACTGCGCGTCAAAGTCACCGCCCCGCCCGTCGAGGCCGCCGCCAATGAAGCCCTGTTGAAATTATTGGCGCAGCAACTGCGCTGCCCTCGCAACCGGGTGGACATCGTCCGCGGCCATACCTCCCGCCATAAAACCGTGAAGCTTTACGGCCTGAGTCCGGAAAAAGTCCTTGCCCAGTTAGGCCAGGCCTGAACCCCGCCCGGAATGCCGGGCACTGCCCGCCCCGCGAGTCGGCCCTTCAACCCCAGCCTCTCTCCGGACACCGCCCCTCCGGCCAGCATCGTCATTCCGGGCTACCCCCGTCATTTATCCGGTCTCCCGCGCCGTGTACAAGGGGTGTACATCGGATGCACCACGGATGAACAAGGGATTTTCCGTTGTATATCCGCTGAGCATCCCTGGTACACCCCTTGTACACCCCTTGTACACGGCTTACGGATAGCTATGGAAGAGCCTGAAATGAGCTGAGTTGCGTAAAATTCGGCTTGAGGGCGGCTGAAACGGTCAATGGGGTGCCCGAAAGGGTGTTTTGGGAGGGGGCCAATACTTGGGCGTCTTTGGCGGGAGAGGCGAGGAAAGGGTTGGCGGGGGATTGCAGCTTGCAAGTTCATTGGGGCCGATTATGCTGGTGGCCGCAGACGCAGCCTAAACTTGGAAATGAGCACGAAGTCGGGCAAAACGAAGAAAGTCACCGTTCTACTTGCCGATGACCATATTGTGGTCCGGCAAGGATTGCGTGCTTTGCTGGAAGCTGAGGGTGACATCGAGGTGGTGGGGGAGGCCAAGGATGGCCGCGAGGCGGTATCTTTGGCTCGGCAGACCCAACCGGAGGTCGTCCTTATGGATGTGGCCATGCCGGAGTTGAATGGGCTTGAGGCGACCCGGCAGATTGTCAGGGAGCTTCCGGGGACCAAGGTGCTGGCGTTGAGCTCGTATGGGAACGATGATTACGTGACGCAATTGCTGGAAGCGGGCGGGGTTGGTTACCTGGTGAAGCAAACGGCGGCGGCGGACTTGCTGAAGGCCATCCGCCAGGTGCGGAAGGGGCAGGTGTTTTTCAGCCCGATGATTGCCCAGCGCCTGCAGGCGGGAAGGCCGGGGACGCCCGGCGGCGGGCGGCCGGGCAATAAGCATGCCAGCCTGTCTTCGCGCGAAGCGGAAGTGCTGCAGTTGGTCGCGGAGGGGTTTGCCAACAAGCAAATAGCGGCCAAACTCTCCATCAGCATCAAGACGGTGGAAAAGCATCGGCAGCAGGCGATGAACAAACTCAACATTCACGACACGGCCGGCCTGACCCGCTATGCCATTTCGCGCGGTTGGGTGGAATCGGGTGTTTAACCGGAAATCCGCGAAAGGAGCACCCCATGTTTTCTGAACAAATCGAGCTGCGCGGCCACATTATAGATTCCCTGCTGCTGCCGAAAGTGCTGGACGAGATCCTCACGCGCGGCGGCAACTTCACCATCCGGGAGATTCAGGTCGGCAAGCAGCGGGACGACGCGAGTTATGCGCGCATCGAGGTTTACGGGCCCTCGCCCGAAGTGGTGGATGATATAGTGCGGCACGTGCGCCAGCAGGGCGCGGAGGTGGTCGAGCAGGAATCTGTGAGGCTGGTGGAGGCGCCCGCGGACGGGGTGTTTCCCCCGGATTTCTACGTGACGACCAACCAGAAGACGTTCGTGCATTATCGCGGCCAATGGCTCGAGGTGCGGCCCGTGACGATGGATTGCGCGATTGCCGTGGATGAACAGCGTTTGCAGGCGGAGGCGGTGAAATTCGCGCAGGTGCAAAAAGGCAGGTTGATCGCCGTGGGGCATCATGGGATCCGGGTTGCCCCCCGGGAGCGGCCGGGCGAGCGGCGGAGCGTGTTCGAGTTCATGGGCAGCAGCGTGTCGAGTGAGAAGCCCAAGAGCGCGATTGTCCGCGAGGTGGCGGCGGAAATGCGGCGGGCCCGGGAATCGGGGGGGCGGATCCTGGTGGTGGCCGGGCCGGCGATTGTGCATACGGGCGCCGGGGAGCATTTCGAGAAGTTGGTTGCGCAAGGCTACGTGAACCGGCTGTTTGCCGGAAATGCCCTGGCGGTGCATGACATCGAGAACGCGCTGTTCGGGACCTCCCTGGGCGTTTACCTGGAGCGCGGCTCGCTGGCGGAGAAGGGGCATGAGAATCATATGCGGGCCATCAACGCGATTCGCGGGGCGGGGGGCATTGCCGCGGCGGTCGCGGGGGGAATCCTCCGGCGGGGCATCTTTTATCAATGCGTAAAGCATAACGTGGATTTTGTCCTGGCGGGCTCGATTCGCGATGATGGGCCGCTGCCGGAAGTGATTACGGATACGCTGGCCGCCCAAAAGCTGATGCGCGCCCGGCTGGAAGGGGTCACGATGGCGCTGATGATGTGCACCATGCTGCACTCGATCGCCGTTGGCAACCTGTTGCCGGCGCACGTCAAAACCATTTGCGTGGACATCAATCCGGCGGTGGTCACCAAACTGAGTGACCGGGGCACGTTTCAGGCCGTAGGGCTCGTGACGGATATCGAGCCGTTCCTGCGCGAATTAACCGAATTTCTGGCGGCTGGCGAAAGCCCGGCTGGCCCGGTTTAAGGGGAAGACTCCGGGAACAGCGGCGAGCGGGGGATGGTAATGGGCGTCCCTGGCTTGAGCCGGTGGAAGTCCACCCGGGGATTGGCCGCGCGGATGGCGCTCTCCGGCAGCCCGTACATCAGGGCAATGGTCGCCGCGCTGTCTCCCGGACCGAGGACGTACACCCGCCGGGGCTGCGGCGCGGGCGGCAGCGGGGGCAGGTCGGGCGGGACGAGTTGATCCTCCAGCGCCCGTTGCTGAGTTGCGGTCAGGCGGTTGGTTTCCGCGGCGTGGTAGGCCGCCAGGTAGGAGGCGTAGAGCGCACGGGCGACCTCCGGGTCGCCGTCAGCGTCTTCGAGTTTTTCCTGATAAAGCGGGTCGTGGAGCAGCCGGTATTCCTCGTACCGTTTGGGGCCGAGTGCGATTTTGATGGCGTTTTCGCGCTGATCTTCCAGCGCCTTTCGCGTCGCGAGGCTGGCGGGATCCCGGGCATCGGCCAGCAAGTGGAGTTGCTGATCCAAAGCGTCGGTGGCGCGGAAAACGGCGCGGAACTCGTCGGGTGAGGGATCGAAGAGGCGGAGCTGGCCGAATTGCGCGCGGAGGTCATTGGCGTTCTGGGAATAGCGCAGCAGATATTCTTCGAGCTCGGGCGGAGCGAGCAAGTGGGCGAGGTCGGCGCGGGTTTGCTGGCGGAGCTTGGCCAGTTCGCGCGGGTCGGGGCTCAGGCCCTGGCGGCTTTGGGCGTCGAGGTAGGCCTGCAAGCGCTCTTGCGAGCGGGCGTTGATTTCCTGGATGTTCTTTTTGGTTTCGTCGGGCAGATTCCCCAGCACGGGGCCATCCAGCGTGACGCTCGGGCGGGAGGGGCGGGGGAGGCTGACCAGGTCGCCGGTTTCCCAACTGTTGCCCAGGAGGCTGGTCAGCAGGGCGCGTCGTTCTTCCTCCAGTTCCTGGGCCTTTTGGGCGGCGGCGCGGAGGACGTTGAGATCCGGCTCGCTGCGCCACCATTGCTGCTCGCCGGTCACCAGTTCGGTGGCCCGCTTGCGCGCATAAACCGCGTTCACGTCCGCGATGATGATATCGCGGATGGTTTGCTCGGGGCAGCCGATATCGCGCAGGTTCGCAATATAATTCGTGTAGTTGGGGGACTCGATGTCCCGCCAGTAGAAGAGTTGGCGGCGCAGAATGATGTTGGTGCGCGCCGGCGGGGGCGGAGGCTGCTCCGCGGCCAGCGCCGAGGCGGTGGCGCGTTGAGCCGCGTTTTCCCGGATGACAGACCACCACGCCGCCGCCAATAGGACATTGACGCCGAGCGACACCCACGCAATTACTCGCCAGCGCATACTGGTATTTATCGGCAAATCACGGCGGCTGTAAATTGAAAACCGCCGCAGGAGAAAAGTTTTGGGCCGGCGCGATTGGCTTTTGCCAGGGGGAAAGGTTTTTGGTATGTCTGCGGGCGATTGATCCATTGCCCGCGATACCCGCTATGACCACGACCGCTTCGACCCGGGAAGCCGGCGGCGCCACGCGCGCCCAATGGCTGGTGCTGGCCGCGGCCTTTTTGGGCTGGATGTTTGACGGGGTGGAGATGGGAATCTTTCCGTTGGTGGCGCGGCCGGCGCTCCAAAGCATGCTCCCGGTTTCCACGCCGGGACAGGATGCCCTGGTGGGGCTGTGGATGGGGCGTATCACCGCCTTGTTTCTGGTGGGGGCGGCATTCGGGGGGCTGGGGTTTGGCTGGCTGGGAGACCGCGTGGGGCGGGTCCGGGCCATGGTGCTGAGCATTCTGACGTATTCAATTTTTACCGGGCTTTGCTTTTTTGCGCGGGCGCCCTGGGAGTTGGGCGCCTTGCGTTTTATCGCCGCATTTGGCATGGGCGGGGAATGGTCGCTGGGCGTGGCGCTGGTGATGGAGGCCTGGCCGGCGCCGAGGCGCGCGTTGCTGGCGGGGATTATCGGCACGGCGTCCAACGCGGGATATTTGCTCATCGCGCTGGTCGGGCTTTGCTTTCAGGTCACCCGGGAGTCATGGCGCTGGATTATGATCGCCGGGGCGGCGCCCGCGTTTTTGGCGCTGGGGATTCAGTGGGTGGTGCCGGAATCGGAACGTTGGAAGGCGGCGATGCAGCAAGGGGCGGCTCGTCCGCTCCGGGAGATCCTGTCCGCGGGCCTGCTGGGCAAGACCTTGCTGGGGGTCGCCCTGGCGGCGGTGGCGCTGATCGGGACCTGGGGATCGGTGCAGTGGCTGCCGCTCTGGGCGGATCAAATGACCGGCGGGCAGAACCCGGCCGCCAAGGCCGTGGCGCAAATCCTGGTCAGCGCGGGGGCGATCCTGGGATCGCTGGCCGGGGCGCTGGTGGCGGGGCGCCTCGGGCGGCGGCCGGCCTATTTTGTTTTGAGCTTGCTGTCGTTGCTGCTCTGCGGCGGGCTTTTCCGCGGGGTGAATCACTACGGCGCGGTGTTTTGGGTGATGGTGACGCTGGTGGGGGCGGCGACGGCGGCGTTTTACGGCTGGCTGCCGCTCTATCTTCCGGAGTTGTTTCCCACTCGCGCGCGCGCGACCGGCCAGGGCGTTTGCTATAACGCCGGGCGGCTTCTGGCGGCGGCGGGCGCGTTGACGCAGGGGCAATTGGTCGCCGCCTATGGCGGCAGCTACGCCCGGGCGGGAGCGACAATTACGCTCATTTATCTGCTGGGCCTGGGGCTTATTTGGCTGGGGCCGGAGACCCGGGACCAGCCGTTGCCGGAGTAGGCCCGGGATGCTGGCGCAGCGTGGCGGGCGCAAGGCCGGTTTTCCCGAGAGATCGCTTAAGCTTGGACAGCGGCCCGCGACGCGCTACCTTGCCGCGCATGAAATCAAAGGCATACGCACGCGCGGGTGTGGATATAGACCTGGGCAACCGAGTCAAGGCCGATCTGCCGCGGATGCTCCAGGCCACGCACCGTCCCGGAGTGCTGGGCAAGATCGGCGGGTTCGGCGGCCTGTTTGAGTTGGAGGTGCGCAAGTATCGCCAGCCGGTGCTTGTCTCCAGCGTGGACGGCGTCGGCACCAAGCTCAAACTGGCGTTTGCGCTGGACCGCCATGATACGATTGGCCAGGACCTGGTTAATCATTGTGTGAACGACATCGCGGTGGTGGGGGCGGAGCCGCTCTTCTTTCTGGACTACCTGGGCACCGGCCGGCTGGAGCCGCGGGTGTTCCGGGATATTATCAAGGGCTTCGCCAAGGCCTGCGCGGAGAACCGCTGCGCGCTCATCGGCGGGGAGACGGCGCAAATGCCGGGGTTTTATGCGCCGGGGGAATACGACGTAAGCGGCACGATTGTGGGGGTGGTGGAGAAGTCCAGGATACTTGATGGCCGGACGATTCGGCCGGGTGATGCCGTGATCGGCCTGGCTTCCAGCGGTTTGCATACCAATGGTTATTCGCTGGCCCGCAAGATTTTCTTCGAGCGGCTGCGCTTCAAGCCCAGGACCTACGTGCCCGAATTGCGCAATACCATCGGCGACGAATTGCTCAAGGTGCACATGAGCTACGGGCCGCTGATTCAGAAACTATTGAAGACATCTGCCGGGCGGCAGGGAATCCGGGGCCTGGCCCACATCACCGGGGGGGGATTCGTGGACAATATACCCCGAGTGCTGCCCAAAGGCTGCGAGGTTATCATCACGAAGGGAACGTGGGAGATGCCGCCCCTCTTTCAGCTCATTCAAGCGAAGGGCGGCGTGGCGGAGGCGGAGCTGTACCAGGTGTTCAATATGGGCATTGGCATGGTTCTCCTGGTGGCGGCTGACCAGGCCGACCGGACGTTGCGGGCCGTCCATGCACAAAACCATCGCGCCTGGCTTATTGGCCAGGTCGCGAAAGGCAGGGGGCAGGTGCGGGTGGTTTGACCCGCGAACGTTACTCTTTTTTCGGCTGCCCTTTTGCGGCCGGGGCATTGGTGTATTTCTCCATGTCCTCCGGCTTAATGACTTCGATCTTGGCGCCCTTCTTGAGTTCTTCGGCGGAAGGAACGCGAATAATGTCGCTGGTAAGCGGTTGCGGAGGCGGCGGCGGGGCCGGGCTTTCCGTGCCGAGCAGCTCCATCTCGAAGATCAAGGTTGAGCCGGGCTCGATGTTGGGACCCGCGCCACGATCCTCGTATGCCAGGGTCGAGGGCAGATACAGTTCCCATTTCGACCCGGATTTCATCATCTGCAACGCTTCGGTCCAGCCGCGCACGACGCGGTTGACCTGGAACTTGGCCGGCTGGCCGCCATGTTTGGCGGAGCTGTCGAACTCTTTGCCGTTAATGAGCGTGCCTTTGTAATTCACGGTAACGGTGTCATTACTCCGGGGGATGGCGCCCGTGCCTTCGGTGATGACTTTGTATTGCATTTCGGCGGTCGTTCCGTTGGCCAGCGTCACGGTATGCGTCTTGACGCCGGGCTTCTTCTTGTTTTCAGCCAGGAACGCTTCCCCTTCCCGCTTGTTCTTTTCCGCCTGTTGCTTCCGCATTTCTTCCTGCTTATGGCGGGATTCCATTTGATAGGCGCGCCAGGAGTCCTGCGCCTGCTGTTCCGTCAGCTTCAAATCGCGGCCGGCCAGCACATCTTTGATGGCATTTGCCAGGACATCCACGTCCAGGTCCACGCCGCCGCGTTTGATTCCGTTGCCAATGTTCATGCCAATGGCGTAACTCCACTGCTCTATTTGCTCCTTGGGGGAAAGTTTGGGCGCGTCCGTCGTCGCATTCGCCGGGGCCGGCTGGTTATCCGCCGCCACCGTCATGGGTATTACCGCCAACCCGCATCCCAGCGCCAAGGCCAGTCGTAGTCCAGTCTTCATAGTCACTCGATGAATGATTGTTTATTCAGCGTTGTTTCGTTTACACCAATGGGGCCAAATGTCCAGCAGGAATATTCCGGATTCTGCTTTACAGACCGGGGCGCTTTGGCGAGGCTCATCCTCCGCCGCAAGGCCGGGCGTCCAAAGCCGCAGGCGCGGGTTGATGGGGTTTTCGTGGGCAGTCCGTGGTGCGAACTGCCGAAGGCCGGGATGCGGGAAGCTCGGATTGCGAAGCGGAAGTGAATTTTAACAGGTTGCGCGCAAGTGGCCGCCATTCAAGAGTTGAAACAGCGACGCGTGAAGCGCCCTTCGTGGTGCGGGCCGTTGGCTGCCGCCGGGGCACTCTGGCTGGCGGGGTGCGTCGTTTCCGCGCCGGCGCAGGAAGCCGTGCGCATGTCAATGGCCAGTGCGCAGGCCGCGGAGGGGCGGCACCGGGCGGCCACGTCCGAGGGGTACTACAATGTCAAGCTCGGCCCCATGGCTTGGAATTTCGGCGCCGGATTGGGGCTGGAGTATAGCGACAATGTTGGCTACACGCAGTATCGGGGCGAAGCGGACTTCAGTTTGCGCCCGCAAATCAACGCGCGGATGCGCTGGCCGGTTTCGGAGTGGAACAGCATCAACCTGTCGCTGGGGGCGGGCTATGTGGCCTACCTCGAACAAACGCAACTAAACCGGTTCTTCATCTCGGCCGATTCGGATTCCGGGTTGTCGCTGGATATCTATGCCGGCGATTTCTATCTCGAACTGCACGATCGCATTTCGATCACGGAAGATCCCTATCGGGACCCAACCGTGGCAGGCGATGGACGCTATTCCCGATTGCAGAATGCCGCGGGGATAACGACGATCTGGGATTTGAACAAGGTCATCCTGCAACTTAACTACGATCATGTAAACAGCGTCACCTTGTCGGGGCGGCAGGGTTACGGCGATTTGCAATCGGAGGTTGTCTCTTTTTCCGCGGGCTATGCGCCCAAGGCCGGGATTCGCTACGGGGTAGAGGTGGGCGGATCCTGGCAGCAATACGAGGGCGGTAACACCTACGCCGACAATGCCTGGCAATGGAACGTCGGGGGTTTTGGCGAAGCGCAGATCAGCGAGTATATCAGCTTTGCGGGCCATGCCGGCTATACCGTGTACACGCCCCAAACCCACGGAGCCTTGACCCGGGAACGCGAATACAGCACCCCCTACGTGGCTTTGTCTTTCCGGCATCGCGTCAATGCCTACGTGGATTATTCGCTGAGCGGGGGGCGAACGCTTCCCACCTCGCTTACGGGCGGGGCGGTTGATATGTACACGGCCAATTGGAGTGCGAACTGGCGAGTCATCCGCAAGACGAGTCTTTCCACAGGATTCTCTTATTATCATGGTTCGAGTGTGTCTTCCGGCGGCGAAACATTTGATCAGTATGGCCCGCAAATCACGCTGGGCTGGCGTCTGGCCAGGAAGCTGTCCAGCAATCTGAGCTATCGGCTCTACTGGCGCACCTCGGATCAGGCGGGCCGGGATTATTCCGTTAATGTGGTGAGCTTGAACTTCAACTATGCATTTTAGCGATGCTCTTGGGCGCTCGTGAAAGAAGCTGGCATTTATTTCGGAAACTGGTATAAGGGAAAGGCACTAAGAATTTGAAGAGCTACATCGCAAGAGCCTGTATCACGTTTCTGGCCGTAGGGAGTCTGGCTGCCGGGGCCCTGACTTCGTCGGTCGCCAAGGCATCTCCGCCCCGGGCCCCAGAGGTTAGAGACCTGCAGGGGCTGCAGCAGAACTTCCCGGCGTCCGAATCGGTTCCTGCGATGATCATCGCCCAAACAAGCGCGACGGCCAACAGCGGGGGTTCTGTGGTAAGCAACGCCGCCTCCGCTACTCTGCCCATCCTGGCTGGTTATGTCCCGGACGATAAGTACAAGCTTCGGGTCGGAGATAAAGTCAGTTTCCAGATAATTGAGGACCGCGACGCGCCGAGGAGCTTGGTTGTGGCGGATTCCGGTGAGTTGGACGTGCCTTACCTTGGCCGGGTGCTGGTGGCCGACAAGACCTGCAAACAATTGGCCGATGAGCTGAAAGCGCAACTGGAAAAGGAGTATTATTACCGGGCCACCGTGATTATCGCGCTGGATGTCGCGAACAAGCTTTTGGGCCGGATTTATGTGTGGGGCCAGGTGCGCTCCCAGGGGCCGATGGACATTGGCGTCAATGAGAATTTGACTGTGGGCAAGGCTATTTTGCGCGCCGGCGGCTTTGCGGATTTTGCGAACAAGAAAAAGGTGAAACTGGTGCGGGCAGCGGGCGCGGACGGTGCTCCCCGGCTGACGATGGAGTTAAACATGGTGGATATTCTGGAAAAAGGTGCCGCCGAAAAGGACATCGTCCTGCAGCCGGACGATTTCATCATTGTTCCTTCCCGGTTGATCAGTTTTTGAAGCCCCGAGCGCTCGCATGAATGATCAACCTGTCCAAAGATTTCATGACCGGCCCAACACGGCGGCTCGCCTTCATGCCCGGCTGAGCCGTTTCCGGAATCTCCTGCGTGAGAAATGGTGGGTATTGGTTCTGGGCGCAATGGCGGGGGCGATAATCAAGATTGTTCTGCTGTGGAATGCGCCTCCGTCTTACGTCTCGGTCGGGCGGATGATTGTCAGCATGAAGCTGGCCATTCAGCCGGCATCCCTCTATTCGGAGGAATTAAGCAATTTCCTGGGAACCCAGGCCGCCCTGATGCAGTGCGGCGTGGTGGTTAACCGCGCGCATGAGCGGGTGAGCGCGCAGAAGCCCGAGATCGGGCGGCATGCGGTAGCACTCAATGTTTCGGTGTTGCCCAAGACGACGATTTTCGTATTGCAGGCCACGGGTTGCGACCGGGACTACACGCAGGCATTCCTGCAGGCGTGCATGGACGAATACATCGCGCTGAAGAAGGAAATGCGGAGCCAGACTTCCGACACGACGGTGGCCGGCCTGACCGAGCAGGTGATGCGGCTTGAGAAGGATCTACGCCGTGCCGAGGCGGAGATGGTGCAGTTCCAAAGCACTAACAGCATGATGCTGACCCAGGAGCAGGGCAACAGCCCGGCTCATTACCTGACCACGCTGTATCAACGGTTGGTGACGTTAAAGTCAGAATACGCATTGCTGCAAAGGTTGACCTTGGATCAGAACCTGGCACGGCGGCAGGCGGCGGGCGGCACTTTTTCTCTGGGGAATGAGCCGCTGGCGGAAGGAAACGATTCTCTGCCTGATACTAATGCCGTTGCATTAACGGCAGGCGGAACACCTGGCCAGAGTTCAACAGCCGCCGGAGATCGGGGAGACACCGCCTACCTCCAGGCGCAGCAGCAATTATTGCTGTTGCGAGTCGAGCAGCAGGAGCTTGGGCGTTATCTGCGCCCCAATCATCCCAAAATGATCGCCATGCAGGAGGACATCGCCCGCCGGGAAGAATTGCTGAAGATTTTGCGCACGCAAAGCGAGGAACAATTGAAGAACCGCAAGGAACTGCTGGCCGTGGAGATTGAGATACTGGAGAAAGATTTGAAAGCCTGGGATGCCAGGAACCAGGAGTTTCAGCATAAGAATGCGGAATACCAGGCACTGAAGGCCAATGTGCAGAGAATCCGGGCGCTCTACGACCAGTTGCTGGCCACCATGCAGACGCTGGATGTCAACAAAGAAATAAGCCCGGAGAGCGTCGAAACTATCGAGGCGGCGTCGCCAGCCTATGCGGCGCGGCTCGATTTGTGGAAGGGTGCGGTGAACGGCGCCCTGTTGGGGCTGGCGCTGGGCCTTGGGTTGTTGCTGGTGCTGGACCGGCTGGATGATCGCGTGGGCTCATTCACGGAGCTGCAGGACCTGTTTGATGAAAATGTTTTGGGGCAGGTTCCCCGAGAAAAACTGGTTGCTTCCAAGAGGCAGCCCAGCCTGATCTTGCCAGAGGATACACGCCATTCATTCGTCGAAGCGTACCGAAATCTTCGTTCCTCGCTGTTGTATATGACCGAGGCGGGAAACCGCCCCAAAACCATATTGGTAACCAGTTCGGTGCCGAACGATGGCAAATCTATCACCGCAGCAAACCTGGCAATCACCATGGCCAATGCCGGTTCCCGCGTGCTGTTGGTTGACGCCGATTTGCGCAAAGGCACGCTGCACCGGCTTTTTGGCGTTTCGCCCGAGCCGGGCTTGTCGGATGTGCTGGCCAAAGGCACTGCCTGGGAAACGACGGTAAGCGCCACGAAGATTGCTAATTTGCACATTCTTCCCGCGGGCACCTTCACAGCCCGCTCGAGCGAATTGTTTATCAGCGAAGCAACCCAACGGTTCCTGCGGGACGCCGCCAGCCGGTACGACTATGTGATATTCGATACCGTGCCGGTGATGGCGGCGGACGACGTAACCTGCCTGGCGCCGCAGATAGACGGCGTGATTTTCGTGCTCCGGGCAGCTTTTACCTCGGCCCGCGTGGCTCGCGCCTCCCTTGAATCGCTGTATCAACGCCAGGTCCGGTTGCTCGGGCTTGTATTCAATGCAGTCCGCCCAAGTTCCGAGGACTACTATTATTATCGCTATAAGGATTATTATCGGCCGTATCCGTCCGGCGGAACCAAAACCGCGGAATCAGCGCGGACAGGGCAAGCCTGACCCGGGCGCGCTGCGCGGCATGAAACATGAACGGAGGTTCGCCCAGTGACGCCATGGCCCGAGTCCCCTTTAGTAGACCGCATCCACTCGGGATGAGGCCGGTGAGGGCTAAAGCCACGAGGCGCGTTCTTGCCTGCAGGGCATGGGCCGGCCTGTTGACTATGGTGCTGTTGGCGGGGGCTGAAGCCGAAGCGGCAGCCAAGCCCGCCGGCGCCAAGTCGGCGCTGACTTCGCGGACCGCGTTCGACCTGGGAGTCGAGGCTTA
>JAAYVL010000145.1 GCA_012517205.1 Verrucomicrobiota bacterium
ACGGGATTGGGGCCGAAGACCACCGGGGCGGGCGGTTCCTCCACCGGCGCCAGACCCAGCCCCCGCAGGGTGCTGTTGATCTGGACGCAAAACTGTTGCCCACTTAAGTGCGAATACTGCCCCATCCAGGGCCGGCTGGGAACATGCAGCGCCGCGGCGTTCCAACGCTCGCGCTGCGCTTCGGTGAGCTTGAGGCCCCACTCCCGCGAGGAAATCCCAAAATACGACCGCGCGGCCGCCTTGCGCTCCGAGGGTCGGTCCCGGGGGACGGTGCGCCGCCGGGCGCACACGCCGAAGGGAGATTGGTAATATGTTTCCGCGCCCAGGCTGCCCGTGCGCGGAGAGGTTAGTATTTTCATAACGTAGTTCCTTTTTGTTGTTTTTTTATTGTCGTTCTGTCATCGCCCCGGAGGGCGACTCGGCTTCCTGCCATTTCTTGGGCTGGAAGTCCCCGCCGTCGCCACCCCGAGCCCACGCGGGAAGGCTGGCGGGCGGGGTGCCTTCGCGCAAGGGCAATTTTTGGGGGTTGGGGGTGGCAGGCCGGTGCAAAGCGCCGCGTGTGGGCACGCGGCCTACAGGGGGCGGGATGATGCGAGGGGGCCTGTGGTTTGCCGGGAGTGCGGTGCTGCGAGAGGGCATGGGGGCTGCCGCGGCGTGCTTTCATTTCCTGCAGGCCGCGTGCCCTCACGCGGCGCTCGGGGGCCGCTTGTCTGGCGGTTGTGAAAAACCTTTACGCGCTCGCCTGGGTTGCCTGTAGCCAAGCCACCGTAAATAACGAGGTTGACGTTCGGGCAGGCACTTGACAGGCGCGACTCGTATTTGACGAGCTTCCATGCCCGGGCTCTCGCACCCACGTCGTCCCTTGTGTGGGTGGTCCCGAGAACCTCCTCTCCCCCGTTCCCTCTCCTCCGCAGGCGGAGGAGAGGGGGGATTGATATTTTGGGACGGGTTACCCAGGGTGGCGCTCGTGCCTCGCTGACCCTGGGCTATCTCCGGGAACCCTTGCAGGGTTCCGGGTTGGTGCGTTTGGCGAGTGTGGTGAGAGAGGATTGCCAGGGTGGTGCTTGTTTCTCGTTAACTTTATCAATTCTGTTTGGACTTTCGGCATCCGTTTGCGGACAATGCGCCGGTCATGAGATTAGCCATGATTTTCAGTCGAAACGGAGCAGACCATGTCTGATGTCGCAATTTTAGGCGCGGGATTGATGGGGACGGCGGTGGCCTGGCCTTTGAGCGATAACGGCCACCAGGTTCGTTTAGTCGGCACTCACCTGGACAATGAGATTATCGCCTCCTGTTTGGAGAAGGGCTGGCATCCTCGTTTGCGGCGGCAACTGCCCAACAATGTGCGGCCGTATTATGTGGAGCAGCTCGCCGAGGCGCTGGAGGGGGTCAATGTGATTGTCAGCGGGGTGAGTTCGCCCGGGGTGCGCTGGATAGGGCGCACTTTGGCCCCGCATGTGAAGCCGGGCATGAAGATCATCGCCGTTACCAAGGGGTTGGAGGCCTCTGCGGAGGGGCATCTGCGCATTCTTCCGGACGTTCTGGCTGACGAATTGCCGCCCGCGGTGCGGGGACAGGTGAGCCTGGCGGCCATTGGGGGGCCTTGCATAGCCGGTGAATTGGCCGGGCGGCGGCAGACCTGCGTCTATTTCACGTCGCGCGATGCCGCGGCGCTGCCGGTTTTGCGCCAGTTGTTCAAGACGCCGTATTATCATATTTCGCTTTCGACGGATGTTGTGGGCGTGGAGGTCTGTGTGGCGCTGAAGAATGCCTATACGCTGGCGGTGGGGCTGGCGGGGGGGATGCTGGATCGTTTGGGGGGGCCGGATGCGGCGGATGCCTGGAATCATAATCCTGCCGCGGCGCTTTTTGGCGCCAGCGCCCGGGAGATGGCGCGGTTGGTGTCGCTGCTGGGCGGGAATCCGGCCATGGTCACTTCGCTGCCCGGCGTGGGGGATCAGTATGTGACGTGCATGGGGGGGCGCACGGTGCGTTTAGGGCGGCTGCTGGGCAAGGGGATGAGCTATGAGGAAGCGCGCGCGGAGATGGCCGGGGAGACGCTGGAAAGCGCGTTGGTGGTGGCGCAGATTGCCAGGGCGCTGCCCGGGCTGGAGGCGCGCGGGTTGCTGGGGCGCGACGAGTTGCCGCTCATGCGCTGCCTTTGCCGCGTGATCAGCGGGAACGCTCCGGTTGAAGTTGATTTTGGCCGTCTTTTTCCGGACGACGTGAAGTGATTTGAGATCCGAATAAACCTGCGAACGCGACACGGAATGGCTGGAACCGCTTACGACCGACTGCAAACGGAATTGCGAGCCGCGCCCCGGACGTGGCTGATAACCGGCGTGGCCGGCTTTATTGGTTCCAATCTGCTGGAAGCCTTGCTGAAGCTGGATCAGCGGGTGGCGGGGTTGGACAATTTTTCCACCGGGAAGAGGAAGAACCTGGCGGAAGTGAAGGGCCTGGTCAGCGCCCGGCAGTGGGCGGGATTTCGCCTGGTGGAGGGAGATATCGGGGATCTGGAGACTTGCCGGGAGGCTTGTGCGGGAGTGGATTTTGTTCTGCACGAGGCGGCGCTGGGGTCGGTGCCGCTGTCCATGAACGACCCGCTCGGGGCGCATCGCGCCAACGTGACGGGGTTTTTGAACATGCTGGTGGCGGCGCGGGACGCAAAGGCCCGGCGTTTCGTTTATGCGTCGAGCAGCGCGATTTATGGCAATGACCGGGCGGTGCCGATTACGGAAGAGCGGATTGGCAAGCCGCTTTCGCCGTATGCGGCGACCAAGGCGATTAACGAGCTTTATGCGCAGACGTTTGCGCAGGCGTATGGTTTTGCGTCCATTGGGTTGAGGTATTTCAACGTGTTTGGGCCGCGGCAAGACCCGACGGGCGCTTACGCGGCGGTGATCCCACAATGGATTACCGCCATGCTGCGGCAGGCGCCGGTTTATATCAATGGGGATGGCGAGACGAGCCGGGATTTTTGTTTTATTGCGAATGTGGTGCAGGCGAATTTGCTGGCGGCCACGACCGGCCACGCCGAGGCGGTCAACGAGGCTTACAACGTCGCGCTGGGGAAACGAACGACGCTCAACGAGCTTTTCCATTCGCTGCAGCTTACCTTGCGGGCGAAGGATGCGGCGCTCCCGATGCAGCAGCCGGTTTACCGGGAGTTTCGGGCGGGCGATGTGCGGCATTCGCTGGCGGATATCAGCAAAGCGCAACGGCTGTTGGGCTATGCCCCCACCCATGATATTGAGGGGGGGCTTGCCCTGGCGATGGATTGGTACCGGGCCAACCTCACCTGAAGGCCGGGGAATATTCGGCTGGCTTTTTGAGCCGGCGCAGGGGACATTGGCGGCATGGACATGCGGTACGCGATGCGGTTGGCCGTCGCTTTGCTGGCGGGGGCGGCGAGTTGGGGGGTGGGGAAGGAGATTACCTTGCTCAATGTTTCGTATGATCCGACCCGCGAGCTGTACTTGGAGTTCAACCGGGCGTTTGCCCGGCATTGGCAGGAGCAGACCGGGGAGGGGGTGGTCATCCGACAGTCGCACGGCGGTTCGGGGAAGCAGGCGCGGGCGGTGATTGATGGTTTGGCGGCGGATGTGGTGACGCTGGCACTGGCTTATGACGTGGATGCGCTTTGGGAAAAGGCGACGTTGCTGCCGCGGGACTGGCAGAAGCGGCTGCCGCATAACAGCGCTCCGTACACCTCGACGATAGTTTTCACGGTGCGGAAGGGGAATCCAAAGCAGATCCGGGACTGGGATGACCTGGCCCGGCCGGGGGTATCGGTTATCATGCCCAACCCGAAGACTTCCGGGGGTGCGCGCTGGAATTACCTGGCGGCCTGGGGCTATGCGCTGAAGAAGTGGGGCGGCAACGAGGCGAAAGCCCGGGAATTTGTGGCCCGGATATTCAAGAACGTGCCAATTCTTGAGACGGGGGCGCGCGGCGCCATGACCGCATTCGCCCAGCGAAATCTTGGCGACGTTCTGGTGGCCTGGGAAAATGAGGCGCTGCTCTTGTTGAAAGAGCCCAGTCCGGGGGGCGCCGAGCTGGTTATTCCGTCGCTAAGCATCCTGGCGGAACCGCCGGTGGCGTGGGTGGATCGGGTGGTCAACCGGCGCGGGACGCGCGTGGTGGCCCAGGCTTATCTCGAGTACCTGTATTCCCCGGAAGGCCAGGAAATCGTGGCGAAGCACGGTTATCGGCCGCGCCTGGAATCCGCCGCGCGAAAGCATGCCGGCACCTTTCCCAAGGTCAACCTGTTCACCATTGATGAGGTTTTTGGCGGCTGGCAAAAGGCGCAGAAAACCCACTTCGGAGCGGGCGGAGTGTTTGAGCAAATCCAGCAGGCCATCCGGTAAGCCGCCGGGGCCGGGCAGGGGAGCGCCCCGGGGCGGCAGGCTTGCGGAGCCGAAACGGCCCGGCTAAACTCGGTTAATGTTTCAACCAGTGCCCTTCCGGGAGTTCGTCGAGGCCGATCCCTCCTGCTTGGCTCCGCCCCCGGCGCCCGCGCCCGCCCGCCGCGTTCGAACTGGCTTTGCCATGCCCGGTATTCGCCTTCCTTTGTTCGCCCTGCTGCTGATGGGCGGCGTCACCGCCGCAGTCGCAAAAACCGTCCCGTCCCCTGCGGCCGCCCCCGTCAAGCAACTGCTCGCCGTGCTGGCTTCCGGGGCTGATGAAACGGAAAAGGCTGCTGCGTGCCGCGAACTGGGCCGGCTCGGGGCCCGGGACGCCATCGCCCCGCTGGCCGCACTGCTGTCCAACGAGCGGCTTTCCCACATGGCCCGCTATGCCCTGGAAACCATTCCCGATCCCGCCGTGGAGAAGGCTCTGCGCGACGCGGCTGGCCAGCTCCAGGGCCACCTGCGGGTCGGCGTCATCGGCAGCATCGGCGTCCGCCGCGATGTCAAGGCCGTTCGGCTCCTGACGCGGCTGCTGCGGGATCCCGATTCCGAAGTTGCCCAGGCGGCGGCCTGGTCCCTGGGCCGCATCGGCAACGCGACCGCCGCCCAGGCGCTCCTGGACGCCCTGCCCAAGGCCCCGGCCGGCCGCCAGCCGGCCATTTGCGACGGCCTGTTGCGTTGCGCTGAGGAGCAAAGCGCCCTTGGCAATCACAAGCGCGCCATTCGGATCTACGACCGCTTGCGCACGGCCTCAATTACGCCTCCTGTGCGGGCCGCCGCCTTGCGCGGCGCGATTCTCGCGCGAAAGCAAGCAGGCTGGCCGCTGCTGAAGGCATCTATCCGGGCCGGCGACTTGGACCTCTTTCTCGTCGCAATCGCCGCTGCCGGTGAAATGCCCGGCGCGGAAGTCACCCACATCCTAACCGACGCGCTGGCAGGGCAGGGCGCCGACCGGCAAGTCCTCCTGATCCAGGCCCTCGCCCGACGGGGCGATGCCGCGGCCCTGCCCGCTCTCTGCGAGGCCGCGCGCAGCGGGGATACGACGGTCCGGGTTGCGGCTCTGCGCACCGCGGCGGAGTTTGGGCGTGCCGCGGCGTTGCCGGTGTTTCTCGATCTCATGGGAGACTCCGATCCAGACATCGCAGCCGCCGCCCAGGACGGGCTTGCCCGGCTGCCGGGGCGGGAGGCGGATGACGCTATTATCCGGCTGCTGACTGATGGTCCGTCAGCTCAGCGCGGCGCCGCATTGGATCTGATTGCGCGCCGCCGCATGGCCTCGGCCGTCCCCGCGCTGTTTGCCGCCGCCACCGGAGCGGAGCCGGAGTTGCGGCTCGCCGCCATCCGGAAGCTCGGCGAACTGGCCGAACCTTCCGAATTGCCACGGTTGCTCGATTTGCTGGCGGGGGCGGCAAATCCGGCGGAAGTGGAAGCTGCCGAGCAGGCCATTCGGGCCGTCTCCTTGAAAGCTCCCGCCTCGGCGGATTGTGTCAGCCAGGTGGAAGCCCGCCTGGCGCAGGCTTCGCCGCCTCGGAAGTGCGCGTTGCTCCGCGTGCTCGGCGCGCTCGGCGGTCCTCGGGCCCTTTCAGCGCTGCGCGGCGCCCTTAGCGATCCCAATCCCGAAATCCGCGCCACGGCTATCCGCGTGCTCGGCGATTGGGGCACCGCCGATGCCGCGCCCGACTTGCTCGCGCTGGCCCGAAGCGCCACCACCGCAACTGACCAGATGATCTGCCTGCGGGGCTGCCTGCGCCTGGCCGGGCTGCCCGACCTGCCGGTGGATCAACGCCTGGCCATGTGCCGCGAGGCGGCGGCCCTGGCCTCCAATGACGAAGGAAAGAAACTTCTGCTGGCCGCCCTGGGCACGCTCACCTCCGTCGAGGCGGTGGACTTGGCCCTGCCGTACCTGGACGAGCCCGGCACCCGGGAAGAAGCCAGCTCGGCGGTGGTGGAGATGGCCGCCAGGCTGTTGAAAGGCCAAAACGCAGCCCGGCTGGCCGCGCGCCTGCTCGGCCCCCTGGACAAGGCGGGACAAGCCACCCTCAACGACGACCTGGCCAAGCGCGCCCGGGCTCTGCTCGACCAGGCCAAAGCCAAGGCTGGATGAAATGCCCTTCCTGAGTGCTGTTAACGCGCTTAACTCCCGGCAGTTGGAAACCCCTGGCCAGACACTCTCCCTGCCCACGCTTTTAAGAACAGCAGTTCCGGCTATCGGGGTAAGATTTGCCATAAATGATTCGCGCCGCTGCCGGGACTATGCTCTATTTTTGCCTGAACCGCGATAACCATGATTCGCTTACTCTGCGCTGCTATTCTTCTGGCCGCCACGCTTGCCGCGCCGGCTCAGTGGCGCGTCCTTTCGCCATCGGACCAACGCCAAACCCAGCCGCCCCAAAACTATGCTGAGGGTCAAGAGGTCAAGCTCGGCGAGGTTTGCCCGGAGGATCAGAAGTTCCGCTGGCTGGTGGCCGAACTGGAGATTCCTGCCACCATCAACGCGGAGGCCACCGCGGGCAAAGTGGTCGGCCTCCAGATTAGCTGCGGGGATGGAGGCGAGGTGTATGTCAACGGCGTCCTGCAATGCCGTTATGATAATGATCATCCCGCCCTGGCTGTCTTGAGCGAGTCGGCGGTGCCCGGCGCCCGGGTGCGGGTGGCCGTCCAGGTCTATGCCCATGTGCAGGGTGGAAACAAGTTCGAGCAGGCTAACTGGGTTATCATTGATGCCCGGCGGGCAAGGGAGCGCCGGGTCCTTTCGGTGGATGGCGGGCATCCGGCGGGCAAAGTGCCTGATGGCATCGTCGGCCTGAGCCAGGGGGGCGGAATGGCTGATTATGAAGCCGCCACCGCGCGCAAGCTCAAGGAAGGCGGCTTCAAATGGTTCCGCATGGACAACATTTTCACCGGCGTCCTGAAAGCAGGGCAGGGGACCAACCTGGTTTATGATTGGACGGATTTCGACCGGCGCGTGGATTTCATTGCCGCCATCGGGGCGGACCCCATTCTGGCGGTATCCTACATGCCGCAAGTTCTTGACGCCGTGACCAACCACGAACGCCAAAGCGCGCCCCGAGACTACGCCGCCTGGGAAGAGCTTTGCTTCCGCGCGGCCCAGCACAGCGCGCAGCGGGGCAAACGCATCCCTTTCTGGGAGGTTTGGAACGAAGTCAATGCCGGCTGGCTCAAGCCCGGCTCCGCGGACACAGGCAGTGAAACTTTCCGGCAGCTTTACACGTCCGCGCTCGGCAAGGAGGAGCCGAATGCGGAGGTTGTCCGGCGGTTCGAGGCTTACTGCAAACTCTATCGCGCCACCGCGCGCGGGGTGCTGCGTGCCGATCCGCAGGCGAAGGTTGGCGGCCCCGCCCTGGCCAGCGGCCCCTTCGAGAACTCCGAATACGGCCATTGCCAGCACGGCAGGGGTTTTGCGCGCGGCCTCATGCTCTGGTGCCGGCAGGAAAAGCTGCCGCTGGACTTTGTGAGCTGGCATGAATACTTCCAGCCGCCCGAAACCATCGTCAAGGAAGCCGAGGCCTTTCGCGCCTATCTGGCCGACCTGCCCGAGCTTAAGTGCTCTGTGACTTCCTTCATGATTACCGAATGGAACGAGGCCTGGTGGGCAGACCGCCCACAAGACCACGAACTGGGGGCCGCCTGGTGCGCCAATTCCATTACCCGGGCCTTTCTGCCCGCGCGCATAGACCGGCCCTGCTTTTTCTACGTGAAGCAAAATGATATGAGCTTCCGCGGCGACTACAGCCTGTTGATGAAGGATAACCTCCCCAAAGCCGCCTACAACGTGGCAAAGATATTCAACAGCCTGCGTGGCGACTGGCTGCCGGTGGCGGGCGGCGACGACGACGTTTCCGCCGTCGCCGCCTGGGATGCCCCGGCGGGTCGCCTGGCGGTTGTCCTCGTCAACTTCCGCGACCGCTATGCTCTACGCAGGCCTGTTCAGCTCCGCGTCAACTCGCTTCCGGAAGCCCTGAAGGACGGGCGTTGGCAGGAGTCCGTGGTGGATGCCACCCACAGCAATGCCTGGCATGACCCGGCTAAAGCTGAGTTGGCGGTTGTCCGCACGGGCAAAATCTCAGGCCTGCACCTTGCCTGGGAGCAAACCCTTCAGCCCAACTCCGTCACCCTGTTGGAGTTGCTCCGGCCGTGAACCGCCCTTGTCGCGGGCGGCTGCCTAGCCCAGCTTCCAGGGCGGGCGATAAGGGCGGGTAAGAAGTTTGCTGGCCCCCGGGTCTCCCTGGATGCGCTCCCGGACTGGGTCCCACTTAATCTTGCGCCCCACGAGCATGGAGATGAGCCCCAGATGGCCGGGCAGGGCGGAGTGATGCGCGGTCTCGACGGGAGTAATGGTGGGCTGGCGTGACTTCACGCAATCAATGAAGTTGCGCTGGTGATTGTCCGACCGGTAGAGCCGCACCTTGTAGCGATCGGGGGGAATTTGGGCGAACCAGTCGAGATTGGAAGCGTCATATCCACCGCGATCCACCCAGACCCAGCCGTCGGTACCGATCCATTTGGTGCCCCCGCGAATATCAGCATGGCCGCCGGCCATAATCATCGTGACGTCGTTCGGATACTTGAGCGTAATGCGATATTTGGTGCAGGTGTTCCAAAGGGCGTCCGGAGGCGGGAATTCGCCGTGGCCTTCGACCTCAAACGGCCCGGCGTTATCGAAACCAAGCCCCCAGTGGGCGATGTCGCAATGATGCCCCACCCAGTCCAGCAACTGACCGCCCCCAATATTGTAGTTCCAGCGCCAGTTCATGTGGATGCGCACCTGGATGTAAGGCTCCACCCGGGAAGGCCCGAGCCACATTTCATAATCCAGCTCCGGCGGGGGCGAAGTCACCGCGATCTGCCACTCCGGGCTGCCTGGAACGATCTTTGCCAGGTATTCGGGATCATTCGGTGAACCCCGGAACTTCGCCAGCAAAGCCGGGGCCGTCCCGGCAAAATCATGGTGCTTGCTCGGCAGGCCGACTTCCACGCGGGTGACTTTTCCGATGAGGCCGTTGCGCACGATTTCCGCCGCCTTGCGGAATGAGCTTTGCGATCGCTGCCACGAACCCGTCTGCCAGATGCGCTGGTTTTTCTGGACCGCCTTGACGATGGCCTGCTGTTCGGCAACCGTGCGGGCCAGCGGCTTTTCGCCATAAATATCTTTCCGATTCCGGGCGGCTTCGATGGCCGTGAGCGCGTGCCAATGATCCGGCACGGCCAGCATAACCGCGTCAATGTCTTTGCGGGCCATCATTTCCCGGTAATCAGCGTAGGGGGTGCAGTCCCGGTTTCCGTAATGGCCGTTGATTTTATCCAGCGCCGCCTGGAGATGATGCTGGTCAAGGTCGCAGGCGGCCACCACCTGGCAATCCGCCATTTTCAGGAAGGCGTCGGTGTTGGCCGGGCCCATCATTCCCCACCCGACGATGCCCAGGGTGATGCGTTCAGAGGGCGGGATCCGGCTGGATATTCGCGTAGCGCAGGAAGAGAACAGGGGAGGCGCGGCAAGGACCAATCCGGTTGCCGCCAGAAAGCGGCGGCGGCTGATTCCGGCAGCGGAGGAAGTTTCGTTCATGGAAGCGCATGGCGCCACAAGTTGCGCGCAAAGACAAGAACAAAAAGGAGCGCGTGGCGGCCCGCCGTCCCTTCATTCTTGCCGGAGCCGCGCGCGCGCCTATAATGCGCCGATGCTCGACATCAAATTGATACGTGACCAGCCCGACTTTGTGCGCCAGCGCCTGGCAGCGCGGGGCGCGGGCGATGAGCGCCTCATTGATGATTTGCTGAAGCTGGACGAGCAGTGGCGCCGGCAAGTGAGCGAGGTCGAAACGCTCAAAGCCCAGCGCAAGCGCGTGTCGAAGGAAATCGGCGCGCTGATGGGGCAAAAGAAAACGGAGGAAGCGGAAGCGCGAAAGCGGGAAACCAGCGCGTTGGGTGACCGGATTGCGGCGCTGGACCGGGGGGCGGCGGAAGCGGAAGCGGCGCGCAATCAATTGATGCTGCGGCTGCCCAACCTGCCGCACGCGACGGTGCCGCCGGGAAAGGAAGCGGCAGATAATCCCGTGATCCGGGTGCATGGCGAAAAGCCCTCCTTTGCCTTTCCGGCGAAGTCGCATGTTGAACTGTGCGAGAAGCTGGGATTGGTGGATTTCGAGCGGGCAACGAAGTTATCCGGCAGCGGCTTTGTATTGTACACGAACTGGGGCGCGAAACTGGAACGGGCGCTGATCCAATTCATGCTGGACTTGCACACCTCCGCCCATGGCTACACCGAAGTATCGCCGCCCTACATGGTGGGGCCGCAGTGCCTGGAAGGGGTAGGGCAGTTTCCGAAGTTTGCCGACCAGTATTACGGCGTGCAGGAAGGCCTGGATGCCGGCACGCTGGGCAAACTTTACCTCATTCCGACCGCCGAAACCCCGGTGGCGAATATTCACCGGGAGGAGATTCTGAAAGAAAGCGCGCTGCCCCTCCGCTACTGCGCCTATACGCCATGCTTTCGCGGCGAGGCCGGCGCCGCGGGGGTGGGCACCCGCGGCATGATCCGCGTGCATCAGTTCGACAAGGTGGAACTGATCAGCATCGTAAAACCCGAAAACGGCTATACCGAGCACGAACAGATGGTGGCGGGCGCAGAGCGGGTGCTGCAATCGCTGGGGTTGCATTATCGCGTGGTGCTGTTGTGCACGGGCGACATGGGCTTCGCCAGCGCCAAGACGTACGACCTCGAAGTGTGGGCCCCGGGGCAGGGGAGCTATCTGGAGGTTTCCAGCGTGTCGAATTGCGAAGACTTTCAGGCGCGGCGGATGAATCTGCGCTTCAAGACCGAAGCGGGTGACAACCGGTTCCCGCATGTCTTGAACGGCAGCGGCACGGCGCTGGCCCGGCTGTTTGTGGCTCTGGTGGAAACCTGCCAGCAGGCCGATGGAACCCTGGCCGTGCCGGCGGCGCTGCAGCCTTATCTCAAGACCGAGCGGATTACGACATGAGAATCCTGCACGCCAGCAGCGAAGTCTATCCCTACTCAAAAACCGGCGGGCTGGCGGACATGGTTGGCGCCCTGGCCAAGGCGCTGGCGCGGACCGGCCGGCAAGTGGGAGTAGTGACGCCGCTCTACGCCGGGATTCGCGAACGCTTTCCCGACCTCAAACCAGTGGAGTTGCCGCTGGATTTCCCCCTGGGCCAACGGCGTGTGGCCGCTTCGCTCTGGAGCCTCAACCCCAGCCCGGAACTCACCCTGTATTTCGTGGACCAGGCGGATTTCTATCAGCGGCCGGGGCTGTACCAAGCTGACGGAGTGGATTATCCCGACAATGCGGAGCGTTTTGTTTTCTTCTCCAAAGTCATCGCGCACCTGGCCCTGCATTTGCCGTGGCAGCCGGAAGCGCTGCACCTGCACGACTGGCAAACCAGCCTGGCCGCGTTGCTCCTTCACCATCACCGCCGAACGGCCGGGCAGGGGAAGGGCCCCAAGGTTTGCCTCACCATTCACAACCTGGCCTATCAGGGACTCTTTCCGGCCGCCCAATACGGGCTCACCAACCTCCCCGCGGAATATTTCAACCTCGCCGGCGTGGAGTTCTATGGTCAGTTGGGGTGCCTGAAAGCCGGTATCGTATATGCCGATATCATCACCACCGTGAGCCCGCGCTATGCGCGTGAAATCACTACCGAAGAGATGGGGTGCGGTCTGGATGGGTTGCTGCGGCAGCGCAACAGTTCGCTGGTTGGCATCCTAAATGGCGTTGATGCGGACGAATGGAACCCCCAGAGCGATCCCCATTTAAAGCATGCCTATTCGGCGGCTGATCTGCGCGGCAAAGAGATGAACAAGCTGGAATTGCAGCGGGAGTTTGGCTTGCCGATTCGCGCGGACATTCCGCTGTTTGGCTCCATTGGCCGCTTGGCCGAACAAAAAGGCGTGGAAATCCTGCTCGCGGCGCTGGAGGAGACCCTCGGCGCCAAGATGCAGTTTATCGTGGTCGGCAGCGGAGCGCCAACGTTCGAGAAGGCGTACCGGGATTTGGCACGCCGTTATCCCTCCCAGGTGGGGGTACAAATCGGGTTTAACGAGGGGCTCTCGCACCGCATTGAAGCGGGCAGCGATTTTTTCCTGATGCCGTCCCGGTTTGAACCGTGCGGACTTAACCAGATGTACGGCCTCCGGTACGGCGCCATTCCCATCGTCCGAGCTACGGGCGGCCTGGACGACACGGTTATTGACATCCGGGAAGACTCCGCAAAGGCCAATGGCATCAAGTTCATGGAATATTCCCCGGCGGCACTGGTTAAAAGCATCCACAAAGCCCTGGCACTGTTCGAAGAACCCCATTTGATGCAGCAATTCCGGCACAATGGAATGACCGCGGACTTTTCCTGGAACCGCGTAGTCTCGGAATACATACGCATCTACGAGAAAATCGGCACTTAAACCAGCGGGCAGGGTAGCCAACCCCAAAAATCGCTCTACCAAGGCAAATTAACCCTCATCCGAATTAAACATAACAAACA
>JAAYVL010000180.1 GCA_012517205.1 Verrucomicrobiota bacterium
AACCCCCACCACCGGCTGCGGCAGTGGGGGTTCGTAAGCTTTTATGAAAGGCTACAACCCGACTGCCGCGCGGCACAGCAGCAGCGCGCTCTTAAGCAGCAGGTTTAAATTGCCATTCATGCCCCGCAACTTAACCGCTTCTCCCGCCGGGCGCAAGTGTTTTTTCAGGAAGCCGTCGCAAGAGCCGAAATTTGGGTTTAGCGGGCAAGAATTATCCGTGTCTTCCCGGGGCCTTTTGTGGTAACTATCCCGGCATTATGGAATACGAAGCGGTTATTGGGCTGGAAACCCACGTGCAGCTTAAGACAAAGTCCAAGATGTGGTGCGGCTGCGCCAACGAGTTCGGCGCTCCGCCCAACACCCATGTTTGCCCGGTGTGTCTGGGCCTGCCCGGCGTCTTGCCCGTCGCCAACGAAGAGGCGCTGCGCCTGACTGCGCTGAGCGGGTTCCTGCTTAACTGCACCGTGAACCGCTACGTTAAGTTCGACCGGAAGAACTATTTTTACCCGGACGTTTCCAAAAACTACCAACTCACCCAGCATGAGCACCCCTCGACCCGAAATGGCTGCGTCGAGTTCGAGTTTCAGGGCGGCCTTGCGAGGGTGCGCATCATCCAGGCCCACCTTGAGGAGGATGTTGGCAAAAACTTTCACTTTGACCGCGAAAGCGGGGTGGACTTTAACCGCGCGGGCGTGCCGCTGATGGAGATTGTTACCGAGCCGGACATTACCAGTGCGGAAATGGCCTACGAATACCTTAACGCCCTTAAGGACATTCTGGTCTATGGTGGCGTGAGCGATTGCGATATGGAGAAAGGCATGGTGCGCTGCGACGTTAACGTGAGCGTGCGTCCCCGTGGCCAGGACCGGCTTGGCGCCCGGGTCGAAATCAAGAACATGAACAGTTTCAGCGGCGTGCGCAAAGCGTTGGAATACGAAATTCCGCGCCAGGTCAAGGTGCTCGAACAAGGCGGGCAACTCATCCAATCTACCCGCCGTTGGAACGATGTGGCAGGCATCACCGAGGAAATGCGCACCAAGGAGCACGTGCATGATTACCGCTATTTTCCCGAACCGGACTTGATGCCTTTCCAGCTAAGCGATGCGTGGCTGGCTGAGGTGAAGAGCCGGGTGGTGGAGTTGCCATTGGCCCGCAAGCAACGCTTCATGCGTGACTATCAACTGCCCGCCCCCGACGCGCAGACTTTCGTCTGGGACGTGCCCCTGGGAAATTACTTCGAAGGCATAGCCCGGCAGGCCAGGAACCCCAAAGCCGCCGCCAACTGGGTCATCAACAACTTGCGCGCTCAGCTCACCGAGGCGGGCACCACGCTGGCCGACTTGAAATTTCCGCCTACCGGCATCCTGGAGTTAATCGACCTGGTGGACAGTGGCAAGATTAGCAGCCGCATTGCGCAGGAGGTTTTCGGGGAAATGTTCGCCACCGGCCAGTCCCCGGGCCAGATTGTAGAGAAGAAGGGCCTGGTGCAGGTAAGCGATGCGGGTGCCCTCGAACAGTTCTGCGATCAGGCCATCGCCGCCCATCCCGGCCCCGTTGCCGATTTCAAGGCTGGCAAGGCCGCCGCCTTGAACTTCCTCAAAGGCCAGGTCATGAAGCTCAGTAAAGGTAAAGCCAACCCCGCGCTTGTCGGCGAAATCCTCGAACGCAAGCTCAAGGGTTGAACGAGCGGCTTTATAAGCCTGCTTGCGTTATAGCTTCAACTGGCAGCGTAGGTGCGTCAAAAAGCTTCGGGGGATAAAGCCACAGGCAGGTCATCGCAATCCGCGATAACACCCACTGCACCCTCCCGGGAGATAGTCAGAGAACTATCCCCGGGAGGTTTGGGCTCATGTCAGGGCTTACGGGGGCAGAGCTTTCCCTCGACTTGGTTTTATAGCGCCCCCGCAACCAAGTCTCCGACCTGAGAGGTGTTGAAGCCCATCTTGCCCGCGGCTAGGTCCTTTATCTTCTCGCGGGTGATTTTGATGACGGCGTTTTCGATGGCTTGAGCGGCTTTGGTTTCACCCAGAAAATCCAGCATCATTTGGCCGGCGCAGATGGCCGCCAGCGGGTTGATAACTCCCTGGCCGGTGTATTTGGGAGCGCTGCCGCCAATCGGCTCGAACATACTCGTGCCTTTCGGGTTGATGTTGCCGCCTGCGGCAATGCCCATGCCGCCTTGCACCATCGCGCCCAGGTCGGTGATGATGTCTCCGAACATATTATCGGTCACGATGACATCGAACCATTCGGGATTCTTGACAAACCACATGGTGGTGGCGTCCACGTGCGCGTAGTCACGCTTGATATCAGGGTAATCTTTCTGTCCGATTTCGTGGAAGGCGCGCTCCCAGAGATCGAACGCGAAGGTCAGCACGTTGGTTTTGCCGCAGAGCGTCAGCTTCTTTTCTTTGTTGCGTTTGCGGGTGAGGTCGAAAGCATAGCGCAAGCAGCGCTCGACTCCGGGACGAGTGCTGATGCTTGCCTGCAGCGCAACTTCGTGGGGCGAGCCTTTGTAGGTGAACCCGCCCGAGCCGGTGTAAAGCCCTTCATTATTTTCACGCACAACCACGAAGTCAATGTGTTCGGGTTTCTTGTTCTTGAGCGGACAGAAGCGCTCGTCGTAAAGCTTGACCGGCCGCAGGTTGATATATTGTTCCAATTCGAAGCGGATGCGCAGCAGGATGCCCTTTTCCAGTATGCCCGGCTGCACGTCCGGGTGGCCGATGGCACCCAATAGAATAGCCGGGAACTTCCGCAGTTCTGCCAGCACGCTGTCGGGCAGCGCTTCTTTCGTGCGCAGATACCGATCGCCGCCCAGGTCGTAGTCGGTGTAGTTGAGCTTGAGATTGAATTTTTTCGCGGCAACATTGAGGACTTTAATAGTTTCGCGGACCACTTCTGGCCCTGTTCCGTCGCCGCCGATGACTGCAATATTATAACTTTTCATATGCTTATCTATATCCCGCGTTTTGGCGGGAAATGAAAAACTAGTCGCTTCCATCATGAAGGCAAGAATATAGCCATGACTTTTTATGGCGTTGCCAGAGCTTAGCCTGCATCCGCCGCATTTTTAGTGTGTCAGTGTGGGAAAGGTTAGCTCACATATCCATTTTCAACGTGTTTGCCGGGTAAAGTCGGCGGTATCCGACGGTAACCTCCGTAGAAACTGCGTGGGGCGTGGGCTGTTAGCAGGCACGCAAGCGCTTTGGGCCGGGTAGGGATCGGTTGGCTCTATCGGTGGGCCAGCCTACATTCTATGACAGGGCTAGTGGTCCCGGCGCAAAAGGAATTCGGCCAGAGCTGCCAGAGCCCTGGCGTGGCCTTTAAATCCCCGGAGGGCTGCGAAAGCGCGGCGGGTTAACTGGTCGGCGATTCGGCGTGAGCGGTCCAATCCGAGGAGGGCGGGATAGGTGGCTTTTTGCGCCCGGGGGTCCTTGCCGGCGGTCTTGCCGAGTTTCTCGCTCGTTTGGGTTACGTCCAGAATATCGTCAATCACTTGGAACGCCAGGCCCACATTGGAGCCGAAGGTGGTGAGCGCTTGCAGTTGGGCGGGTGTGCAGTTGGCACTCATCCCCCCGAGTCGGACCGAACAAGCGAGGAGGGCCGAGGTTTTTCGCTCATGGATGTAACGAAGTTGTTGGGCGGAAATGCGTTTTCCTTCGCTTTCCAAATCGGCTACCTGTCCGGCGATTAACTGGAGCGAGCCCGCGGCGCGGGCCAGTTCCAAGATAATGGTCTGATGCGAATAGCGAGGCCAGCCCCGGCAGCCGGCGGCAATTTCAAAGGCCTGGGTTAGCAGGGCGTCCCCGGCGAGCACGGCAATTCCTTCGCCAAATACTTTGTGGCTGGTGAGTTTGCCGCGCCGATAATCGTCATCGTCCATGGCTGGCAGGTCGTCATGAACGAGCGAATAGGTGTGGATGCATTCGACAGCGCACGCCAAGGGCAGCGCTTCGGCTTCGTCGCCGCCGGCGGCGACAGCGGCGGCGAGGCACAGAGCGGGGCGAATGCGCTTGCCGCCGGCAAAGATCGAGTAGCGCATGGCGCGGTGGATGGTGGCGGGTTTGGCAGTCGCGGCCGGCAGGAAAAGGTCGAGGGCGCGATCCACAAGGGCGACGCGCGTGGCGAGGTATTCCGGCAGGTTGAACGCTTGAGCCGTAACAGAACCGGGACGCTTCATAGAGCCAGACATGCGTGCTTATCGTAGCCAAATCCGGAGGCAGCGGCAACCATTCAAAATTGAAATATTTGTATTGCGTTGGCGGGGGCAGGTGTTAACATACACCGCTTTATTTTGGACACTAAGTCTTGAACGCTCAACTAGTAAAAATGGCACTGGAGAAGGTGGGTAATCCCAACCTTCTGGTCAACCTGATTTCCCGGCGCGTGCGCCAGCTCTCTTCGGGTGGGGGCAAGATGGGCCGCCCGCTCCTGGCGGATGTGGGACAACTGGGAGCGGCGGACATTGCGCTGCGCGAAATCGCCGAGGACAAAATAGGGTATGAAATGCCGGAGTGGTCGGCATTAGTGCGGCCGGGCCCCAAGAAGCGCGGGCGGCGTTAGGGGTTGCCGCGGAAGCGGCGGGAGGGACGAATCGGCCAGCGAAGGAGGGGCGGCGGAAACGCCGCTCCCGGAGTGAGTTGTGTTGATTTTATGGCCGATATTCTGACTAACCCCAAAGCGCGGCGGGATTTTCATATCCTTGAGATTTTCGAGGCTGGGATCGTGCTGCGTGGCACCGAGGTCAAGGCTCTGCGCGCGGGCAAGGGGCAGATTAGTGATGCGTTCGCGCGGGTGGAGAATAACGAGGCGTGGCTCTACAACGCGCACATTGACGAGTATTCTCACGGAAATCTGTTGAATCACCTGCCCAAAGCGCCGCGCAAGCTGCTATTGCACAAACCGGAAATTCGGAAGCTGTTCGGCCTGGCGGCGATCAAAGGCAATGCGCTGGTGCCGCTGGCCTTTTATTGGAAGAATGGGAAGGTCAAGGTGGCCTTGGCGGTGGGCAAGGGGAAAGTCCAGTATGATAAACGCGAGGATTTAAAACGACGGGAAGCTGACCGCGAACTCAAGCGGGCTACCATGCGGCGGTTCAAGCGGAATTAACACGTGAGAAACTGGTTGCATTTTGTTGTGGCGCATGAATTAAATGGCCGGGTAAAACGTCCATCATAACCCATGCTTCCGCGAATCTGGCTAAGTACTATATCGAAGGCAACGGTGGCGGTTGCGCTGCTGCTGATTTCATCCACCGGTTGTCAACATTCTCCAACCAAGGAGCCAACTCCGCGCTCGCCCCGGTATAGTGAATCCTACGATTCTGAGATTAAAGAAGTGTTAGACTTGGCCGGCAAAGGCCGCTGGGAGGAAGCGCAAACCAAGGCCGACGCGTTACGGGAAATGGCACCCAACAATTCGCTGGTCGAGCGGCTTCACGGCTGGGTCCTCCAAGCTGCGCATCAGCGCCGGGAGCAGGCGTTGGAAAACGATATTCGGGAAATTGACGCAAAGAACTCGGTCTTCAGCCCCACCATTTCGAGTCTGCTGAAGGAGAACCGGGATCGCGGCCTGCCCGCCAAGAAAGACGTGCGCGATGCGGTAGATCGCATCGAGAACGCGCTTTGGGTTCCGGAGACTTACGGCAAGACGGTGCGGGAGAAGGGGCCGCTGTTCGAGTTCGAGAGCGAAAAGGGTCGGATGGTAAAAGTGTTGGAGAAGGAGGTGACGGTGCACTTGGACAATGTCCCGCTCGAAACCATGCTCATCAATCTCAGCCAGACGGCGGGAGTGAACATTGTAGCGGACAAATCGCTGGCGGCACTGAAACAATCGTTAAGCGTCAATCTGGACAAAGTGCGGTTGGGAGAATTTCTCCGCTATGTCGGTCGCAACTACGAGTTGCAGTTCCAGGTGGGAGATGATCTGGTTTGGGTGGTGGATGCCAAAGACCCCAAACGACTGATGGAGGAGACCCGCTTTTACCGCTTGCGCAAAGGATTTGTGTTGCCGGCGGAGTTCGGTGCGCCGGAAGCCACCCGAACAAAGACCACCGCCGGGGCTACGGTCACCACCACCGAAGTTCAGAAGCTCCAGAGGTTCGTCAACGATCAGGCGCCCGACCTCCCGGCCCTGGAGCGGGCGATTACCAACCTGTTCACTGGCTCCAAGTATATGATTGATTATGAGCGAAACCTGGTCGTCGCCCGCGGTACGCCGGAGCAACTGAGCGTGATGGAGAACATTATCAAGGAATTCGACCGTCCGATTCAGCAGGTGTTGATTGAAGCCCGGTTTATCACCGTTTCCAAGCCAGCATTTCTGCAACTGGGGGTGCTGTGGCAAACTGGTCCGCGAGGAGCTACCAATGTCATGCCACAGGATTTCACCGGATTGGTAAACAACCGGAACTTCCCTCATTCCCTGTCTGCTTCTGGCTCGGTAAATCCAGCGGTGGGGAAAGGGATTTCGGAGGTATTCACTAATGTGCTGGGAGCTTCGGATCTGAGCGCCACTATCAGTGCGTTGGAACAAAGCGGGGAAAGTCAAACTTTGAGCGCACCGCGGCTGACGGTGCTCAACAATCGCCCCGCCTTCGTCAGCGATGGCTTGGTGCAGTACTATTACGAGGAATACAGCGTTTCGGCCACCGTACAGCAGTATTTCAGTGCCTCCTCGATTTACCCCAGCGGCAAGCCGTCGAAGATTACGGCCGGCGCAGAGTTAAATGTCCTGGCCAGCGTAAGCGGCGACGGTGAAAGCATCCTTTTGGCCTTGAACCCGAAGGTGAACACGGAGGTATTGCTGCAAACCTACACCACGGTGAGCCAGGTCAACGCCCAGGGCAATGCGACCAGCAGTTTCGATATCAAACTTCCGACCTACCGCACGCAGGAACTGTCCACGCGCGTGGCCATCAAATCAGGTGAGACGGTGGTCATGGGCGGAGTGCTGGAGCGGGAGAAGTCCACCTACGTTGAATCCGTGCCGGTGCTGGGGGATATCCCGATTTTGGGCGCGTTTTTCCGGCGCCGGACGGAGCGGGATATTCCGCGCTACCTGCTGGTTTTCGTGACGGCTACGATTGTTAAGGACACGGGCGAATTCCTGGTTTACGACAACGATAATTCCGCCACGGATGCAACGGCGGTCTCAAAATAGAGCAGGGGAGTTGTTCCGGGACGCTCTGCGCAGGTTATGACGAAACTCAATCGAAGGCAGCCACCGATGCGGCGGGTGCTGGCGCTGGATGCCGGCAGCCGCTGCATCAAGTTGTTGCTGGCCGAAAGCGACTTTGGCCGCCTGCGGATTCTCAAGGAGGAACTGGTTGACTTGCAGGCCGAGGGCCTCGTTGCGGCGGAAGAACTCCAGACGCACTTGCAAGCCACCCTGGAAGAATGGGGGCGGCCGCCGCTGGCGTTGATCCTGCCGCAGCACGCCTCTGTTTCCCAAGTCATTGACCTGCCGCTGGCGCCGGAGAGCGAAGTAGCCAGGTTGATCCAGGACGAAACGGTCAAGCTGAGTGGCGTGAGCGAAAGCCGGATCGTCTATGACTTTGTCCGCACCGACACCGCCGCCCAGGGACGCCAGCAGTTCTGGGTGACATGGGCGAAGGAGGGGGATATTCGCGATCGCATTGCGCGGTTAGGGGTCGAACAGGAGGATCTGTGCGAGGTCACTACGACTGCTAATGCCCTGATCGCCGCTTATCGCCTGGCCAATGCGCAGTCATCCCGTGCCATTTTGGTGCATTTGGGCGCTCAGACCACCGTCCTGGTTATTCTCCTGGCGGGTCAGGGCGTCTTTGCCACCAGCTTCCAGATGGGAGGAGATTTCTTCACTCGCTCCCTCGCGCGGCTGCGAAGTTGTCCTGAAGAGACCGCGGAAACCCAGAAACGCACCCAGGATGTCCTGAACGGCCCGGATGCGTGTTCGGACTTTGCCGGGGTGGTGGATGGCTGGGTGGCGGAATTGAAGCGGCAACTGAATGAGTGGTTCGAACACAATGCCGAACTCGCGCCGGACGCCGCCGCGTTTGAATTGGTCGCCTGTGGCGGAGGATTCAGCCAACCGGGGCTACTCGAATATCTAAGAGCGCGGGCCGGGATGGACTTCCAGCTTTGGCCCCAGGACACTCAATTCGAAACGGTGCAGCCCTCGAAGCAATTTGAGGTTGCTTTTGGCGCTGCACTTCAGGCGCTGGGTTATAGCACACAACCCGTTTCCTTGCTGCCCGAAGATTATCGCCTTGCCTGGCGGAAGCGTCAAAGCCGGCAACGACTGGAAGTGGCGAGCTTGGGTTTGGTCGTGCTTTGCCTGCTGGCTTTTGCGTTCGGCACCTGGCGTCAGACTTCGATTATAGACCAAAAACGAGCACTATTAGGCAAACTTCAATGCGCTCGTGGAGCGGTGGAAGCCAACAATGCGCTGACCGCCGAATTATACCGGGATTACGAAAGCTTCCGCCCGATGTTTGCCTGCCAACAGAACACACTCGATACGCTGAAGACATTGACTCTGCTTCAACAGACTCGCAGCAACCGCAGCTTCTGGTACGTGCTGTTTGCTGATCAGCAGAGCTACTTCAACCAGCCTGCCGGACTTTCCTTGACCAATACGCTGTCCGCTACCAATGTATTTGCGACGATAGCTGGCCACGGCAAGAGCCCAGGCGGCGCGACGCTGGAGCGATCGGCATCCGCGGGAACTTCGACAAACCTTTCACCAGCCAAGCCTGGCTTTATTGCCGAGCTCTGTATTCCTGACGGCGGCGATGAAGCGCGCCGGGTGCGGCGAGAATTAGTGGATGAGCTGAAACAGCAGCGGCTATTCTCGAAAGTGGATTTGCTCTCGGATGATTTGCGCCGGAACCTGGCCGAGTCCAAGGTGGTTATCTCGGATCGGAACATTGTGTTGGCGTTGGACTTTGCGGCTACGGAGTTCCAGCAGCCGTTGCCGCCTCGAAAACCTCCGCCGAGTTTGCCGGCACGGGCAGTCGGTGGGCGCGCGCTGCAAAATGGGGACAATCTCCATCCAATTGCGCCGTGAGAATTCCCTTTAAAGAATATCAACGGCGGGCGGTCATCCCCGTAGCCGGGTTAGTGCTGGCAGGCTATTATCTGTTCTTCATGCGGCCGCTGGCGCAGCGGGCGGAGAACCTGGAGAAGCCACTCCAGGAAGCTTGGCATCAACTCCTGGTTTCACTGGATCAGACTAATGCAAAGACTGTGGATTTTCGGCATATCACCAACCAACTCAGCGAAACCCGCCAAGCCCTGCAGGTGTTGGACAACGCTCGGCAACAGGCCATTGGCCGTCTGCAACTCGCCCCGCTCGTCCGTGCCCGGATCCAGAATGACTTTCAGCTTGTTGACTATGAAAACGAACGCGGCAAACAACTGGAAGACTTGAGCAAACTGGCCAAGCAGCAGAAGGTAACGATCGCGCCAGCCGTCTTCGGAGGGTTTCCTGAACATACTGCCGACGTCAAACAACCGGCGTTGCTCTGGGCCGCTCTGGCACTCACCGACGGGCTGCTTCGGACGGCGATTCAATGCCAGCTCACGGCGATTCATTCGCTTGGGGTAACGCCGGTGCTGACGAATGCGGCCCCCACCAATAGCTTTGAACGACTGGTCGCAATGCCTGTGCAGATCGAGTTCACCAGTTCGGCAGCCAACGCGGGGACTTTCCTCCAATGCCTGCCCTTGCGGGCAGAAGAAATCCAGGCAGCGGGCTTGCTCAAGGCTCCGGTGGAAAAGCCGGTGTTATTCATTGATCGGCTCTTGGTACAAAAACAATCGCCGGAGAAACCAGACGACGTGCATGTGTGGTTGCGGGTAGTCGGGCTGGTATTGCGGGAGTAGAGCAGCCATGCCGCCTGTCGTGAAACAAGCCTTGAGAAGCCGCTGGTTCGCCGCTTGCGCTCATGTGGGTTTGTGGCTGCTGCTGATCCTGGCGCTGGTCAACCTCGGCGGCCAGGCTCCGGAACTGCATGACACTGATGCCGTCACCACCCCGCTTCAGGATACCGTACCGGTCGCAGGGTTGGTCAACCTGTTTTCGCCGGAAGCCGAACCAGGCCCGCTCAATGTTACAAACACACTGAATCCGTTCTTCACGCGCCACTTTATTCCGAAAGCTGTGCCGCCGCCCACCACCCGGAAAATCGAGGTGACCTACCTCGGTTTTTACCAGACCGGCAACGATCCCAAACGTACGCTTTTTAAATTGGGAGCGGCATACCAGGTGGCACCCATCGGTGCTCGCATTGCCACCAACCTCCTCATAGCTGAGGCTACCATGCAGGCCATGACCTTGACGAACCTGGCGGCGCAGACCAACATTTTGCCCTTGAACGTGAAGAAAGAACTCGAGGTTCCCATCCAATGAGCCAGAATCCGGACAGCGGCCCCAAAGAAGCTGGCGATCTCCTGCTGGAGCAGGGCAAGCTTACGGAAGCGCAGCTTGAGCAGGTTCGACGCCGCCAGCGGCGGCTCAATTTGCCACAGCACCGGGCGATTGTGGACCTGAACTTCGCTTCCGAAGAGGACACTTGGCGCGCGCTGGCCGCCGTCAGGCATTTGGAGTTTGTGGACCCCTTTGCGTTGGGCCTCAAGCGCGACATCCTCGAATTGGTGCCCATCAAACTCATTTTTCACTACCATCTGCTGCCGGTGCGCCTCGAGGAGGATTGCCTGACCCTTGCCTTCAGCGAGCCGCCAACCCAAATCGAACAGGGCAACTTGCGTCTCCTGTTGAGCAAACGCTTCAAGATTGCGCTCGCCACCCCCAGTTCGATCCATGCCGTTATTAAAAAGAACTTCGGTCTTGGTGCCGAGACTATCCAGAAACTGCGTGAAGATCGAGGTGGCGCGGAGATCAGCCAGGAGATTACCTTTGATCTGCAAGGCAAGGAAACTGACTCGGCGATCGAAGCCACCGTCTCGGCCTTTGTGGACCAAATCCTCCAGGAGGCGCTCCGGCTCAAGGCTACCGACATTCACCTTGAACCCTACGCCAATTCCGTCCGCCTGCGCTATCGCGTGGACGGCATTCTGGAGACCGTGCCGGTGCCAGCCGATATGCGGCAATTGCAACCGGCGGTAGTGTCACGGCTCAAGATCATGGCCGGGCTTAATATCGCAGAGAAACGCCTGCCCCACGATGGGCGCATAGCGATGAAGACGGGGCAGGAAGAATACGACTTGCGCGTCTCGATTATGCCCGCCAAATACGGGGAAGCGGTCTGTCTGCGGATTCTCGGGCGGCAGAACCTGTTCCTGGATCTAAGTCATCTCGGCATGGAACCGAGCCAGGAAGCCGTGCTGGCCCAGTTGACGCAGTTGCCGCAGGGTATGGTGTTGCTGACCGGCCCCACCGGCAGCGGCAAGACAACCACCCTGTACGCCGCGCTGGCGCAGGCCAACGATGAAGGCCGCAAGATCATCACCTTCGAGGACCCCATCGAATACCAACTCGAAGGCACCGTTCAAATCCAGGTTCGCGAACAGATCGGCCTGACCTTTGCCGCCGGGTTGCGTTCGGTCTTGCGCCACGACCCGGACGTGGTGCTTGTGGGTGAGATTCGTGATTTCGAGACCGCCGAAATTGCCGTCCGCGCCGCCCAGACCGGCCATCTGGTTTTCTCAACGCTGCACACCAACGACAGTGTCAGCGCTGTCACGCGCCTGCTGGAGATGCGCATCGAACCATATTTGATCGCCTCTTCGCTGGTATGCAGCATTGCGCAACGACTGGCGCGGCGCATCTGCCGTCACTGCAGCGAGGAAGACCATTCCATCGCGGACGCCACGCGCAAGGAAATGGCCACCGCCCTTTCCCTGCCTGCCAGCGAAGTTAAAGCCTGGAAAGGCCGCGGCTGTGTCGAGTGCAACCACAAGGGCCACCGGGGCCGCGTGGCCATCTACGAGTTTTTCCTCCTCAACGAAGCTATTATGGACCTTATTCAGCCCGGCTTGCGAACCGGGGAACTCCGCAAAGCTGCGCGGGAACTCGGCTGGCGCTCTCTGCGCGAAATGGCCTGGCGCAAGGTGCAGGAGGGGCTGATTCCGATTTCCGAGCAGGAGCGGTGGACCCGCGTGATAGATCCCGCCGCGCTATTGCCTAAAGCGTAAAGCCGCGAGGGGGGACAATATGCGCCGGATCAAGCCTTGACCGCCGGCGCTTCCTTCTTCCAGGTGCGCTTAGGGGCTTTGACGATGAGGCCCTTCTTAATTGCCTTGGCGGAAACGCGCATATAACGCACCTCGCCATCCACCACGGCTTTGACCCGCTGCAAATTCGGCATGAACCGGCGTTTAGTAATAGCCGTAACATGCGTGCCAATGCCGCCACTCTTCTTCGATTTGCCGCTGCGCCAAATGATGCTGCCCTTGATGGGGCGCTTGCCGGTCAATTCACAAATTCTCGCCATACAATTCCTCTTAAAATATCAACTGTCCGGCATATTAGCAGGCTTCCGCCGCTCTGCAAGCAGTATCGACAGCAGAAGGCAAAAGAACGGCTCCCCGGTTTGAGGCAATATCCCAAAGAAGCAGGGAGCGGAGGCCCGGTTTTTGTTATCTCGAAAACAAACCGCACACGGGTTTTCAACCTCCGAAAAGCACCGCCCGCCGGAGCCGGGCTAGCCCAAACGGGAACTCATCCCACCCTTATGTCCCGCCCAGAGACTTCGTTGGCCGTGGATTATTTGAAGGCCTGCTTCAGGTCGGCGATCAGATCTTCGGCGTCCTCAATGCCGACCGAATAGCGGATTAAGCCTTCAGGGATGCCCATTGCCTTGCGCTCAGCCGGCGTGCATTCGACATGGCTGGAGGTAGCGGGCGGCCCGGCGATGGTTTCGACGGCTCCCAGGTTGGCGGCCAAGTGCGCATATTGCAGCCGGGGGAGGAAGGCGCGGACGGCTTTGAAGCCGCCTTTGAGCATGAAACTCAGCACACCGCCGAAACCGCGCATCTGACGCCGGGCAATATCATGCTGTGGATGCGAAGGCAGCCCGGGATAAAAAACCTGGTTCACCTGTGGTTGAGTTGCCAGGAACCGGGCAATTTGCAAGGCGCTTTCGTTTTGTTGGCTGATGCGCAGGTGCAGGGTCTTCATTCCCCGCAGCAGGAGGTAGGCGGCCATCGGGTCGAGCGCCGCGCCGGTGATTTCACGGTGATGGTGGATCGCGCGGACCAGTTTCGCCGGTCCGCACACAACGCCTCCCAGAGCATCGGCGTGGCCGCCCAGGAACTTGGTTGCGCTGTGCAAAACGAGATCCACCCCCAACGCCAGCGGGGTTTGGTTGAGCGGCGTGGCAAAGGTGTTGTCGGCCACCACGGTGGCGCCGACTTTATGCGCGGCCCGCGCCAGGCGCGCCAGGTCCATCACTTTGAGGGTGGGGTTGGTCGGCGTTTCCAGATAGAGCACGCGGCAGCCTTTCGCCACCTCAGCCTCAATAGCTCGATGATCCGTGGTGTCGCACAGCCGGACTTCAATCTGATAGCGAGGAAGGAAGTCCAGGAACAGCCGGTTGGTGCCACCGTAGCTGTCCTTGACCGAGACCAGGCGGTCCCCAGGCGCCAACAGAGTGAACAGGGTGTTGCTGATGGCAGCCATGCCGGAGGCAAAGCTGGTGGCGGCTTCGGCCCCCTCCAGTTGGCGCACTTTGTTTTCGAAGGCGGCGACCGTCGGGTTGGTATTCCGGCTGTAAATATGGCCGGGGCGACGCCCCCGCGCGGCGGCCAGCCATTCATCCACGTTCGCATAGCCAAAGGCGACGCTGTGCGCGACCGGCACCTGCGTGGCTCCCCACCAAGCATCTTTCTTTTCTCCCGCCCATACGGCCAGGGTGCCGGGGCGAGGCTGACGTTGAGTTGCCATGCTTCAGTAGATACCATGCGCGAGGGGCACGTGCAACCTGGCATTCGCGGGCAGCGGTCGGTGGCGGGCGAGTTTGCGCTCCGCTATCGCGTGGCCGTGAGTTGCCCCGAGGGCTTATTGCCGGCGCACCCGGAAGAAGAGTTGCGGGGCGGCGAGAGTGGAGTTGGTATAGGATTGCAACTGGCAATCGCCGGCATTGGTTTGCAGCGGAATCCAGTTCGAGAGGCCAGCATAGGTTTGGGCTTCTACCACGTAGTTATAGCCGGTGAGCGCGTAGTAGGAGAAGGCAAAGCCGTCGGGGGGGACGAGCCGAGGATTCACCAGCAACAGCGGCATGCCGCAGCAGTCGTAGCTGAAAGCGGAGAGTGTAATCGAGTCCACATACCAGCCGATGCCGCCATAGCTGCTGTCGGAGCCAAATCGCCAGCGCAACTGGACGCTGTCGCCGGCGGCGGCAGGCAATTGCACCGTAGTGGTCGTCCAATCCGAGAACCCCGTCCAGGCGGCCCGTCCGCCCAGCGGATTACTGTAGCTGGAGGAAATAGAGCCGTTGTATCCGCCGTTGAGAAACGTGCCGCCCGCGCTAAGAATATCGGTAAATACGCCGCCGTTGAGGGCGATCTCCAGAACTCCGCCGTCATAGTCATCCTCGGTGTCATAATAGTGCCGGAATGTCAGTTGGGTCTGAGCTGAGGGGATGGAGATGGGCGGAGAAACGAGTTGGTAGTCGGTCACTTTGTTGCTATTTGGCGCAAAGGCGGCATTCGGGAAAGAATCCCGCCGCGTGGCCGAGGTTACCCAGGCATAACTGGAAGTAGTCCAGTTGGCTGGCAGATCAGGAGCCGTCACTTGGTCGAAGTTTTCGGCATAGTATTCGCTCGCGGTCGGGACCCCCAGTGTGAAACTCACGGGACCGTTGCCCATCACGTAGGCGGCGTTGGGGTATTGGTGGGCTCCGTCCTGGAGTTGCAGGACAGGGTGGATGGCGCCGCCGCAGGGGCCGCAAGCGGTGAAAGAGAAGGAGCAGGTCACCGATCCGCCGCTGGCGAGGGCACCGCAATAGTGCGGCGCGCTGGGAAGGATAATGCCCGGGGCCGCCAGCAGCGAGACAACGAGATTAGTCGTACTTCGGCCGCCGAAGTTTTTAAGCGTAAAATTCAAGGTGACCGTTTCGCCGGAATCAATCACCCCGTTGGTTGGGGAACAGTTTTCGGCGGCCAGCGCCACATCGGTCAGCACGAGGACCGGGGTCAACATCGGATCGGCGCCCGGCAGGCTGAGCCCCGCGGTTTCGAGGGGGTCCAGCCAGTCGCGCAAACGGTCTAAGGCGGAAGAGCCGCTGTTCCAGGCGACCGAGAACTTGCCGTAGCAATCCGTCTGGTTCCAACCGCCGCATTGGGAGTTGCCGCCGGAAAGAGTGCCCACCAGCCGATGGGTCGAGGTGTCCCATATTCCGGAGCCGGAAGAGCCGGGTTCGGTGACGCCCGAACTCCACAGCACGTGCCAGTGAGTATTATGGCCGCCCGTGGCGATGCAACTATCAACGGTGGTCAGGGGGGTGGTTGAAAAGCTGATGGATTTCACATCACTATCGGGGTGGTGGATACCGACGCACCCCGCGGGAGCCGCGCCGGAACGATCCCAGCCCGAGTAATATACCTGGAAGCTGGGATCGGGGAGGGATGACAACTCGACGAGCGCGAAATCCACCTCTTTTTTGGCCGCGCGAAAGATCGCCCCGCTTTGATTCTGCGCGAGCGAGCCGGGCCCATGCGTCCCGCAGGTTGCCGATTGGTAGTTCCAGTACACCACCATCGAGCCTGCATTATCGGCGTTCAGGTCACAGTGATTGGCGGTCAGGAAAAAAGGACGAAAATCGCCAGCCGCCGACATGATGAGCGTGCCGGTGCAGGTCCAGATTCCACTTTCGGTATAAACGGCGACGCTTCGAATCTCGTTGGTCCAGGGAAGGGCAACGGGGCAGACGACGTCGTTGTTGCAGGTGCCTGCGCTTTTGGGTCGGCCCATATCCTTCCATAGGTGGGCGAAATTCCGGTAGCCGGTGCTGACCTGGGCCAGCAAGAGCTGAGGCTCCTGCGGCGCGTGCGCGGGGACGAACAGTTCGAGCACCGCCGCTTCCCCGGGCACGACTGCCGTCCAAAGCTGGCCGTCAGGCTGGTGGTCCCGGGCGGTGTAGGGGCCCTGGAAAGAAGGTTCGCTTTCCGAAAGCAGATGGAGAGTGGCGCCTTCGGGCAGCCAGAAAGTGGAGAAGCCCAGGTTCAGGTCGGTGGCGCCCGCTGAGACAATCCGCAAGCGCCAGAGCCGGCCATCCGCCAGTTGTTCCCAGGCCCCCTGTTTGGCCGTGGTTACCGCCACCGGGCGCGCCACGGCAAAGCGCAGCGGGCCGGGGGCCGCCTTTTGCTGCTCGGCGGCCAATTCCTTCGCGACGTCGGTGGCTGGCAGGATGAGTTGCGGGACGGCGGCCAGTTTCTGGACGTTCCGCTGCAGACTGAGCGGCGGCGCGCTGACACGCGCCGAAAGCGGAAGCGTGCCGGCCAGCAGCGCGAGCCCAAGGCTCAAAAGAGAGCCGGGGGGGGAAAGACGAACCAGGGAGCAGGGACAACGGGTTTTCATGAGGGCTGGGAGCAGCGGGTGAGCGCAGAATCCAGTGCGGGGCAGGGCAGCGGGCGCGCAAGAAGCACGGGCGCCGATGTGCCGGAAAGCATGGTTCCGCAAGAGGGGTATTCCTATTCCAAGTCCAGAACCTGGAAGTTGTCCAGGTAGAGATTATAGGCGCCCACGCCGTCGGCAGGCACCAGGGTTAATTGTTCGAGCACTCCCTTGCCCGTGGTGGACTCCAGGAGGCCGTTGCCCGTGGAGGCTCGCACCGGTTCATACGGGATGAAGAACTCGAGGGTGGTCCATTGTCCTGCGGTGACCAGGCGGCCACGGGGCGGGCTGATGGAATTATTCGTCGTGCCGCCGACCCATTCAATGGCACCCGAGGTGCCGCCATCACCGCCAATCGGCGCGCCGGTGTTGGTTTCCCGCAGGCCAATGGCCACGTAGAGATCCCGGTCGGTGTAAAGGTCGAATCGCAGCACCTGGTTAAAGCCGATGACCGGATTGGGCAGGTTGGGAGCGCTGCTGGTGGTCAGGCGCAGCCAGGGGTTGGCCGTGCCGCTCTTGAAGGTCCAGGAAGCCTGAAGCACCCGCGCGCTCGCGTGGCCCGCCGGGAAATTATTGGTCACGCGGGTGAAATTGGCAACCCCGGGGTTTGTGTCCAAGTGGCTTGAAGTCGAGCCGGAGAAGGCCGGATCCCGGAACATCACACTGGTCCCGGCGGCATAAGCTTCGAAATCGGCCAGCGTTTGCAGCGGGCCGGCGCCCGCGCGGTAGTAGCGTTGCGGGAAGCTCCCGGCATCGGGGTCGCAGAAGGGCAGCAGGGAATTGGTTGGGGGCAGCACCCGGATTGGCCGCCAGCCGGCGAAGTTGGTCGAGGCGAAGACCACGATCGCGTCCGAGCCGTGGCCGGAAAGGGTGCTATGGAACTGGTTCGTGGCAAGGCTGGATGAGTGGAATCGCAGGGTGTGGGCGCCCAGCGTGAAATCCAGCGTGGCCACCTGACCGGCGGTGATGGTGACCGCATTAGTCAGCCGGCCATAGCCGGCGAATTCGGCGCTGACGAGGTAGTTCCCCGGCGGCAAGTCCACCGCGCCGTAAAAGCCCGTGCCATCGTTGGTCAAGGTCCGGCTTTGCGGCCCGGTCAATCGCAGAACAGCGCCATCCAGCGGCGCACCGGAGGGGCCGCTATAAACAAAGCCCTTGAGGTGGCCTTGGGTGGGATTGGCTTTCCAGGGCATCACCGGCGGGCTGACGGGAGTCGCAAAAACCGGCACCGGGTTGGGGTCATAGGCGCTGGGCGCGACCAGGGCGTTGCGGAAGGCGGCCGCCGATACATTATCGCTGCTGGTGGTAGCATAGGAATACATGCAAATTCCATCAAGATAATTGCCGCTCGGACTCGGGGTGCGCGCGTTGTGCAACTGGTAAAGGGAATTGGAGACGGTATTCAGGTAGATGCCCGGGCCAACCACGACCTGCCGGTTGTAGCGATGATCCTTTTGGAAGGTAGTCCACTTCGCCCAGGCGCTGCCCCAGGAGCTGGCGACGAAATAGGTCATCGGCGTTGCCATATCCACGATCCCTTCTTCGAGCCAGGCGCGCCAATCCTGCAGCGTGTTGCGGTAGGAGGCGGTGGTGGGCCATTCGGCGGTCGTGGTGATGCCCGGAGCGCGGGTATTGCAGCAAGTGGACATCTTGATCCACGGCTTGAGCGCGATGCCGCCGAGATAACTCTTGCGCACCAGCGCGGTGACCTGGTCCCGCCGGAACTGCAGCCAGGCCGGGTCGGTGGGGGCTGGCGCGCCGCTGCCGCCGTATTGCGCGCGGAAGCGCGCCACGGCCAGCGGATGGTAACCCCAGGTATTGCCTTCATAGCGGATATGGTCCCAGTTCAGCCCATCCACGTCGTAGCGGGACACAATGTCCATCGCGACGTTGAAGAGGTGCTGCTGCACCTCAGGATGGCTGGGGTCGAGTTCGTAGTTGGTGCCGTTCCAGGCCTCGCCGGTGTTGTCCTGCGTCACCCAATCGGGATGAAGCCGGTAGGGGTGATTAGCCTGGGGCGGCAGCGTGTTTTTCATATTCCAGAGGGTATACGCGACCACCCAGGCATGCACCTCGATGCGGGGGCCCCCGTTGGTATCGTGGGCCTTGTTGATCAGGTCCTGCAACGGATCAAAGGTGGGGGAGATATCCGTGGCTTTGGGTTCATAGTTCGACTCGTAGTAGGCATCCCCGCGTTTGCGCACCTGAATAACGATGGCATTGCAATTAGCCGCGCGCGTATCGGCCACCAGCTTGGTCACTTGGGCCGGCGTTTTGAATCCATCGTGGAATGCGTCGGCCCAGAAGGCGCGAAACTCGGCGTTGGTTTGGGCGGAGACGACGGGGGCCAGAAGAAAGGCGGCCAGAAACACGCCGCCCAGTTCAGCGCGCCAGGTAATCCAGCGCGAACGCGCCCGGTCATAGTGGTGCGTAAAGATCCGCATTAGAGCAGTATGCCTTGAAACCGGCTTACGTGCAAGTACGGCGGCTTCCGCCGTCGCCCTGCGCCGGGAGTGCCGGCTCCCGGTCCGCCTCACGATATCCGAATCCCGGCCCCGCCGCTATTTGACGGCGCGTTTCTTTTTGCCTTTCTTGGGCACGCCGGTGTCAGTTGGGTCTCCGGCAGGATAGGGCTTCACCTGGGCGCGTTCGGCCCAGGCCTCCCATTTGGCGGCCAGTTCCTGAACCCGTTTGGGCTGCGCTGCCGCCCGGTTGCGTTGTTCGGTGCGATCGCTTTTCAGGTCGTAAAGCTCCCACGGGCCGTCGCGGCCGAGGCGGACCAGTTTCCAGTCCCCCACCCGCACCGCCGCGTTGCCCTCATGCTCCCAAAAGAGGGCGTCGCGTTGAATAGGCTTATTTTCGAACGCCGGCAGCAAGCTGCGGCCTTCCATCGGCGGAATCGCCTGGCCCCGGAACTCTTTCGGATACGCGGCACCGGCCACGTCCACGCAAGTGGCCATGATGTCAATCAAATGACCCGGTTGGGTGCGAAACTGTCCGCCGCGCGCGATCCGTGCCGGCCAATGCACAATGAGCGGCGTTGCGATGCCGCCTTCATGATTGAAATGCTTATAGCGCCGGAAGGGCGTGTTTTCGAGCGTAGCCCAGGATTGGCCGCAAAAGACGCGGGAATCTTCCGAGCCGGGATGCTGGCCGACGCAACGGCCGTCCGGGCCGGCTTCGGCATTGCCGCCGTTGTCCGAGAGAAAGAGGATCAGCGTATTCTCGAGTACGCCGCGCTGGCGCAGGCCGTCCACGAACCGGCCCACGGCGGTGTCCATGTGTGCCACCACGGCAGCGTAGATGGCCATGATGTGGTCGAACCGATCCTGCTCGACGGGCGTCAGGCTGTCCCAGGCCTTGACCTCCGGCGGGCGCGGAGCCAGCGGCCAGGCTTTGTCCACCAGGCCCAACTCGATCTGCCGGGCGTGCCGCTGCGCGCGCAGTTTGTCCCAGCCAACCCGGTATTTGCCGCGGAACCTGGCGATTTCCTCCGCCGGCGCCATGAGCGGGAAATGCGGCGCATTGAAGGCCAGGTAGAGGAAGAAGGGCTTTGACCGGTCCCCGTCATCAATGAATTGAAGGGCGTTGTCCACAAAAGCATCGGTAGTGTAGAAACCCTCCGCCGGAGGGGTAATGGGGTCATTCTCGCGGGTTAATGAGTCGGGGCGGAAGTAGTTGGCCGTGCCTTTAATCACGCCAAAGTAATGCTCGAATCCGCGCTGCCGGGGCCAGTTGGCTTTCTCCGCCTCGCTGGCGGGTTCGGTGTACCGCGTCACATGCCACTTGCCGGCCATGGCGGTGCGATACCCCGCGGCGCTCAGGACTTCGGCAATGGTCACGCAGCGGTCGCTGAGGTTCCCCCGGTAGCCCGGTTGCTGCCGGTCGGTGACCATGTGGCCGACGCCGGCCTGGTGCGGATACAACCCGGTCAGCAGCGAAGCGCGGGTGGGGCAGCAGCGGCCCGTATTATAGAATTGTGTGAACCGCAACCCGCGCGCCGCCAACTGATCCAGGTGGGGAGTGGGAATTTCCCCGCCATAACAACCGATATCCGAGAACCCCATATCATCCACCAGAATGACCGCGATATTCGGGCGCGGCGCGGCGGCGGCGGTGGGGGCACTGCGCACTCCGGACGGCAGCAACAGGAAAACAAGCCCGACGAAGAGCGGAAGCGATGCGTTCATGCCTCCATAGTGCGAGGCACCCGGCGGGTTGGCAATACGGCAAATTGCTAACCGCCGGTTGGTCCCCGGGCTATCGCAATAGGGAGCGCGCCTTTTTAGAAGCCAGGGCGCCCACGAAGCAATTACGCAACAGCGCCCCATGAGAAGCAGAGGCCGCGGAAGAGGGTAGCGTCGGCGGGCAGGCGATGCGGTTGGCCCAGCCCGGGATAAAAAGTGGGACAGCGCTTCCGGCAAAGCCGGTTGGGCTTCGGCAGGGAAAAGGAAGCTCGAGATTACGGCTTGCTTTCGTAGAAACGGGGGCCGTTTTCGCATATATCAACGCTTTGGAGCCAAAAACCAGGATGCACCCGTCCCAGCGTTGGGGCGCCGCCCAAAATAGAAGAGAGCCCGAACGTTAGGCCTCCTGCGGGACCGTGCGTCGCTATGCTCGCAGACGCTCAAGTCGAAGCGATCCAGTTAGGAAGCCCTGTCATGCGATACCGTTCCATCGGAGGCCGGGAGGACTTGCCCGTTCAGGTTGCAGCCTTAACGGGCTTTCTGGTTAGCGGATTCAACTGCCTGGAATTTAAATCCATGATAGCTTTCGACTATAAAACCAATGGTTTATACACATGCGGAGGGGCGGAGTGGAGGTAGAGCCAGGATTGTTTCGGCTAAAATACCTGCAAAACCGATAGGCAACCAACCCCTCAGCCTCTCTTGGAAAACTGCCTCCCATCGGTCATATATTTATAACTAACCGCTTTCCAGTAGGTTAGAAATCGCCTTTCCGTTCCATATCATCGTTTCGGCCTTATCGGGCATCCAAAACCATCACCCAGGCCCCTTAAACTTACCCCACTCCTACGCCGTGTACAAGGGGTGTACAACGGATGCTCACCGGAGGTCCATAGGATTTTAGCTGGTACATCCGATGAGCACCCCTTGTACACCCCTTGTACACGGCGTAGAAGCAGGGTATATCCAAGGGACGTCCATGGTGAGCTTATGTCGGAATGAGTCCGATTTCGTCTCTATTTCGCCCTCTTTGCGTGTTTAAACTACTGGTTTTACTGCCGTAAACCGTTTGGAGCCAAAGGGCTGCCTCGTGGAAACTACCAGCCTGGGGATTTGTTGAGGTTGAGGCCCGGGTGGCCGGACCTATCCCGGATCAAAGAGAAGGTGGGAGCCCGGGCTGGCGGCCCACTTGCATCGCTCCGGTTAAGGCTTGGCGGCGGGGACGTGGCCTTTTACGCAACGGAAGCCGTAGGCGTTGAAGGAGGCGGATGGGTCGTCAAAGCCGCGCGTGGCGCACCGGGCATAAGTGGAATCATCGTTCCATGATCCGCCTCGCAGAATGCGGTATTCCCCCCAGTCCGGGCCGCGGGTGTCGTCGTCGGAAGCAGCGGGTTCGTTGTACCAGTTGGCGTCATACCAGTCCCAGCACCACTCCCAGACGTTTCCGGCCATATCGTGCAACCCATAATCATTGGGCGGGAAGTAGCCTGCCGGGCTGGTGTGCGGATAAAAGCCAGTATCGAATATGGGGTTTTGGCTCACATTGGCGCGGGTGTGGAAGAACTGGTTGCTGTCGTGCCACGGGTAGTTGTAGCCCGATGCGCCGCCGCGGGCGGCCTTTTCCCATTCAGCTTCCGTGGGCAAACGGTAGCCGGCATTCCATTTCACCGCCGCGCTATCCAGATTTATCTGGCCGGAGCGGAAGACTTCGGTTTGACTCGCATCGGTCCAGTAGGCCGGTTCCAGTCCCTCTTTTTCCGAACGGGCGTTGCACCACTTCAGGGCGTCAAACCAACTGACCGCCACGACCGGGTGGTCGTCCTCCTTGCTATCGCCTTCATTGGCAAAGTCGTAATCATGGGCGATCGCCCATTGATAGACGTCATCCCACAGCGTTTTGGTGACGAGGTCCACCTCTGCCACGAATGCGCTGATATGGACGTCGTGGAGCGGCAGTTCGTCGGGATAGAGGCCGGAGATCGGATTTCCCATGGTAAAGGTGCCGGCCGTGATAATCGCCACGCCGGGAGGCGAGACGGGAAATTGAGCCAGGACGCGATAAAAACGCGCGGCGGCCGTCGCGGGTTGGGGGTCGATCACCGTATAAGGCGAGTGTGTGACCAGCAGATTGGTCAGGGGCGTCCAGACTTGCGCGTTGGGGACACTCGCGTAAAGGACCTGGTTGGTGATCGCCAAATCGCTTTGGATGGTAAGCTCGGGCACCCGGGCATTTTCAACGTACCGGGGGGACAGGATCACCCGGGTGATGCGCGGGGCGGGTGCCGCAACGGCGGCGGCGCAGAATCCCAGCAGGCTGGCTAGTCCAATAAAACGAAGGTATTGCATATTGAGAACGTAAGGGTCGGTTAAGCCGGTCGGCGGGCCGCGCTGAGTTCGCGCAGCCATTGTACTACCCGCCGGGATTCGCCCGCGCTGACTTTAACGCCCGCGCCCATATCCAACTGCCCAAAGATCGTGAAAGCGTTGCGCAGCTTGCGCCAGTAGGAGGTTTCGAGCACATCCGCCAGCATGAACAGGGTGACCTGCCGTTCTCGCTGGAATTGCACCAGGTGCGGCAGGTTGGCGTTGGAATAGGCGGGCAACAGGGTTTTTTTGCCTATCCGCAACTGTATGGCGGTGTTCGGCGCGGAGGCTCTTTCCGCCGGATAAACCACCGTGATGGGTTCGCCTTTTGTGCTTTGAATTTGAATGGCAGCCATAGCGAAAGCGGGTTTGTAAGTGGGCGTGGGGGGATCAGGTTTTGTCCGAGCGCGGGATGATCTCCAGCGGGCCATGCTCGTTCGAGCTAAAAGTCAGCAGGACCATTTCCAGGGCCGCCTGGCCGGCGAGGGCGTTCCGGGCATCCGCGTTTAAGATAAACTCCATTACGCCCGCCTTAAAGGGCACCTGCAAAATACGGATCAGACGGATGCCCACTTGCGGCTGCCGCTGTTGCAACTGAAACCCGGCGCCCTCATGCCCGTCCGCCCAGGCGGTGTAATCTTCCAGGTTGAGGGCGTCCGGATACTGGCTGGCGACCCTTTCTTTCAGCGTTTGCCGCAGTTCTGGCAGCGGGCGGGAGGGTGTGGTGAGCCGGACCGACAGATAATAGCTCCGATCCCGGCTCGCCAGAACTGGCGCGCCCTCCGGCGTCTCGTCCGGGCGCACTTCGGCCGGCAGCACGAAGGCAAATTCGTTCGCCCCCGCCCGGATGAACTGCCGGATGATTTGCTCATTCCCCACCATTTCCCCCGCCCGCAGCGTCATGGTTGCCTTGGCGGGCGGGGGATTGCTGGCCAGAGTTTGGGCGGCGGCGTTCCCCGCCAGCAGGGCGGCCAAGACCAGGAGAGCGGGCACTGGGCTGCAGTGCGGTAGTTTAGGGAGCGACATTGTAGGTGACGGTGTTGGGCGGCGGCGCCGCCCAGTTGAGGCGGATCAGGACCATCGCGCAAGGAATGCCGGGCGGCTGCTTGTAGGGGTCCAGGTAGTTCAGATCGTAGCTGAAATTGCGGGTGGGCGGATCGTAATAGGTGCCGGGATTAACAAACTGGCGGGTTGCCACTTCACTGTTGAACAGCTTCAAAATGGCGGTGTTGAGCGTCAGGACGCGGCCGCCGACATTCCAGTCTTCCAGCAGCCGGGGCAGGTTATGCACTCCGCCGCTGAACTGCGAAGCGGATGGGCCGGTGGAGGGCACGGTTCCCGTCAGAATGGCCGCATTCACAGTGGTGCTGCTGGGGACGCGCGTCGTGTATCTGCTGCTGCTCTTGCTGTCCAGCCAGGTGGGAGAGAGGATGGTCAGCGCGTCGCTCATGATGGCGGCAGGCACCGAGGCGGTCGTATTGGTGGTGCCGCGATAGGCGGCGTTGGGGCAATTATAATGCCCGTGCATGTAGAGAGGGTTGGGGGTGGCGACGCTCCAGCCCAAACCGCCATTTTCGGGCAAGCTGTCGCCTTTGGTCAGCCGCACGGCGTTCATTTGCGAGGAGGTGACGGTGCGGTTATCCGCCACGTAAAGGATGGTTGGGTAGGCGCCATTAGCGGCGGGAAATTTGCTCTGAATGGCCACGTTGGTCTGGATCCATTGTTTGTATCTCCCCACATCAATTTCGGTCACCTTGACGGTCTTGTTCTCCCGCTGGTCGGTGAAGGTTTTGTCCGTCGTCAGGAACGGAAAGTTGGTTGCCAGCGCCGTTGGGGTAATATTCGAGGTCAGATACAGCGGGTTGGGATCGGCCCCGGGCACTTCATAGTTGATGCTCTGCTGCAGCTTCATCATCACACTGTTGTTGGTGATGATCAGCGCGGTCTGGGCCTTGTTAAAGAAGCGGGATCGCCCATCGTAGCTCAATGGGCTCAGCCCGTTCGGCGGCATCTCTAGCATGTCATGCACATTGGTCATGCCAATTTCCAGGCTGACATTGGGCACGTTGGTGCGATAGGGCGGGATGCCGTTGTAGGTGCCTTTATGATTCCATCTGGGCCCCTGTCCGTTCCAAGCGGGTGAAGAAATGGTGCCGGTGCTGGTCACGGTGCCGTTGAAGGTGAGCGATGCGCTGGTGCCGGTGTAGATGGAGCCGTTGGCATGGACCCGGCCGTTCACGACCATCGTGGCGCACGTGCTGAATTCCAGCAACCCGTTGTAGAAGATTGCGTAGTGGGTCAGCGGCACCAGGGCCAGCAGGACATCCACCTGCGCGGTGCCGGTCACCACGCCGTCGGTTGCCTGCCGCGCATTGGATATGATGCGGTAGATGGGGGCATACATGGTGCTCAAGCCGGGATACTGGGACGGCAGGGGCCCGGAGAAGGTGTTGGTGAGCAGCGTCACGTAGGTGCGATTGGCATTCCCCTGGCCATCGGAGAACGCGAATTGCGTCCAGAAGGAATCCTCGTCCGGGATGCTGTTCCGGTAGAGATTGATGTTCGCCGCAACCGCGCCCGGGCCGTAGTTCTGGAAGTCGTGCCCCATGCGGGCCACCACTTTTTCCACGGCGGCTTCCGCCGCGTTGGACGCCACACTGTACTCGTTGCTGCGGTCGTTCATCTTGGCGTTGGTCAACGAACGGTTCAAGGTGCCCGCCAGCACCAGCGACGCAATGCCGGTGGCCGTCAACACCATCAGCAGCGCATAGCCGTTGCGGCGCGCGCGGGTGGCATTTGTTTGCATATTCATGAGCGTCCTTTTCGTGGGGTCAGGGCCCGTCCGGCACGTGGGGGGTCGCCTGTAATTCTATCCGGTAATAATCGTAAAGCTGGCCGGGGCCGATCTTCGTGATGGGGTATTGGTACTGATGAAACTGCATCACCACGTTGATTACGCCTTTGTGGGTCAGGTCCGTCTGGTTCTCGCCCCGATAATCCGTGGCCTGGAAATACATGGTATTGGTCAGGTATGCCGCCATGCACTTGAGGGCAGCGCTCCCGCTGTGGCCGCGGTAGAGCTTGCAGGCGTTGGTGTCGAAGTAATACAGGTAGTAGCTGTTGGTATTGATCGTCATGCTCAGCTTGAGCGCGTTCCCCTTTTGATTGTCGCCCAGCGGGATGGGGGTAAACGAACCCAGACTGCCGTTGCCAATCTGCCATACCTTGGCGGCGCGGATGTCGTTGCACAGCTCATTGAAGCTCAGGCGGGCGAGCTCGGTTGCCCCGATCTTGCTGTTGACCAACTGGTCCTGCCGCATCCCGAACATCTGGCAGTAAACGAATCCCATTATCGCCAGGCTGAAGACCGCCGAAGAGACCAGCAGCTCCGACAACGTGAACCCGGCCCGCCGGCGCCGCGGCGGCTCGGCCGTTCCCCTCCAGATTGCGGGCATCTTCATAAGCTGCTCACATCGCGGTTGTCCGGCCCGAAATAGCTCGCCGTCTGATTGGTGAACAATCGCGTGCTGTTTCCCATCGGGAAGCGCCAAACCGTGTCCACCATCACCATATGCACATGCACGTTGGTCAAACCCGTCACGCTCAGCAGTTTCACGGTTACGAAATTCGTCGCGACCACGACGTTCGTTCCCGACCGGGGAATATCCAGCACCCGAGATGTCCAGCCTTTGCCGGTTCGGGTGATTTTATTATAGCTCCACCCATTGAGATTCAGGTTGGTCAGTTCGTTCTTGTCGATCGAATAATCCCATACGGCCGAGCGAGCCTGCTCGATTTGGTGAATCCCGATGGCTTGCGCCGCCAGCGAATAGCCGGACCACTCGGCTTTTCGGGCGGCCTGGACGTAGGCCATCAATATGCCGCCGAAGACCAGGGCGATAATTGCCAGGGAGATTACGACCTCGGTCAAAGTAAATCCCCGCGAGGCCGGGATTCGCTTTCCGCCCCGCAGCGCCGCCCTCGCGGGCGCTATCCACAAGGGCTGGGCGCGGTTCGCGCCGCCGATTAATCCTGCGCCGGCGTGATTCGCAGGCTTCCGTTGTAGTTCGGAGACGTGTGGCATGGGCAACTTGTTTCTCTTAAGCCGGAGCGGGCGCAAAGGGGTGCGCACGGCCCGCTCTACCCGGGCCGGCTGCACTGGTCACCTTCATCCTGTTAGCCGCGCGGCAATTCATCGTACTTGCCGGGCAGCATGAATGGTGCCGGTTTGCGCTATTCCGTCCCGAACCGGGTGCTGCCCGTTTACTGAATGACGGCGGCGAAGGTGTGTGTTTTCAGCGCGGGAAAAGTGAGGCCGACACCAAACCCATCGCCCGGGCCAACCCGGACCGCAGCGAGCGTCTGTCCAGTACGAGAAATGGCTGCCTTAAAATAAGACACCCCGCAGATTTGCCGGTCAATGGTTGATGCCGGCCGGACGGCGTATCCAGGCTGCGCCGGTCCGCCAATGGTTTTCCTTAACTGGCAAGCCGTGATTGAGTAGCCCGCCTCGCCACGCCAAGTCTTTCGGTGCTCCTGCGCCCTTTATTCAAAAAAAGCCGGGCGAGCGGGCTGGCAGCGGTTCTACCGACACTTGCGCCGCCAGGCGCTCGACGTCGGCGCGGTGGACTTCGCCGGCCATTAACGTCAGGGCGTTGGCGGTGCCGGCGGCGGCGCCCCAGCGGCAGGCTTCACCAAGGTTTTCCCCTCGCACCAACCGCCAGGCCAAACCGGCCGTGAAGGCATCGCCCGAGCCGATGGGATTCGTCGTCTTAACCTGCGGGGCTTGGATTTTCCAGCCGTTTTGGCCATCATACGCCAGCGTTGGGCCCTGGCCGGATGTGACAACCACGCGGAGCGCGCCGCGCTTGCACAGTTCCTGCATGCCGGCGATGACGGCGGCTTCGTCGGGGAGTTCCCGCCCCAGGGTGGCCGCCAGTTCCAGCCGGTTGGGTTTTACCAGGTCCGGGCCGGCCTTGAGCGCCTCGGCAAGCGCGGCACCCTGCGCGTCCACGATCGCCAGCGCCCCGTTTGCGCGGGCGATTTGGGTGCCGTGAAAGTAAAGATCGGCTGGCCCGCCCGGGGTGATGCTGCCCGACATCACAATGGCGCGGGCGCCGCGGGCGCGGCGTCGGAGGATGTCCAGGAGCGCGGCATAATCCGCCGTTGATACCGGTTGGCCTTCTTCGACCAGTTCGGTAATGGTGCCGGCGGCCTGGTCAAGGAGCGTGGTGCACTGGCGCGTGCGGGCGGAGACGTTGACGAAATCCGCCGCGATGTTCTGCGCGGCCAGCAATGCCCGCACTTCCGCCCCGCGGTCGCCGCCGAGGAAACCAACGGCGACCGGTTGTTCGCCCAACGCCTTCAGCGTCTTGGCGACATTGACCGATTTGCCCGCCGCGCCGTCGAGGGTTGTCACGGCGCGATTTACGGCGTCCAGCGTGAGCCGGTGAAAGACCATCACCCGTTGCGCCGCCGGGGTGGTTCCGAGGCAGAGGATCATAACGGGTTCAGAGTGCGGAAACTTGAGGAGGAGCGCAAGCCGGGGACGGTGGCTATGGCGTTATCGGCCGAGGCTGGGACAGTGATTGCCCGGGGCAGGGGCCGCGCCGGTCGGATCGGCGCGCGGTGGCAGGCTAACGGCGCTTTCGCCACGGATTGACGGGTGCCGGGGCGGTGCCGCAGGCTGGCGTAGCTGCTAAATCCGCTTTTCGTCGGCGTCAATGAAATCCACAAAGTTCTGAATGTCCTCGCGGTGGGCGAGTCCGGCCTGTTCTTTGCGCAATTTCAGGAGCGCCTGCATTTGGGCATCATCCTTTCGGGGATAGTTGAGCATTTGCTCGCGGTGCGCGGCTTTGACCGATTCGGGCTTTAACACATTCTGGCGCACCCAGTCGCAGACCTCGCCATCCGTGATTCGGGCGCGCACCACCTCGATGAACTGTTGGGCTTCGACGCCGGCGGTTTCCAGCCATAGGGCGTCGAAGCCTTTGCAGAAGTTGGGCTGGTAGTCCGGATGCAGCTTACCGGCCAGGTGGAGCCGGGTCTTGTCAATAAACCGCGGCAGGTGCATCCAGCCGCACATTACTTCGCGGGGACTTCGAGGATAGATGATCTCGCTCATGGGTTTATCATCAGGGTTCGGTTCGCGGCTGTCAACCGCGTCCAGAAAAAGGAGCCTACGGTTTTCGCCAGCGTTGCCAGTCCGTCAGCACCAATTGTTCGGGCAGCCAGCCGGATTGCGATTCGCTGAGCGGGAAATATCCCGGGACCCTCTTCTGCAGCAGGCTTTCCAGGATGAAATTGCCCCAGCTCTGATCCCCCGCACGGATCCACTGGCTCAGGAAGCGGGCGTCCATGGTTCGCGGGGTCAGGTAGAGGGCATTAATGGGTTTGTAATAATCGTTAATGGCAAAGAAACTCTCGCCGGAGCCCGCGTCCCGAGAGTCCGCAGTGCATTTTAGCGTCAGCCAGACACATTGCCGCTGACCGTACCAGGCCACGGCCCAGGGGATATCGCTCATCACCAGCTCCTTTTCCTTCATCCAGCCGGCGATCGTCTGGATGGCGGGCGGGTAGTAGGGCGGGTAGGCGACGGGATTCGTCTTGGGCGGCAGGAAAACGAACAACATCGGCAGGCAGACGGCCAGGCTGAAGAGGGCCATCACGAGATAGCGCATCTGGGGGAACGGCAACGGGATTCGCTCCAGCAGCAGAAAGAAAAGGCTGACGCCGTAAATCAACACCAGGGGCGCGACCAGCACTAGCAGGTTCTCGGAATTGATCTCGGGGACGTCTTCCGAAAGCTGAGTGCGCCCCAAAGCCTGCGCCAGGCATAGCACCACCACGCACCCCAGCAGGAAGTAGCGCATGCGTTGAGTGGAAGGATTATTAAAGCCAATGAGCAGCCCCACCAGAAAGAAGGCGCTAACCCAACTGCCCCCGAGCCGGGGTAGATCGCTGGTGACGATTTGGCGGAGGTTGTTGTTGAGTTTGAGCCAGAAGGCCATCAGGTAGAGGCGGCTGAAGTCCGGCTCCAGGGAGCGTTGGAGCCGGTATTCAGGGGACAGCATGGTGGTTTCCACGACGGAGTACGTGGCAGTGCCAAAGGGAGCTCCGCTGAGGTCATAGTTCCGAGCCATCCACGGTGTCATGATGGCCGCAAATACCGCCAGAGTGGTCAGGGTCAGCACGATTCGCCGCTGGCCGCCATACAGAATCAGGAATACCAGGACGGGAAGGATGAGCCAGCCAAACGCGTAGCGCGTCAGCCCACCGATGCCGGTCATTGCACCGGCCAGCCCGGCCAGAATGAATACACCATACCGCCCCCAGCGGGGAGCGCGCACTTCGTGTTCAAGCAGCACGATGCTCCAGACCAGCCCCAGGAAAATGAGCAGCAGCAGCAGCGTGGACAGTCCCGATACGCTGAACCGCCAGAACAGTTCCGTCCCCAGCAACAGCACCGCCGAGAGCCAGGCCACCCCGGAGTCAAACAGGTGGCGGGCCAGAAAAAACACCACCGGGATGGCCGCCAGGAACAGGAGCTGATTGAACAGGGTAATCAGGAAGTCCGGTTTATAGCGCCAGAACCGCCCGCTATCGCTCCAGAAAGGCTGGGTGGTGGACACGGCGTAATCCGGGCGCAACAACTTCAGCAGTCCCGCCAGCACCACCGGGTAGCCGGGCGGGTTGGCCAGGTCCGGGTGCATTCCTTTGAGATGGGCCGGGTCGGCGACTTCCCCGAGCTTGGGCATTTCCCCTTTTTCCTGGGCGCGCTTTTTAAGCAGGTAGATGCTGAAGGGCCGGATGAAAAGCGTCGTATAGCCCTTGCCTTCGGCCAGGTTGCGCGCCACTTGCGCCGCGTCCATCGCTTCCTGGGTGGCCATATTCTTGTAGCCGCGCCAATTATAAATCACCCCCAGCAAAACGATGGTCATCAGGGCCGGCAGGATGCGCAAATAGCGCATGCCGCCGCCGATCTCCAGTTTATGCAGTAAGTCTTGTAAGAACGGCATATTCAGATTTCTTCGATGCGGTGCAGATGCAATTTGCGGTGAAAATTGCGGCGGCTCATGCCCAATCGCCGGGCCGCCTGGGTGCGGTTCCCCTGGGTTGCCTTCAGGGCGCTGATGATGCGCTCCCGCTCGATCTCCTTGCTCGTCAGGTCCTGGCGCGCGAGCAGCCGCTTAATGTCCTTTTCGTCCGGCGTCCGGCTGACCGCCTCGCGCAGCGCCAGGGGCAGGTCGCGCAGGGTGATTTTCTCGCCCCGGCACAGGATGACGGCGTGCTCGATGGCGGTGCGCAGTTCCCGCACGTTCCCCGGCCACGGGTACCGCATCAACGCATCAAAGGCCTCGGTGGTAAAGCCTTTCAACGGTTTCTCATTTTCCCGGCTGAATTCACTCTGAAACGCCCGCGCCAGCAGGGGAATATCCTCCAGGCGTTCGCGCAAAGGCGGCAGCCGCAACTCCACCACCCGCAGGCGGAAGTAGAGATCCTCGCGAAACGCGCCCGCCTTGACTTGCGCTTCCAGGTTCTTGTTGGTCGCGGCGATCAGGCGCACATCCGCGCTGAGCGTCTTATTCGATCCGACCCGCTCGAAGGTTCGCTCGCCCAGGAACCGCAGCAATTTGATTTGGATGGTGGCGTCAATTTCGCCGATTTCGTCCAGAAACAGCGTGCCGCTCTGCGCCTGCTCGAACCGGCCCAGGCGCCGCTCATACGCGCCCGTAAAGGCGCCTTTCTCGTGGCCGAAGAGCTCGCTCTCCAGCAGCGTCGGCGAGAGCGCCGCGCAATGCACCGTCACCAGGGGATGCTGCGCGCGCGGGCTGAGCTGGTGGATGGCCTTGGCGACCATTTCCTTGCCCGTCCCGCTTTCCCCCAGCAACAGCACGGTCGCCCGCGTGGGCGCCACCTGCTGCACCATCTCGAAAACCTCTTTCATGCCCGGGGACTCCCCGATCAGGTTTTGCAAGCCGAACCGCGTGTCGAGTTGCTGGCGCAGGGCCGCGTTTTCCGTTTCGAGCCGCTGCCGCCGCAACGCGTTGGTGATCCGCATCTCCAGCTCGTCCAGTTGCAGCCGCCCCTTGGCAATGTAATCGTCGGCCCCATGCTTCATCGCCTCCACGGCCAGTTCCTCCGACCCATAAGCGGTCATCAGGATGCAGATGGGCGGCCGGGACAGCGACTTGGCTCGCATAATCAGCTTCATCCCGTCTTCGGTCGGCAGCCGGAAATCAGTCAGCAACACGTCAAAATGCTCCGCCTCCAATAACTCCATCGCCGCCTTGGCATCCTCGGCCAGGTACACGTCGTAGCGATGCTCGAGCGCCGCGCGCAATCCGTCGCGCGTCGTCTTCTCATCATCTACTATCAGCAAGGTTGGAGTCATGTCCCAGGTGGCGGCAAACAACCATTGATGCGCGCCAGCATAAAACAGCTCCCGCGCAATAGACAATCCGCAAATACATTATCGCAACCGCGCCGGACATCGCGGCCGCAGTCCGGCTGCCGCGCCGCGGGCGCTTTCCCTTAAGCAGCGGCTTCGGCTTTTCACGATGAACCGGCTCCCGCGCCTTTCCGCCATCATCCCGCCGGGCCGTTCTTCCCGGGCTTGGCGATTGACGCGGCAGCCCCCGCCAGCGCGGCGTTTCGAAAGCCCGGTGTTTTGCGGAAGTTAGCGTGCCGCGGGTGGGCGGGGATGGGAAATACGGTTCGCAATCCTTGCAGCAGCCCCCGGCAGGGCTAACGTCCAGCGCGGCATTGCCGGGGCCGCCCCGGGCTGCTTCGGGAACCGGCGCGCGCTGCGTCAACAAGCGCGTTTCCGCCGTCCGAGCAACAGGGCCGCGCCCAGAACCATCAACCCAACCGCCGAAGGCTCGGGGATGACGACGATCCGGAACCCCAGGGTTTCCCGCTCCTGGTCCGGGGCCAGGCCGTTGAGGTCACTATCCGCGCGCAAGTTGCCTACGCCATAGAACCAGGAACCGCCGCGGTAGGCGCGGTAAGCAAAAGCCTCGATGACCGTGTCGTTCCATTCCGACACGTTGCCGCCCTGGTCGAAAGTGCCGTAATAGCTGCTGGCCAGCGAAAAGGCGCCCACGTCAGTCAGCGCGTTGCCGGTCGGGTAGGTTGTGGAATTATTGATCGCAAAGCCGCCGTTGTAGCCGTTGGGGATGCCATCATTATAAAAGTAATTGGCACTGTTCGGATCGGTGGCGCTGCCATTGCGGCTGTTGGGCTGGAGGTTGCTGCGCGTTGGATAGAGCCAGTAGTCATCGCTATCGCCACCCTGGTCCGCCGGCTGATAATAGGCCGCCTTATACCATTCGTTTTCGGTCGGCAACCCGTAGGTCGCATTCGCATTGCGCGTGAAGTTCACGCCGCTCAGGGCGCCATCCAGCGTATAGGCGCCGCGTTCGGTCGTCGAGGCATCCTGCGCCCCCGTCGGCTGGCCATTCTCCAGCCAGTTTACGAAGCGCGCCGCGTCAAACCAGCTCACCCACGTCACCGGCCGCTCCCCGCTCCCGATTACCGAATATGTATAACTCCCGGCTGTCCCACTGCGCGCGATGCCCAGGGACTGCGCAAAACTGCCCATCAGGGGATTGTAAAGCCCGTAGGTGTCCGTTGCCCCCACCGCGTTGAGGAATGCGGTGTACTGATTCAGCGTCACCTCGTATTTGCCGATTTGATAAGAATACGCCACGCTGCCAAGGCCGGTGGCATCGTTGGGGTTCCCAACATTGCCGATCGGCACCGTCTCGATCATGATTTGAGCGGCAGCCGACATCGCGGCAAGCGCACTGATCAGAGCGACTATAAATCCCGGCAGCTTCGTGGCTTTCATGTATCTAGCAATTGCTGTGTTTATACACAATAGCACGCCGATTGTCAACTAAATCTGAACGATTCATTTGGACCGTCCAACCGCCCGCCCTCGGGCCATCGGATCCTGGACGGGCCTGAACGTCCAAACCGTAGCTCCGGCGAGCCACTTGTTTCGCGAATCCAATGGCATGGCTGCGGAAGGTAGTGTCCTAAAAGTTCTGCAAAAAGCAGCGGGTCATGGTAAGCCACTGGGGTGAATAAAGAACCCAGAAACGAAAGGCAAAGAACCATGACCCGAAAGGTTGGAAAGAACGTAAAGACAGTAGCATTGGAGTTGGAA
>JAAYVL010000016.1 GCA_012517205.1 Verrucomicrobiota bacterium
CCAACTCCAATGCTACTGTCTTTACGTTCTTTCCAACCTTTCGGGTCATGGTTCTTTGCCTTTCGTTTCTGGGTTCTTTATTCACCCCAGTGGCTTACCATGACCCGCTGCTTTTTGCAGAACTTTTAGGACACTACCCGCCGTGTACAAGGGGTGTACAAGGGATGCCCATCGGATGTACCAGCTAAAATCCTATGGACACCCGATGAGCATCCGTTGTACACCCCTTGTACACGGCTTGGAAGTAGGGGGTGGCTGGGGAGCTTCCAAGGTAAGCCGAAGTCGGCATGATTCGGATTTTGCCTCTATTTTACCCCTTTCTATGCCTAACCTATTGATTTTACCGGCGAAAGGGATTGGAAACTCAATGGTTATGTCAATGAATTCGCCAACCGAAGGGTTCGTTGGGACGGCTTAACGGAATCGTTTCGGCTAATAAAAGGTCAAGATAGCGCGTATTTCTGGCTTGGAACCCGCATATATCCCGGTTTGGGGAGGCTGGCAGGAGCCGAGATGCGTTCTTGGCGTTCATAGGCGCTACTTGGGGCTTGAGTCGGCGGGCACGGTGCCTGTAAGAAGGCGGCGTGAGTGGAGAGCGCAAGTTTATCTTAGGCGTGCTGGGTTCGGGTCGGGGGTCAAACTTTGTGGCCGTGGCCGAGGCCTGCCGGGCTGGCGCTGTGCCGGCGGAAGTGGGGCTGGTGCTGAGCGATGTGGCGGAGGCGGGAATCCTGGAGCAGGCGCGGCGACGGGGGATTCAGGCGCAATTCATTCCGCCCGGCAAGTTTCGGACCCGGCTGGACGAGGAAGCCGAGCAGGCTTACCTGGCGGCCTTGCGCGCGGCTCGGGTGGATTTGATTGTGCTGGCGGGGTTTATGCGGGTGCTCAAGCCGCCATTTCTGGATGCCTTTGCGGGGCGAATCATCAACATCCATCCTTCGCTGCTGCCGTCTTTCCCCGGCCTGGAGGCCTGGAAACAGGCTTTGGCGCATGGGGTCAAGGTTACCGGATGCACCGTGCATTGGGTGGACGCCGGGGTGGATTCAGGGCCGATCATCGGCCAACAGGCCGTGCCGGTGCTGGATGAGGATACGCCCGAGACGCTCCACCAGCGGATTCAGGAGGCGGAGCACGCTTTGTATCCGCGCTGCGTCGGGGCGATTGCCCGCGGCGAGATCCGCCTCCAGGGGCGCCGGGTGTTTGGCGGGCCGCCCGGGGTGATTCGGGGCGCCTGATTTCGCAGCCAAACCGTGGAGCCGCCCCGGCCAATTACGGCAAACGCGGGCGAAGTGAGCGAAGAAAAAGGTCGCCGGAGACGCGAAATCATGGCAAATAAGCGGCACGGGTGCGGATGAATGCGGCGAAAACCTTGCCCCCCGGCGCCTGAGTATTAAATAACAGCATGAAGAAGAAGCCAGTGTTGCGGTTGGGATTGCCCAAGGGCAGTCTGCAAGAGGCCACCATCGAGAAGATGGGCAAGGCCGGGTTCAATATTTCCGTCAGCAGCCGATCCTACACCCCCTATGTGGACGACGAGGAGCTGGAGATTCGGCTGATTCGCGCACAGGAAATCAGCCGCTACGTCGAGCATGGCTACCTGGATTGCGGCATCACCGGCTACGATTGGATTCAGGAAAACAACTCGAAGGTGCACGAGGTGGGCGAGTTCCAGTTCAGCAAGGCGACGCGGCAATCCGCCCGCTGGGTGCTGGCGGTGCCGGAGCATTCGCCGATCAAATCGGTCAAAGACCTGCAAGGCAAGCGCATCGCCACGGAAGTCGTCAACCTCACCCGGCGGTATCTGCGCCAGCACAAGGTGACGGCGGAAGTCGAGTTTTCCTGGGGGGCCACCGAGATCAAGGCCCACGAGTTGGTGGACGCCATTGTGGATGTCACGGAGACGGGCTCCTCGCTGCGCGCCAACAAGCTGCGGATTGTGGACACGCTGCTGTCCTCGACGCCGCGGCTCATCGCGAACCGGGCGGCCTGGAAGAATGCCTGGAAGCGGCGGAAGATTCAGACCCTGGCCCTGCTGCTCCGGGGCGCCCTGGACGCGGAGACCAAGGTGGGACTGAAGATGAATATCGCGCAGAAGAACGTGACCCGGCTGCTTCAGTCGCTGCCGGCTTTGCGCAACCCGACGATTTCCCAGCTCGGGCAGAAGGGCTGGGTGGCAGTCGAGACGATCATAGACAAGCACATTGTCCGCGAGCTGATTCCCGCGCTGAAGGCCGCCGGGGCGGAGGGGATCATCGAGTATCCCTTGAATAAAGTGGTGTATTGAGGCGGGTTATTTCCCGGCGCGGGCGGCGGCGGGCGCGGGCGGGGACGCGGAGAATTTCAGGCCGTCCAGGCGGGTGCCGTCGGGCTGGCGGAGGCGGGCGCAAAAGCCCCAGCCCTGGTTCAGTTGCGTAATCTTCAGCAGGAGAGGGTTCCAGCCCGCCCGCAGGTTGACTTTTACCTTGTCGGCATCGGGTTCCAAACCGCGAAAGGTATTAAGGGCATGCACGACCTGGTGGTTGAGCCAGACCTTGATGCCGTCATCCGAGCCGAGGTCGAGCCGCGCCGGTTGCGCGGATTGGGAATAAATCCAGGTGCGCGCGTACGCCACGCGCTGGTCGCCGCCCAGGGCCTGGAGCAAGTCCATGACCCAGGGGCGCTTCGGGTCGGAATCGGGCGGCAGCGCCCGCCATTGGATCTCTTTGGCGTCCGGATTTTCCGGCGGCAGCGCCAGGTCAAACAGGGCCTTGTAGTCCTGGCCTTCCTGGAAATAGGGGCCGGCGACCTGCCAGGCAATGATATAATCGGCGTCCGCCTGAATGGTCTTGAGCAATGTCTCCGCCTCCTTCCGCGCGTCGGCGTCGGTGAGTACCGCGCGAACTTTGGCCAGGACGTTGGTCGCCTCGATTCGCTGCGCGCAGGGCAGGCGGGATGCGATCTTGATAATGGCCTGCGCGGCTTCGCGCTGCGTGGCCGCCTCGTCCAGCATCGGCTCCGCCAGCGCGAGGGTTTCCCGGTCGGGAATCTCCGCCAGGCCGGCCAGGACGGCCCGCTGCTGCTCCGGGCGCAGCGGCCGGGCCAGGATCGTCTTGAGCGGCGCGATTTGCTCCGGGCGGGGGAGCCGGATGGCTTCCTCCTGGGTCGTGAGGCGGACGCATGCGCGAATCGCCAGGGTGCGGAGGTTTTCTTCCGGCGCTTCGCAGGCAATCTGCAGCGCGTCGGCCAGCAGTTCGGGATCCGGCGTGTCGCACAGGGCGCGGATGGCCGCGGCGCGGACCGGCGGGTCCGGAGCGGCCACCGCCGCGCGCAGGGCCGCGCGCGCCAGGGGATCAATCAGCCCGCCGCAGACCGGCAGCAGGGCGATGCGGGTCTCGGGCGTGCCGCGGGCCAGCGCCGCGCTGATCGGCTCGAGGTTCACCCGGCCCCGGCGCGCCAGGATTTGGTGGCAGGCGGCGTTGACCGCCTCGGCCGCTTGCTCCCGGGCGCGGTCGCTGCCCGCCGCGACGACAAATTGGACCATGGCGCTCATCTGGGCGTCGTCCACCAGGCCGGCCAGCGCCAGCAACGCCGCGTGGCTGGCCGAGCTTGCGTCCTGCCGCGCCAGCTCCATCAGGCGGGGAATCGCGGCCAGGTCGCGGCGATTTCCCAGCGCGCGGGCCAGTTCGGCCTGCACCTCCGGCCGGGCCTCCGGCAGCAAGCCCAGCATCATCTCGGTGGGCTGGCCGCGCCGCAACCGGATCAGCGCCTGCCGGGCGGCGGCCTGGGCTTCTCCGCCCGACGCCGCCGCGGCGGCCAACGGGGGAACGGCGGAGGCATCGCCCAGAATGCCGAGCGCATTCAACGCGGCCACCCGCACTTCCGGCGCGGGGCTGTCGGTCAACCGGAGAATGGCGGGCGCTGCCGCCGCGTCTTCGCGCTGCGCCAGGCTTTCGATCAGCGCGGCCTGCATCGGCGGGGCGACGGTTGGCAGGAGCGCCGCGAGGGACCGGGTCGCTTCCGGCGCTTGCACCTGGCGCGCCAGTTCGAGCGCGGCGGACTGGCAGGCCCGGTCCTGGCCGGTGAGGGCGCTGGTTATCAGGGGCAGGGCTTGATCGCCCGCCGTCTGAATCAGCCCTCGATACGCGGCCGTGCGGATGGAATCCTTTTTCCCGGTGTCGTAGAGGTGTTGGAAAGCGGCGCGGGCCTGGGCGCGGGAACCGGCCGCCCGCAGGCGGTCGGCGCAACGCAGGCAGCCGTCCACGCACGCATCGTGGAGGGCGCCGGTGGTGTTGGCTGCTGCCGCCTGAAGAGCTTGGAGGGCTTGGGCGCCGCCGATCTGGCCCAAGGCGCTGGCGGCGGCGGCGGCGATATCGGCTTCGGGATCGGCCAGCAGTTTCGCCAGGGCGGCGACGGCGCGCGTTTCGCCGCGGTTGCCGATGGAATTGATGATCCCGGCCTTCGTCAGTCCGCTCGTGCGGGCCAGGGCTTTGACCAACGCCCGCCCGGCCTTGCGGGAGCGCATGGATTCCAGGGCGTAGCGGGCCGAGTGAGAGAGTTGCTCGTCGGGCAGCAGCGCGGCGAGGGCCGGGATGGCGCGATCGGTGCCGATGCGTTTGAGTTGGGCGCAGGCGGCATCTTTTTCCGCCGGCGGCGCATCCGACCGCAGAACGCCGATGAGGCGCGGTTCTTCCGGGGCGGGGGCGGCGAGGGCGGCGGGCCGGGCGCCGGAAAGCAGCAGGCCCAGCGCCAAAAGGAAGAGCGGAGAGGATTTCATGCGTGGATTGGGGAAGCGGAAAGTCAAAGGCCAGCCGGGGGAAACCTGATTCATTAGAGACGCCAGGGCGGACGCTGCGCGATCGAGAGCAGGCGGTTAGCCTCGTCATCCTTGAGAAACCGCTCGGCGCGGGGGTCCCATTTGAGGGGGCGCCGCAACTGTTTGGCCACGCCGCCCAGGAGAAGGGCGCTGGCGGAGCGATGGGCGATATCCGCGTCGCAGATGGGGCGCTTGCGCGTGCGGATGCACTCCAGGAAATTGCCCGCGTGGCTGTGGCTGCGGTAAAGGTGCGTCTCGTCCGGCCGCAACGGCTCCCGCGCCAGGTCCGGCGGGTCGGAGACCAGCGCATCCCGGTCCACCGCGATGCGCCCCTCCGTGCCGACAAAACAAGCCCCGCCCACGATGCCGACGGGTTCTCCCGGGTAGGCGCGGCCATAGACAACCACGCCGTTGCCATACCGGTAGCAGGAGCAATCGTTCTCCAGGAAGATTTCCACCGGGCCGGTGTCATCCGCCCCCGCGGCCCATTGCACGATGTCGTAGTGGTGCTGGCCCCAGTTGAGTTCGCCAAGGTCGAACCGGTGGGCGCTGCTGTCTCCGTCGTAGGGAATCCAGGGCGCGGGGCCGAGGTAAAGGTCCCAGTCCAGGCCTTCGGGCACGGGCTTGGCCGCGCCGAACCGTTTCGGCCAGCACACCGCCCCGCCGTCGCGGTAGGCGTAAATGGCCTGCAGCCTGCCAATGCGGCCGCTGCGGACCCATTCGCAGGCGCGGCGAAACTTGCCCTCGTATTCGCTGCGCTGCTGCGTGCCGGCCTGGTAAACGCGCCCATAGCGCCGCACCGCGGCCAGCATCGCCTGGCTCTCGCGCACCGTCACCGCGGTTGGTTTTTCGCAGTAAATATCCTTGCCCGCTTCCGCCGCCCGGATGGTCATGGTGGCATGCCAGTGGGCCGGCGAGGCGATCAGCACGGCGTCAATATCCGGGCGGTCCAGTACCTGGCGAAAGTCATTATAGGCCGCGCAGGTTTTCTCGCCTCCCTGGCCACGGGTGGCGGCGTAGTGGTCGTTGACTTTTCGGGCCGCCTTCTCGCGGCGGTCGCGCCAGACATCGCAAACGGCGAGCACCTGGACATCTTTGCGCCCCGCGTAGCCGCCCGCCACATACGTCCAGGCGCCGCCCAGTAGATGGCCGCTTCCCTGGCTGCCCACGCCAATGAATCCCAGGGTGATGCGCTCGCTGGGAGACAAAGCCCCGCCCCGTCCCAGAACCGGCGCCGGGACAATCATCGGCGCCATCCCGGCGGCGGCTGAAAGGGTGGCGACTTGGCGCAGAAAACGGCGGCGGGTCACTTCGGCGGCAATGTTCATCATCGCAGGCAATTAGGCTGCCGCAGATTAACCGTCGGCCCCGGCTTTGTCGAGCGGCACCGCTGTGAAAAGGCCGGCCGGGCATGAATTCGCGCCGCGCGGACTGAGGAAGCCGCGCCCGTTCAGTCTTGTCGGGCGCGAAACAGTTCGTCACACTGGCGGGGATGATTACCATCACGATAGCCAACGAAGGCCGCTTCTGGCCGCACTACTACTATGGGCCAACGACCATTCAGGTGACGCTGGCCAGCCCGAACCGGCCGTTAAAGCAATCTCCGAACTGCCGGTATTATGAAGTCATAATCACCGAAGGGCCGAAGTATCCCGGGCCCAAACGGCGCAACTTGATTTTCGCCTGCAAGTATAATCCGCACCGCAACTCGCTGCGGTTCCTGAAGGCGCTCTTTGCGCGCATTTCCCGCGCGGATACTCCCGAGCGGGCCGCCGGCGCGGAATAACCCGCCGGGCATTGCTTTTGCCGGAGGTTTGCATAACATTGGCGCGTTGAGCACCGCAGCCAGACAGACCGTGTGAACCCGCAGTATCGGATGATCGGCAAAGGGGAACGGCGCGTGGACGCTCTCGGCAAGGTGACCGGGCGGGCGAAATACGCCGCGGATTACAATGCCGGCCACCAGCTCTGGGGCAAGGTGCTGCGCGCGGAGCATCCCCATGCCCGCATCGTGCGCGTGGATGGCCGCCTCCCTTGCGCCAGAACGCCCGTGCCTTCCGAACTTGCTGCGCCAACCCGCCCCCTGTAGGCCGCGTGCCCACACGCGGCGTTTTGCCCACGCCCGCCACCGCTAACCCCAAAAAATTGCCCTTGCGCGAAGCCACCCCGCCCGCCAGCCTTCCCGTATTACCTCGGGGCGGACTTCCAGCCCAAGGAGTGGCGGGAAGCCGAATCGCCTCCGGGCCGTAATAGAACGGCAATTAGAATAACAATTAGAGAGGACAGACATTATGAAAGTACTCACATCTCCGCGCACGGGCAGTCTGGGCGCGGAAACTTACTACCAATCCCCCTTCGGCGTGTGCGCCCGGCGGCGCACCGTTCCCCGAGACCGACCCTCGGAGCGCAAGGCAGCCGCACGGTCGTATTTTGGGATCTCCTCGCGGGAGTGGGGACTCAAGCTC
>JAAYVL010000029.1 GCA_012517205.1 Verrucomicrobiota bacterium
AGCGACATCACGGACCTCTATACCGCCCGGTTTGGGCGCCCCGCCCCGGGGCAGAAGGTGTTTATCGCCGTGGTTCAGACCCAGAACGGCTGGAAAGGCCAAAGCCGGGTTCACAACGCCATCGTTCCGCCGCCGCCGACCTTGAAATCTCAGCAAGCGGCTGAAACGGAAAGGGTTAAGAAATCGAAGCCCGCCACCGCCCCAGCCTCCACCGCCGCCCACAAGGCCGTCTCTTCTCCGTCCTTTCGAGCCATGTACAAGGGGAGTACATCGGAAGCTCGGCAGGAGCACACGAAAAATAAGCATGAGTCCCCTTTGAGCCTCCTTTGTACCCCCGTTGTACACAGCCTAATGGGAGCGTTAGGCTGGCTGGGGCGGGTGGGGCGGGTTTGGGCGCGGGCCTGAGCCGGCAAGGAGGGATGGACGAGTCGCGGATGATGTAAAACGACGTTCCAAAGCAGGAGGGAGAGAACGCGAACGTTCGGCAAAGCCGGGACGGGCGGCGTGGTGTTGTCGCGCGCCTTGGTTTTTGGGCGGTCTGTGGCTACGGCTGGCGAGGACATTTCCCCTCCCGGGCGTGGGTTGCCAAAAGGCGGCTGCTTGCGTTGTCCTCATCGTGGGCGGCGTATTCGTCCGGTTGGGATGAGTTTGGTTGACGATTTATCCCCAGGCTTTGCGCGCATGGTGAGTGATGAACGGGATTGGTTCGGGAACCTGTTCAGGGGCTTTGGTTTTGTTGTTCAGGAGCCGGGGAGGCTGAGGCTGCGGATTGGGCGGCGGTTAAGCGCTTCGGAGGGGGTGTCTTGCCGCGCGGCAAAGGCTTTGGGGTTCCTGCGCGTGAGCATCTGGCAAAACACGGCATAGCCCGGCACCTTGTAAAAGCTTGGAGTTCCCTTTTTCCGCGGCAATTCCAAACGGTGACACTGGCGTTGCGTCGAGGTGGTGGCAAGGCGGGCGATTTCGGCAATCTCGCGCCGGTCGGCCGCTTTGAATTGATAGACGCTTTCACTCCAGAACCCTGAACCCATAAAGCGGCTTTGGGTTTAGCAAAAGTTTTTCTCCCTCATCTGCAAAAACTCAGGCGCTGGCAACCAAAGGCCCTGGATGCTGACGCCCTCCACGGGCGTTTCTACTTGCGCGCGCGGCGGATTCCGTCCATGCAAGGGTCATGCGTCACCTGATTCTTGCCCTGGCTCTGCTGCTCGTCATGCTCATCGGCGCCCCGTCCCTCACCCGCGCCCGGCCTGCGGCCGGCTCCGGCGCCCCCGGCATCCATAAGCTCAAAGACCTTGTCATCTATCATGATGACCGGTTCTACAGCAGCTTTCCCTCCGTTATCCGCCGCCCGAATGGCGAACTGCTTGTGGCATTTCGCCGTGCGCCGGAACGCCGCGCCCTGGGCGAGCGCAGCACCAGTCACACCGACCCGAACAGCTACCTGGTGCTGGTGCGCTCGCGTGATAATGGCCAGACCTGGAGCCCGACGCCCGAGTTGATCTACGCCCACCCTTTGGGCGGCTCGCAGGACCCCTGCATGGTCCAACTGCGCGACGGCACCATCCTCTGCGCCAGCTATGGGTGGGCGTGGCTGCAAACGGAGGCCGCGGACAAACTGATAAAACCCCTCCGCCACGGCAACTTCGTCTTCCTGGGCGGCTACCTGTTGCGCTCGCGCGATAACGGGCGCTCGTGGCAGGGGCCGATCATTCCGCCGCCCGTTCCGGGCGAGACGGTGCTTGACCCGTTCAACCAGCCCGTGCCCGCCTACAACCGCGGCGCCCTGTGCCAAGGCAAAGACGGCCGGCTCTACTGGGCGGTCACCTCCAAAACTTCCTCCCCGCCGGGGGCGCAGGGAACGCACCTGCTCCTTTCCGCAGACCAAGGCAGCACCTGGGCTTATGCCGGCCCCATCGCGACGGATGCCAAAGTGGTCTTTAATGAAACCGCGCTCTATGAGACGCCCAAAGGCGATCTGGTCGCTTTCATGCGCACCGCCAACTTTGATGACCATACCGCCGTGGCGCGCTCGACCGACCGCGGGCGCAGTTTCGAGCCGTGGCAGGATGCCGGCTTTCAAGGCCATCCTCATCACGCGCTGCGCCTTCCGGACAAGCGCGTGCTGCTGGTCTATGGCTACCGCCACGCGCCGTTCGGCATCCGGGCCCGCGTGCTGGACCCGGAATGCCGGAACCTGGCCGCAGCAAAGGAAATCATCCTGCGCGATGACGGTGGCAGCGGCGACCTTGGCTATCCCTGGGCGACGCTGATCTCGAAGCGGCGCGCCCTGGTCGTTTACTACTTCAACACCGCAAACGGCACCCGCCACATTGTCGGCACTCTCCTGGCCCTGGAATAGCCCCGGGGACTGCCCCGCCCTGCCCCACCGCGGCGCCCCGGCCCGGCCCCCCTCAGGCCCGCCGGTTAGCGCGGCGGCAGGAGAGCCTTGACCGGCGGGACTCCATCGCGGTGCACAATGAAGGCCAGGACCTTCAGCTTCACGTATGCGCCGTGCAGGAAGACAATGCCCTGGTTGCCGTCGCGCCAGGCTTCCTTGCCCGAGTCCTTGGCGAGGAACCAATCCTCGCCGCCCGGCTCACTCCAGCCGATGATATGGATGGCGTGATCGTCGCCGGTCGCCCCATTCCGGAGGCGCGTCTCGCGCGCGGCCTGGTTAAGTTCGCGGGCCGGGAGATCGAAGCTGGGAATAAAACAATGGCGCACCAGGGTTTCATAACTGGGCTCGCTGGTGTCTATTTCCACCGCCACGGTAAAGCCGCCGCGCAGCGCGCCGCGGAAGGCTTCGTAAAATACGGGCAGCGGCACGTTAAAGAAGTTTGTGTGGTGCCGCCAGTTGTCCGGCACCTTCAACTCGGTGAACGCGTTGAACGGCGCGGATTCCTGGGAAACCACGCTGATATATTCGGACCAGGGCAGCCGCACAACCTCCGCCAGGAAGGACCGGGGCGTGTAGGTTTTCCCATTATGCGCAAAAGTCTCCGGCGGTTTGCCCAGATGCCGGTTCAGAATCTTCCGAATCCGGTCCAGGACGCGCGCTTCATTCCATTGGCCGCGCAGTTTGACCTCTTGCAGGCAGCGCCCCAGTTCGGCATAGAGCCGGGTGTGATCGAAGGGCGGATTGTCCGGCAACTTCTCATAAACGGCGGAAGGCATGGCCCCGTATTGGGCGCAGGCGTCGAACACGCCCCAGAACGTGTCGCCCGGCGAGACGCGCGACTCGCCCCGGGTTTGCACAAACCGGCGCGCTTTCTCGACGTATTGGCAATACGCGGCATACATGGGCGAAAGCCGCACCGGCGGAAGCTGACGGCGGGCCATTTCCGCTTCCAGGAAGGAGCACGTCGCAAAGCTCCAGCAAAACGACGTTTTATTCTGGTTAACGTGCGACAGGCAGGGGGCGGCTTGAAAGTCCGCGACGCTCCGGGGATGCGGCAACTGGTCCAGTTCCGCCCGCAGCCGCTCCGGCATAGTCTGGGCCAACGCCCGGGCCCCCAGCCCCAGGGCCAAAACGAACAAGCTCAATCGTCGGATGATCATAGCACTTCGGCGCATCATTCTATCCTTTCTTCAGTGAGGGCGGCAAGGCGCGAAGAACGGCTTCATAGACCGCCTTCAACGGCACCCCGGCCTGCGCGGCGAGCCGGCGGCACGACTCAAATTCCGGCGCGGCCTGGAGCACTTTGCCCCCGAGCCGTCCCACCTTCACGGATGCATCGCCGTGCGGGGTTGGCACCGTCATCCATTCGCGCCGCAGCTTGCGCCGTTCGACGGCATGACGGCGGACGCCAAACGCGCTGGTCTCGCGCAGCAGCAGCTCGGTGAACCGGTCCGCGTCGGCCTCGTCGCACAGCACCGTCAGGAGCACGGCGGGCCGGTTCTTCTTCATCTGGATGGCCGTATGGAAAACGTCCCGGGCGCCGGCGGCGAGCGCCTGCTCCATGAAGTGGCCCAGAATCTCGGCGTTGATGTCGTCCAGATTCGTTTCGAGCGCCACAATCGAGTCCGTCTCCCAATCGTGGGTTCCGAGGGTCTCCGATGCCCGGCCCACCGACCGGGTTTCCCCGAGCACCGCCCGCAGCGCGTTGGGGCGCGACCGATGTTCGCGGCTGCCCAGGCCATAGCCCGTCTTTTCGGCCACCAGTTCCCGCATCGGGCCGAAGGATTCAACCAGCTCCGCCAGCAATGCCGCGCCCGTGGGCGTGACCAGTTCGTGGGGCTCGTCGCACTGCGAAAGCGGTATCCCGCGCGCGCCCAGGATCGCCAGCGTGGCGGGGGCGGGAATCGGAAACCGCCCGTGCGCGCACTCGATCCAGCCCGTCCCCTCCACCACCGGCCCCGCCAGGACGCGCGGCTGCCCCAGCCGCTCCAGCGCGAGGCACGCCCCGACGATGTCCAGAATCGAATCCACCGCGCCCACTTCGTGGAAATGCACCTGTTCGGGCGGGCAGCCGTGAATCTTTCCTTCCGCCACGGCGAGACGTTGAAAGATTGCCACCGCCTTCTGTTTGACTCCCTCGGAGAGCCGACTTCCGGCTATCAATTGCCGGATTTGCGCAAAGGTTCGCCCGTGTTCATGCGAATGGGGGTGCGCCGGCGCAGGCGCTGGTTCGCCGTGGCGGTGGAGGGCATCAAGCAGCACTTCAAATCTGACCCCGGCGAGGCTGGCCCGCCGCGCGCGCGTCACGCGCAGGCGGTAGCCGCCCAGGCGCAGTTGCTGCAGCTCCTGCTCCAGCCAGTCAGCCTCAACTCCCAGGTCAATCAACGCGGCAATAAACATGTCGCCGCTGATGCCGCTGAATAAATCGAGATAAAGCGTCTTCATGTTAACCGGCCGCCAAAGCGTTGATTTGGCTGGCCGCATAGCCGGCGCCGAAACCGTTGTCAATGTTCACTACCGTCAGCCCGCTGGCGCAACTGTTAAGCATGGCCAGCAACGCCGCCAGGCCCTGGAAGCTCGCGCCGTAGCCCACGCTGGTCGGCACCGCGATGACCGGCCGGGACACCAGTCCGGCCACCACGCTGGGCAAGGCCCCTTCCATGCCGGCCACCACAATGACCACATTCGCGCGCTGAATGGCCTCCAACCGGCCAAACAGCCGATGCACCCCCGCCACGCCCACATCCGTGATCCGCTCCACGCGGTTGCCCATGATCGCGGCGGTGACGGCGGCCTCTTCGGCCACCGGCAGGTCGCTGGTGCCGGCGCAAACCACGGCAATCACGCCCGGCCGCTTCGGCAACGGCGGCTTCTCGATCGTCACGCAACGCGCCAACTCGTGATAGACCGCCGCCCGGAACCGCCGGCGCAGCTTGCGCGCGGTTTCGGCCCCCACGCGGGTCACGAGCACGCGCGGCTCATGCGCAAAGAGTTTGGCCGCAATCGCCACGACCTGGGCCGGCGTCTTGCCCGCGCCGAAAATGACCTCGGGGAAGCCCTTGCGCAGCGCGCGGTGCGTGTCCACCGTGGCGAATCCCAGGTCCACCAGCGGCGCCACCTGGAACTGCCGCAGGACTTCATCCCGCCCCACCCCTCCCGCCCGAAACTTCTCCAGCAGCTTGATGGCTTCGGTCGTGGTCACAGCTTTGGCTTCGCGCCGCTTTCCCTCACTGGATTTTTTCGCGCAGCAGCGGGACCAGGTCGGCGATTTTCACGCGCTCCTGCTTCATGGTGTCGCGATCACGCAGCGTGACCGTGTCCTGCCGCGCGGCGTTCTGCTCGCCCAGCGTGTCGAAATCAATCGTCACCCCGAACGGCGTCCCGGCTTCATCCTGCCGGCGGTAGCGGCGGCCGATGGCTCCGGCTTCATCATAGAAAACCGTCATGTGCGGCCGCAGCAGCTCGCGCACTTCCCGGGCCTTTTTCACCAGCTCGGGCTTGTTCTTGAGCAGCGGAAAGACCGCGACCTTGATCGGCGCGATGCGGGGATGGAATCGCATCACCACCCGCGTTTCGAGGTTGCCTTTCTCGTCCGGGGCCTGGTCTTCGCAATAAGCATTGCAGATCAGGGCCAGCGCCAGCCGATCCACCCCCGCCGACGGCTCGATCACATGCGGCACATACTTGGCCTTGGCCTCTTCGTCGAAATACTCCATGGATTTGCCGCTGAACTTCTGGTGCTGCGTCAGGTCAAAATCACCCCGCGCCGCGACTCCCTCCAGCTCCTGGGTGCCAAAGGGGAACTTGTACAGAATGTCCACGGTCGCCTTGGCGTAGTGCGCCAGCTCCTCCTTCTTCTGCCAGTATTCGACCAGCGTGTCCCGCCCCAGGCCGATGCTCTCGTACCACTGGATGCGCTGTTCCACCCAGTATTTATGCCACAACTCCCAACCCCAGTTGGGCTGCGGCACGAGGGCCCCGGGCGGGCAATCGGACAGTCCGGCGACGGCGCCGCACATTTTCTGCACCACCTCGTCCGGGCGGATGAAGAACTCCAGTTCCATCTGCTCGAACTCGCGCGAGCGGAAGGTGAAATTGCGCGGATTGATCTCGTTGCGGAAGGCCTTGCCCACCTGGCAGATGCCAAACGGCACCCGCTGGCGCGAAACCTCGAGCGCGCTCTTGAACTGCACAAAGATCGCTTGCGCCGTCTCGGGCCGGAGATACGAAATGTTGTCCGCGCTTTCAACCGGGCCGACGTAAGTCTTGAGCATCAGGTTAAAAGGGCGCGGCTCGGTCAACAGGCTGCCGTTCTCCGGATTATAGCGGGTCGTATTGGCCTGCGCCTCGGTGCGCTCGCCCTCCAGCGACGGATTTTCCAGGCCCCGCTGCTGATAGAACTGCCGGGCCACCTTGCGCGCGTAATCCGCATGCTTGCCCGTGGCAATCAGCACCGAAAAGGCGTCCTTGGAGGCCCTGCCGCTGCCGGAGTCTGTCGCCCCGGTATAAAAGTAAGCCATGCCGCTCTGCGGCTCGATCTGATCGGCGCGAAACCGCTTTTTCGTGAGCAGGCAATCCACCATCAGGTCGCTAAACGTGCTGGTGTGGCCGCTGGCCTCCCAAATCTTCGGGTGCATAATGATCGAGGCGTCCAACCCCACCACATCATCCCGAAGCTGGGTCATCGAGCGCCACCAGTGCTCCTTGATGTTGCGCTTCAATTCGGCGCCCAGCGGACCATAGTCCCAAAAACCATTCAATCCCCCGTAGATTTCCGATGATTGAAAAATCAATCCCCGCCGTTTGCAAAGCGATACAATCTTTTCCATCAACTCGCCGGTTTTAGGTTCAGCCATAGGCGGGGAAGTCTCTCACAGCCTTCGCGTATGTCAAGGTGTCGCCACGCTGAATGGTCCGCCACTATAGTCGAGGCGTAAGGTCTGGGCTGTCACCCCCATCCAGATGCCGCCTAAGTCATCGGTCACACTTTGCCCTCAATGGCTCAAAGGCACGTGGTGAGCATCCAAATGAATAGGTTCGGTTTAGGCAAGCCCGAGGCAGGTAAGCCAGGGGGCGGACCTCCTTGCAGCACCAGAGCTGCGGAATTGGAATTGCTGGGCCATTTTCCCATTCCTGCGTCCTGGGGTGAGGCATTTTTCCTAAATTTGTTGTTGCACCGTTCTCACGTTAAAGCTAATGTAGCGTTAGTTAAAAGATAAGGCCTATGCGGTCGAATCGAAGTCGTTTCAAACTATGTCCGATAAGATATATCGGTAAATTTTAGCCACGTATGAACACCAAGCAACTCCTCACCCTTAGCACCGTTTCGCTCGCCGGCGCATCAGCCGCCCTGGCTACTGCCGATTATGGTCCGGCGGTGGATCGCATGATCACCGGGTGCACTAAATGGTACACCTCCGGCTACGGCCACAAGTTTGCCGTCGTCCATAGCATGGAGGGATATTACCTGACCGGCACCTCCTATTTGCGGCGCTGCGATATTTCGGCCAGTTGCCAGTATACGGTGAACGGGTTGGTGGATTAT
>JAAYVL010000028.1 GCA_012517205.1 Verrucomicrobiota bacterium
GCGGGCGCGCGGCGGCAGGCGCGGGCGGGCGGGGGCGGCCCCGGCGCGTTGACGCCGCCCGGCGCCGCACGTAGTTTGGCGGTGGATGTTCGAGCTCGAAGCGCCATACCAGCCTGCCGGCGACCAGCCGCAAGCGATTGCGAAGCTGACGGACGGGCTGCGGGCGGGCGCGAAGCACCAGGTCTTGCTGGGGGTCACCGGCTCGGGCAAGACGTTCACCCTGGCCAACGTCATCCGCAACGTCAACCGCCCCACGCTGGTCATTTCACATAACAAGACGCTAGCGGCGCAGCTTTACGCCGAGTTCAAGGGCTTTTTCCCGCGCAACGCGGTGGAATACTTCGTCAGCTACTTCGATTACTACCAGCCCGAAGCCTACATTCCGCGCACGGACACGTTTATCGAGAAGGATTCGAGCATCAACGAAGAGATCGAGCGGCTGCGGCTCTCGACGATGAGCAGCCTGTTCGCCCGGCGGGACGTGGTGGTGGTGGCCAGCGTGTCCTGCATCTACGGCATTGGCAGCAAGGAGGATTACGAGGCGATGATTATTCCCCTGCGCACGGGGATCGAGCTGACCCGCGACCATTTCCTGCACCGGCTGGTGGACCTGCAATACACGCGCAACGATATCGAGTTCGCGCGCGGGCAGTTCCGGGTGCGGGGGGACACGGTGGAGTTATGCCCGGCGGGGCGCGAGGACGCGCTGCGGGTGGAGTTTTTCGGGGACCAGGTGGAGCGGCTGACGCGGTTTGAGCCGCTGACGGGGCACCGGCTGGAGGAGCTGGCGGCGGTGACGATTTACCCGGGAAAGCAGTTTGTGACGCCGGCGGAGAAGCTGCGGCCGGCGGTGCTGGCCATCCGGGAGGAGCTGGGCGAACGCATCGCGTGGTTCGAGCAGCACGGCAAGCTGCTGGAGGCGCAGCGGATCAAGATGCGCACGGAATATGACCTGGAGATGCTCGAGGAGATGGGATTCTGCTCGGGCATTGAAAATTATTCGCGGCACATCGCCGGGCGCCCGCCCGGCTCGCGCCCCTGCACCTTGTTCGACTTTTTCCCGGCCGATTACCTGCTGGTGATTGATGAATCGCACGCCACGGTGCCGCAGATTGGAGGGATGTATAACGGCGACCGCTCGCGCAAGACCGTGCTGGTGGATTACGGTTTCCGGCTGCCCAGCGCGCTGGACAACCGGCCGCTGAACTTCGCGGAGTTTCAAGCCTTGCAGAACCAGGTGATCTACGCCAGCGCCACGCCCGGCGCCCAGGAACTGGAGTGGGCGCGGCAAAGCGCGTTGGGCGGGGCGGGCGCCGGGGAAGCCCCGGCGCGGATTCTCCGGCGCGCCCGCGGCCCGGCCGCGGAGGCCCTCGCCCCCGGGATCACCCCGCCGGGGGTCGTCGAACTGGTCGTCCGCCCGACCGGCCTGGTGGATCCCAAGGTGACGCTCAAGCCGCTGACGGGCCAGATTGACGACCTGATCCACGAATGCCGCCGGCGGGCCGAAGCCAAAGAACGGGTATTGGTGACCACGCTCACCAAGCGCACCGCCGAGGAGTTGACCGATTACCTGCGCGAGATTGGCATCCAGGTGCAGTATCTGCACAGCGAGATTGACGCCATCGAGCGGGTGGAGATTCTGCGCGCCTTGCGCAAGGGAGAGTTTGACGTGCTGGTGGGCATCAACCTGCTGCGCGAAGGGCTTGACCTGCCGGAGGTCTCGCTGGTGGCCATCCTGGATGCGGACAAGGAGGGCTTCCTCCGCAGCGAGACGAGCCTGATCCAGACGGCCGGGCGCGCGGCCCGGCATCTGCATGGCGAGGTGATCCTCTACGCCGATATCCGGACGCAAAGCATCCAGCGGTTCCTGGCCATCTCGGAATACCGGCGGCAGAAGCAACTGGCCTACAATGCCGAACACCATATCACCCCGCGCAGCGTGAACCGCGCCGTGGAGGAAAGCCTTTCGTCCTACCAGGAAACCACCCGGCAGGCGCAGGCAATGCTGGCCGAGGCCGGCGTGGACATAGACCTGAACGACACCATCCGCGAACTGGAGGAGGAGATGCTGGCGGCGGCGAACAACCTGGAGTTCGAAAAAGCGGCGCTCCTGCGCGACCAGGTTCGCGAATTGAGGCGGGCCCTCCCGGACGCTCCGCCCGATGGCAAGCCCAAACCAGGCGCGGCCCGGCCGGTAAGCTACCGCAAACGCAAACGCAAACCAGCGTGATTCCCGGCCGCAGGTTTGCCGGTTGGGTTGTTCCCAAAGCCGGGATATGGCCTTTCAGCCGGAACGATTCAGGTTTCACCCCCAATTCAATCCAAAAGAACGCGCCAATCCTTGGTTTTAATGGCAAAAGCCATCCGAACGCCCTCCCAACCTTGAAAAGCCGCCTTTTGTCAGCCCCGTTCCCATAACTAGCTGTTTTTACTGAACCTAGCAATTATCCTCCCGTCCTCGCCCCTCGTTTTGGCCTTTTCAGGCATCCAGCTCCATAATCCAGATCCTTTGGAAATACCCTGCCTTCAGGCCGTGTACAAGGGGTGTACAAGGGATGCCCATCGGGTGTACCAGCTAAAACCCTATGGACTCCCGGTGGGCATCCCTTGTACACCCCTTGTACACGGCCTGAAATCAGGGTAAATGCAGGGTATTTCCAAGGCAGGGGCAAGGTGCGCTTTGGCCGGAATTGGGCAGGTTTTGCCTCCATTTTACCCCTTGCCATGTGCGTAAGTTATTGATTTCGCAAGCAAAAGGCGTTTGGGGTTCGGCAGCGATACCGCTGATTTCGCTAAACAAGGGGTTTGCCGGGGCTATGGCCTGGGCGATCAGGGCTGCCTCGGCTCCGAGGGAATGCGGGTGGGCGGTTGAACTGCCCAACTGAATCGTCGTTCCGGTTCAGGTTAGCCGGGATTCCCGTGGTCTTGGCGGGCTTTACCCCGGGCCGCGCGGGGTGGGGAATGGCGCGGCTTTGGCTTGCGCAGGCGGAAAGCGGCGGTCTGTGGTTGGGGTCAATTTCGCAAACCGGCTCGCGGGCGGAAGTATCCTCGCCCCGCCCTTGACGATCGCTTATACTGCGGCCCCATGAAACCAACATCGCCGCGCTCTCGAAGGCTGCGACCCGGCGAGCGCCCGCCGGCAGCCCTGCAAACGCCGCGGCTGCCGCCGTTGCCACGAGCCCGGCATGGGGAAGCCCCGCCGCCCGTCCCCACCCGCCTTGCCGGGTGGGAGCGCGGCCAGGATTGATCCGCATGGCTTTAACCCTTTACGACTTGCTGCCCCGGGACGAGCGCGCGGATAATGACACGCTGCTCGGGCGCTTTCTGGAATACACCGAAGCCAGGCGGCTGCAGCTTTACCCGGCGCAAGAGGCGGCCATCCTGGAGTTGTTCGAGGAGAAGAACGTGATTCTCAACACGCCCACCGGGTCGGGCAAATCGCTGGTGGCGGCGGCGGTGCATTTCCAGGCCGTCGCGCGGGGCAAACACTCCATTTATACCTGTCCCATCAAGGCGCTGGTGAACGAGAAATGGCTGGGGCTGTGCCGCGAGTTCGGGCCGGACAATGTCGGCCTGAGCACGGGCGATGCCTCGGTCAATCGCGACGCGCCGATCCTGTGCTGCACGGCGGAGATTCTGGCCAACCTCGCCCTGCGCGAAGGGGCCGCGGCCGACGTGCAGGAGGTCATCATGGACGAGTTTCACTATTACGCCGACCGGGAGCGCGGCGTGGCGTGGCAGGTGCCGCTGTTGACGCTGCCGCAGGCGCGGTTTCTCCTCATGTCCGCCACGCTGGGCGACACGACGTTCTTCGAGGCGGAGCTCACGCGCCTGAACGGGCGCCCCACCGTCACCGTGGCGTCCCCGGATCGGCCGGTGCCGCTGGAATACGCCTATTCCGAGCTGCCGCTGGCGGCGACGCTGGAGAGCCTGGTGGCGCAAGGCAAGGCGCCGGTGTATGTGGTTCACTTCACCCAGTTGGAAGCGGCCCAGAGCGCGCAGGACTTTACGAGCATCAACGTCTGCACGCGCGAGGAGAAGAACGCCATCGGCGCGACGCTGGAGGGGTTCAAGTTCAGCAGCCCCTACGGCCCCGAGATTCGGAAGTGGCTCAAGCACGGCATCGGGCTGCACCATGCCGGGCTGCTGCCCAAGTACCGGGTGCTGGTGGAGCAATTGGCGCAGCGGGGGCTGCTCAAAATCATTTGCGGCACCGACACGCTCGGCGTGGGCATTAACGTGCCCATCCGCACCGTGCTGTTTTCGCGGCTCTGCAAATATGACGGCCAAAAGACCGGCATCCTCAGCGCGCGCGACTTTCACCAGATCGGCGGGCGCGCCGGGCGCAAGGGTTTTGATGACCGGGGCTGGGTGGTGGCCCAGGCGCCGGAGCACGTCGTCGAGAACCTCAAGCTGGCGGAAAAGGCCGCCCGGGACGGCAAGAAGGTCGTCAAGCGCAAGCCGCCGGAAAAGAACTTCGTCAACTGGGACCAAAAGACGTTCGCCCGGCTCCGGGCCGCGCAACCCGAGCGCCTGACCTCCCGGTTCCAGGTTTCGCACGGGATGCTGCTCAACGTGCTCAGCCGCCCGGGCGACGGCTGCCGCGCCCTGCAGCGGCTGCTCCGCGACTGCCATGAAACGCCCCGGGCCAAAAAGGAGCACACCCGCCGCGCGTGGCAGCTCTTCCGCTCGCTGGTGGAGCGCCGGATTATCGAGTTCACCCCCGGCGCGGGGCCGGGCAAGCTGCGTGTCAACGTCGAACTGCAGGAGGACTTTTCGATGGACCAGACGCTGTCGCTCTACTTGCTGGAGACCCTGCCGCAGGTGGATCCGCAGCAGCCCGATTACCCGCTGGTGCTGCTGACGCTGGTGGAATCCATCCTCGAAGATCCGGACATCATTCTCCGCAAGCAACTGGACAAGCTCAAGAGCCGGAAGATGGCGGAAATGAAGATGGCCGGGCTGGATTACGAGGAGCGAATGGCGGAGCTGGAAAAGCTGGAGCATCCCAAGCCGAATCGCGAGTTCATCTACTCGACCTTCAACGCCTTTGCGGATCGGCACCCGTGGGTGGGGCAGGAGAATATCAAACCCAAGTCCATCGCCCGCGAGATGTTCGAGACCTTTCGCTCCTTTTCCGACTACATCCATGACTACGAATTGCAGCGCGCCGAGGGCGTCCTGCTGCGGCACCTGAACCGCGTTTACAAGGTGCTGACGCAAACCGTTCCCGACACTGCCAAGAACAACGAGGTCCGGGAAATGGAGCTCTATCTCGGCACCCTGATCCGCCAGGTGGATTCCAGCCTGCTGGATGAGTGGGAGAAGATGCGCGATCCGTCCTTTCAGCGCGCCGAGACCCGGGAAGCGCGCCCGCCCGGCGCCGAGGAAGCGGCCGCCGACATCACCCGCGACGCCCGGGCTTTCACCGCCGCCATCCGCCACCGCATCTTCAGCTTCCTGCGCGGCCTGGTCAACGCCGACTTCGAGCAGGCGTTGTCGCACCTTAACCCGCCCGCGGCGTCCGAAGAGCCGCCCTGGACCGCCGCGCGGCTGCAGCAGGCGCTGGAGCCTTATTATACCGAGCACGAGCGCATCTGCCTGGATCCCAACGCCCGCAATCTCCGCCATACCTACGTCCTCCCCGCCGAGGATGCGCGCACCTGGCGCGTCCAGCAGATGCTGGTGGACCCGGACGGGCATAACGACTGGGTGGCGGAGTTTGAGGTGGACCTGGCCCGCTCGCGCGCGGCCTCGGAGCCGGTGCTGCGGCTGGTCCGGCTGGGGAGCCTGGTCTAAACCGCAAGGCCGCCCGGGCGAACGCCGCCCCGGCCGCGGACGCCGGGCGCCCGCCTTGCGGACGCGGTTCGTTGGGCTTGTCTCTCCCGGCCCAAACGGCTAGGATTCGGGAGTCGTTTGAACCGGGGCATCGCCCGAAAAATGTCCATGCGCATCATTGATATTCAACCTTCCGGCCCGCCCGGCTTCGTCTCCGCAACCGCCGCCCGGCTCTGCCGGTCCGCCTTTCTGGCGCTGCTGGCCGGCGGGCTGGCCGGTTGCGAAATGGCTCCCCCGGCGGAAGTCAGCACCCGCGACCACGTCGGGCGCGTGGGGGCGAACCGCTACTACAACCCGGCCAACCAGGTGCTCACGCCGGCGGGGTTGCAGATCGAACTGCCGGGCATGCGCCCCCAGGCGCTGGCGCTCAGCCCCAACGGAAAGCTGCTGGTGACCGCGGGCAAGACGCCCGAGCTGGTGGTGCTGGATCCGGGCTCGGGACGAATCCTCCAGCGCGTGCCGCTGCCTTCGGAAAAGGAACTGACCCCGGCGCCCAGCACGGTTTCCGACCACATCCTCCAGCCGGATAAGGAAGGCCAGGTCAGCTTCACCGGGCTGGTGTTTTCTCCGGACGGCAAACGCATCTACCTGGCCAATGTGAACGGCAGCATCAAGGTCTTTGGCGAACAGGATGGCCGGGTGAGGGGCTTGTTCTCCATCCCGCTGCCTCGCGGCGCCGCGCCGCGCCGCGAGGCGGAGATTCCCGCCGGGCTGGCCGTGTCCCGCGACGGCAAGCGGCTCTACGTGGCGCTCAACCTCTCCAACCGCCTGGCGGAGCTGGAGGCCGACACCGGCAAAATACTGCGGCTCTGGGAGGTCGGCGTCGCGCCCTACGACGTCGTGCTGGCCGGCGGCAAGGCGTATGTCAGCAACTGGGGCGGGCGGCGGCCGGACGCCGACAGCGTGACCGGCCCGGCCGGGCGCGGGACGCTGGTGCGCGTGGACCCGGTGCGCTTCATTGCCAGCGAAGGCTCGGTTTCGGTCATTGACCTGGCCCCCGGCGCTGATCCCTCCGGAACCGGGAAGTCCCGGCTGGAAATCCTGACCGGCCTGCACGCCAGCGCCATGGCCCTTTCCCCCAACGGGCGGCTGCTGGTGGTCGCCAACGCCGGGAGCGATACGCTCAGCGTGATAAATACCGAGCGCGACGAGCTGGTGGAAACCTTCAGCGCCCGTCAAAACCCCGGGGACTTGTTTGGCGCGCAGCCCAACGCCCTGGCCTTTGACCGCTCCGGCAAACGTCTCTTTGCCTGCAACGGGACCCAGAATGCCGTGGCGGTCTTTGCTTTTGCTCCCGGCAACTCGCGGCTGCTGGGCCTGATCCCGGTGGGCTGGTTTCCCAGCGCCGTGGCGCCGGATCCGCAGCGCAAAAAACTCTACGTGGCTAACCTGAAAGGCGTGGCCGCGACCGAAAGCCTGAACGCGGCCAAAAACACCAACCACAACAGCCTGCAATACCGCGGCACCCTGTCGCTGGTGGATATCCCCTCGGCGCGCGAGCTGGCGGCGCATACGCGCGTGGCGCTGGCGAATCTGCGTTATCCGCTGCTGCGCCAGGCCGCCCGCCCCCCGCGCCCCAACCAGCCGCCCCGGCCCGTGCCCGAGCGGGTGGGCGAGCCGAGCGTCTTCCGGCATGTGGTCTATATCATCAAGGAAAACCGCACGTACGACCAGGTGCTGGGCGATATGCCGGAGGGCAACGGCGACCCGTCGCTGTGCATTTTTGGCGAGCGAATCACCCCCAATCAACACAAACTGGCGCGCGAGTTTGTGCTGCTCGATAACACCTATTGCTCCGGCCTGCTCAGCGCCGACGGGCATCAATGGGCCGACTCGGCCATGGCCACGGATTACATGGAGCGTTCGTTTGCCGGGTTCCCGCGCAGTTACCCGGATGGGATGGACGACAACGATATTGACGCGCTGGCGTATTCGCCGGGAGGCTTCATCTGGGACAACGCCATCGCCCACGGCAAAACGCTGCGCAGCTATGGCGAATTCGCCATTACGGAAGCGGGATGGGCCGACCCGGCGCGGAAAGGCTCCCCCAAATTCCTGGACTACTACCACGACTTCATCAACCAGACCCGGCTCACGCGGATCCGCAGCCGGCCGGGCATCGAGTCGCTTCGCCCCTACCTGGCCACCAACACGGTCGGCTGGAGCATGGAAATCCCGGACATCTTTCGCGCGGCGCAGTTCATTGGCGAGCTCAAGCAATTCGAGGCGCACGGAGGGTTCCCCAACCTCAGCCTCATTTGCCTGCCCAACAATCATACCAGCGGCACCCGCGCCGGCTCGCCGACCCCCGCCGCGCATGTGGCCGACAACGACCTGGCCCTGGGCCGGATCATCGAGGCGATCAGCCGCAGCCGGTTCTGGCCGGAGACGTGCGTCTTCGTCATCGAAGACGATCCCCAGGCCGGTTGGGACCACGTCAGCGGCTATCGCACCACGGCGTTCGTGGCCAGCCCCTACACCCGTCGCGGCGTGACTGTGAGCACCCAATACAACCAGACCAGCCTCCTGCGGACAATGGAGCTCATGCTCGGCCTGCCCCCCATGAACCAGTTGGACGCCACCGCCACCCCCATGTCGGACTGCTTCACCCCTACGCCCGATTTCACCCCGTTTACCGCGGTGCCCAATAACATTCCGCTCGACCAGATGAACCCCGACCCGAAACAGGTTTCCGACCCGCTCCTGCGCAAGCACGCCTATGCCTCGGCGCGCCTGCCCCTCGAGCAGATTGACCAATGCCCGGAGGACTTGCTCAACCGCATCCTCTGGCACGCCATGAAAGGCTCCCAGGCGCCCTACCCGGTCTGGGCGGTTCGGCTCCAGGATGATGACGATGACTGATTACCCATTGATGCCATGAAATCCTTAATTGCTCTGCTGCTGGCCGTTGCGTCCGGCGCGCTGCCGGCCTTTGCCAGGGAATTCCACGTCGCCCCCGCCGGCAACGACCGGGACCCGGGCTCCGCCGCCCGGCCCTGGCGGACCATCGCCGCCGCCGCGCAACGGGCGCAGCCGGGCGACGTCATCACCATCCATCAAGGCGTCTATCGCGAGCGCGTCGCCCCGCCCCGCGGAGGCGCGTCCGACCGCCAGCGCATCGTTTACCAGGCCGCGCGGGGAGAAACGGTCGAAATCAAAGGCTCCGAGGTTGTAAAGGGATGGACAAAGGCGCAGAACGACGCCTGGACGGTGACGCTGCCGGATTCCTTCTTCGGCGACTTCAACCCTTACCGCGATCTCATCCGCGGGGACTGGTTTAATCCCAAAGGCCGCGAGCACCATACCGGCGCCGTGTATCTCAACGGCCACTGGCTGGCGGAGGCGGCCCGGCTGGACGAAGTGCTGAAGCCCGCGGGCGCCGCTCCGCTCTGGTTCGGCCGGGTGGAATCGGGCCGCACCACTCTTTGGGCGCAGTTTCCGGGCGTGAATCCCAACGAGCAGTTGGTGGAGATCAACGTACGCCGAACGGTGTTCTACCCGGAGCGCCCGGGCGTCAACTACCTCACCGTGCGGGGGTTGAAGCTGCGGCATGCGGCCACGCCCTGGGCGCCCCCCACCGCGGAGCAGGTCGGGCTTATCGGCACGCATTGGAGCAAAGGATGGATTATCGAGGACAACGAAATCAGCCATTCCCGGTGTTCGGGGCTCACGCTCGGCAAATACGGCGACCAATGGGACAACACGTCCGCCGATACCGCCGAGGGCTATGTCCGAACCATCGAGCGCGCCCTCGCCAACGGCTGGAACCGGGAAACCATCGGCCATCATATCGTCCGCCGCAATACCATTCACGACTGCGAGCAGACCGGCATTTGCGGCAGCCTGGGAGCGGTGTTCAGCCGCATCGAGAGCAACCACATCTATAACATCTGGGTGCAGCGGCTGTTTACGGGCGCCGAAATGGCGGGCATCAAACTCCATGCCGCCATAGACACCCACATCGCGCGCAACCGGATCCACCACGCCGGCCTGGGCATCTGGATGGATTGGATGGCCCAGGGCACGCGCATCTCGGGCAACCTGTGCTACGAAAACTCCACCTTCGACCTGTTCGTCGAGGTCAACCACGGGCCGTTTCTGGTGGATAACAATCTCTTCCTGTCCCCGATCAGCCTGTCGGACATGTCCGAAGGCGGCGCCTACGCCCACAATCTGTTTGCCGGCCAAATCCATAGCCGCCCGGAACCGAACCGCGTCACCCCCTTCCACCCGGCGCATACCACGGCTGTCGCCGGACTGGTGGACGTCAAAGGCGGCGACAACCGTTTCTATAACAACCTGCTGCTGGGCAAAGGCGCCGGCGCGCGGGGAGAATTCGGGCTGGCGGCCTATGACCCCCGGGAGCACCCGCTGTCAACGGGAGGCAACGTGTATTGCCACGGCGCCCGCCCCTATGCGCGGGAAGACAACGCCCTCAACCTGCCCGCGCCGGACCCGCAAATGCGCCTGGGGGAAGACGGCCCGAAAGTCTTTCTGCAATGGGCCTGGTTGCCGGCCATGCGCAACCCCTCGGCCCGCCTCGTGACCACCGACCGGCTCGGCCGCGCCCGGGTGTCCGCTTTGGCGTATGAGAATCCCGACGGCACGCCCCTGCGGGTTGACCGTGATTACTTTGGCCAGCGCCGCCGCGCCGCCCACCCAACCCCCGGCCCCTTCGAGCGCCTGAAAGAAGGGGAACGCCGGCTGCGAGTCTGGTAAACAGGCGTATGCCTGAACGCGCGCGCATCCCCAGCCCCGGAAATCTTCGGCGGTGCCAGCCGCAATAACCCCATGCCTTGCGGCGCAAACAGCAAACCCGCCCGCGAAGAACCGCCCGGCTGCATCCGGCTGATCATTGTTCTGGCGGGGTTGCTGCTGGGGCAGGCGGTGCTTTACGGGCCGTCCCTGATCGGAAGCAAGCTATTGCTGCCCCTGGACATACTCGGCGAGCCCGGCGTATATCTGCCGCCGCGCCCGGACGGCACGTACCTCGAACCGCGGAACCTGTTCCTCAGTGATATCCTCTACCTTTTCGAGCCCGCGCGCCGCTTCGCGGTGTCGGAGTTTCATGCCGGACGGCTGCCCCAGTGGGGGCCTGACAACTTCGCAGGGGTGCCTTTCATCTGGCCGAAGTTTTCCCCGCTGCTGGCGCTGCAATACGCCTTCGCCTCCCCGGTCGCGCTGGCCTGGTCGTGGGCGCTGGCGGCCGTCGTTGCGGGCCTGGGCGCCTACCGATTCTTCCGCCGCCTGCTGGCTGTCAGCTTTTGGCCGGCGGCAATCGGTGCCTGGTGCTATCCGCTAACCGCCTTTTTCATCTTCTGGCAAGGGTATCCCACCGGCGTGGCTGTTTATTGGCTGCCCTGGATTCTGCTGGCGATAGCCGAAACCGCGCGCGCCACGCATCGCGCCGCGCCGGTGGCCCTCAGCCTAACGACCGGGCTGGTCGCGGTAAGCGGCCAGCTTGATGTTGCGGCCCTGGCGCTCCTGGTTTCTGGAGTATTCGCTTTGTGGTGCCTGTACGACGCCTATCCCCGCCAATGGCTTCAGCCGGCAGCCCGAAAAGCCGCCCTGACCCTGGCTGCCGGGTTCGGCCTGGGGCTGCTGCTGGCCGCCCCGTATATTTTGCCTTTCCTGGATTACGCGCAAACCAGCGCCCGCATGGAACGGCGGTTCGGCGGCGAGGAAGATCATCCGCCGGTGGGGCTGGCGGCCCTGCCCCAGGTAGTTCTGCCGGATTTGTATGGCTCCGTGCAGTCGGGCAGCTTCCGCCTGGCAAATTACAATGAAATGGAAAGCTCGGCTGCCGCTTACTGCGGTGTTTTAGCCACCCTGCTGGTTGCGCCAGTCGCCTGCTGCAGCCGGCGTCACCGGAAGATCAATGGATTCTTCGTGCTCATCTTCTTCCTGGCGCTGGGATGGAGCCTGAATATCCCGGGTCTGGTTCACCTGATGCGCCTGCCGGGTTTAAACATGTTTCCTCATCGCCGCCTCGCGTTTGCCGCTGCGTTTGCCCTGCTGTCCATGATGGTTATTGGCCTCGAAGTTTTATGGCAAGGTCCGTTGCGCCGGCGCGGGTGGTTCGGTCTGCCGCCAGCCCTGCTGGCCGCGCTGGGTCTTTGGTGTGGTTACCGCATATTCTTCCTGCCGGAACCGGTGGATACGCAACTTGCGGCAGCCATCCTGAACGGAAAGCCCCTGCCGTGGGTTCGCGACCTCGCGGAAGTGCGCCAGGTGCAGTCATGGTTCGTGCGGCACTATGCGGCGGCAGCGGGCTGGTGTGGGGTGGGATTGTTGGGCTGGTGGTTGCTGTGGTCCGGGCGGTTCTGGCAATGGCACGGAAAACCTTTCCTGGCGGTGGCGCTGGTGGGCGATCTGCTCTGGTTCGGTTACGGCCGCAACGCCCAATGCGATCCCGCCCTTTACTTCCCACCGCTTCCGGCCCTGGCCGAAGTAGCCCGAGCCGATCCCGGCCGGGTAATCGGCTGCCAATGCCTGCCGGCAAACCTGGCCGCCCTGTGCGGCTTGCGGGACATCCGCGGCTATGACGGCATGGACCCGAAACGGCTGACCGAACTGCTAATGAGCGCGGCAGACCCCCAATCGGCGGTGATTCCCCTGGCCCAAACCCAGTGGTTGATCCCTCGGGTCACCATCACTCCCGAGGGGACACTGCGATTGCCGCCGGTGCTCGACTTTCTGGATGTCCGCTATGTGATCTTTCGCGGCTCGCCCCCGGACAATGCGCGCCCCGCTTTCCAGAGCCCCGACTACTGGGTAATGGTTAATTCGAATGCCCTGGGCCGTGTCTTCGTGCCGCGCCGCGTCGAAATGGTGACGGAGGACAGTCTGCGATTAGCGAAACTGGCGGCGGCGGACTTTGACCCGCGGGAAGTCGCTTACGTCGAACGCCCCGTCCACTTGCCCGGCCCGGCCAACGGCAGCGCCCGCATTCTGGAAGAAGCCCCCACCCGCATCATTGTCGCTGCAAATATGGAGACGCCGGGGTTGGTGGTGTTGACCGATCGCTGGGATGCCGGCTGGCGCGCCTATGTGAATGGCCGCCGCGTGCCGATCCTCCGAACCAACCACGCCATCCGCGGTGTTCTCCTGCCTGCGGGCGTCAGCCGCCTGGAGTTTCGCTACGCCCCTGCCAGCTTTACCTGGGGGCTTGGTTTGGCGGGTTTGGCAGCCGTGGTCTTGCTGGCTTGGAGCCTATTTGCCGCCCGGCGATGTGCCCCCCGCTAAACCACCACCTGGTGGGAAGAGGGCAGCCATGGAAAAACGGCTGATGCCGGCCACCGGGTTCCGCCAGCACCGGCACCCTGATTGACGCTGGCTCAACCCCACGACCCTGCGAACTCCGGTTAACTTCCGCACCTTTGCGGGAATTTTCGGCTGCGCCACCCGGCCGAGGGGTGTTGGAATCTTGTGCTACGGTCGTAATGCGGTATGCTGGCTGCGTTCTGAAAAGCAATCGTCCAAGCTGGAAGCGGAGTTGGGCGCACGACCTGCCCAAACCAACTGCCGGCATCGGATTTCTGACAACCCTGCCCCGATCCGCATGAAAACTTTTGCCGACATCGGCGATGTTCTGGTGAGCGTGCTGTTCCTGGGCCTGCCGGTTCTCATCGGCGCGGCAGGCGCCTGGTTCATCCGCTGGTCTGGCCGCGCCGGGCGGCGGCGGCGGGCCGCCACGGTCATCCTGGGCAACGCTTTGCTTTCAGCTTTTCTGGTGTCCCTGCTCCTCGCTGTCGGGGAGTTCTACTTTCGCTTCTGCTACGATACAACCGACGCCTTCGGCCTGACGCGCGTCAACCAGCGGTGGTTCGACCGCCATTGGCGCCCGAACAATGCCGGGTTTCGCGACAACGTCAGTGATTATCCTCCCACTCGCACCCCCGGCCGCCGCCGCATCACTTTTATCGGCGATTCCTTCACCGCCGGCCACGGCATCCCCAACGTCGAAGACCGTTTCGCCAACCAGATCCGCCACCTCACTCAGGATGAGGTGCATGTCATGGCCGTCAACGGCTACGACACCGGCGACGAAATCTTTGTCGCTGAAGAACTGGTTCGGCAAGGTTACCAGTTCGACCAAGTGGTCCTGGTCTATGTCCTGAATGATATTGGCGACGTTACGGATGAAGCCTACATTGTTGATGCCCGGGTCCGCTCCAACCCGCCCACCAATTTCTTCATCCGGCATAGTTTCTTCCTCGACACTTATTATTACTGGTTCCGCGGCCGGTTTGACCCGGATGTGTCGAACTATTACCAATTCGTTCGCAAGCTGTATAACGGCCCCACCTGGGAAGCCCAACAAAAGCGGCTGCTATCTCTGCGGGACTTTATCGAGAGCCATGGCGGCCGGTTCCGGGTGGTGACCTTTCCATTTCTCCACCGCCTCGGCCCTGGCTACGACTATCGCCCAGTCCATGCCCAGTTGGGCCAATTCTGGCGCGATGCCGGAGTGCCGCACCTCGATCTGCTGCCGCTCTTTGAAGCTCACGCCTCCGCAAACTGGGTTGTCAATCGTCACGACGCGCATCCGAATCAAGCGGCCCACGCACTCGCGGCCAAAGCCATCGCTGAGTTCTTACAGCAAGATTTCCCGCCGCACTGAAGCGGGCATGCTATTGGACAAGCATTCCAGCCCTCCGGCCGGAAGAAACCGGCGGCCTGACGGGCTTCATATTTCCATCGCGAATATTTCCGGGCGTGGCTATGCTGCCGGTGCAATGAAGCGCATTATTGTTATGGCCGCATTCTTTACCTGGCTCGCCGCGGCGCCGGCTCAGCCCGCCAACTCGTTTCCGCTCTGGCCCGACGGGGCGCCCGGCGCGCTGGGCCAGGGGGATAAGGATATCCCCACGCTTACCCCCTATCTTCCCGAACCGGACAAGGCGACCGGCGCCGCCATCGTGATCTGCCCCGGCGGCGGTTACGCCGGACTGGCCGCGCATGAGGGCGCGGACTACGCGCGTTTCCTGAACGAAGCCGGCATCGCCGGGTTTGTGCTGAAGTACCGGCTCGGCTCCGCGGGCTACCAACACCCGATCATGCTGCTGGACGCCGCCCGCGCGCTGCGCACGGTGCGCGCACGCGCGAATCAATGGCGGCTCGACCCGAAGCGCATTGGCATCATGGGGTCTTCGGCCGGCGGCCACCTGGCGGCCACGCTGATGACTCATTTCAACGCCGGCAAACCTGAAGCTGCCGACCCCATCGAGCGTGTCAGCTCCCGGCCGGATGCCGTCATTTTATGCTACGCGGTCATCACGATGGGCGAATTCACACACACGGGCTCGAAGCGCAATCTGCTGGGCAATGACCCGGCGCCGGAGCTGGCCCGCGAGCTGTCCGCGGAATTGCACGTGACCCGGGACACCCCGCCTTGTTTCATCTGGCATACGTATGAGGATCCCGCGGTGCCGGTGGAGAACAGTCTGCAGTTGGCCCTGGCGCTGCGCCGCGTGGGGGTGCCTTTCGATTTGCATATTTACCAGAAAGGCTCGCATGGCCTCGGCCTGGGCACGCGCGACTGGAACCCGGAGCGGCGGCATCCCTGGACCCGCGACTGCGTCTTCTGGCTGCGGGCGCAGGGGTTTGCCCGGCCGGCGGATTAAGGCTAAGGCGCGTCCCGCCCGCCCGCGGCGTGTTGCCGGCGCGGCGGGGGCGCCGGTTTATTCCATTTCCCGCCGCACTTTGTAATTGCCCAGGCCCGCCGCCTGGCCTAGCTGTTAAGCAATAAACGAAAGGATTACTATGTTGAAAAGCTTATTGGCGGTTCCGGTCCTGGTCATTGGCGGCCTGGTGTTGCTGGCCATCCTGTGGATCATCGGCGCCTATAATTCACTGGTTGCTTTGCGCAACCGCTTCAAGAACGCCTACGCCCAGATTGATGTGCAGCTCAAACGGCGTTACGACCTGATCCCCAATCTGGTCGAGACCGCCAAGGGCTACCTCAAGCACGAGCGCGGCACGCTCGAAGCCGTCATCGCCGCCCGCAACGCCGCCGCCACCGCCAGCACGGGCGCGGCGCAAAATCCCGGCGACGCCGCGGCCATGAAACAGCTTTCCAGCGCGGAGACCACCCTGGCCGGCACCCTCGGGCGGCTCTTCGCCCTGGCCGAGGCGTATCCGGATCTGAAGGCCAACACGACCATGATCACCCTGATGGAAGAACTCACATCCACGGAAAACAAGGTTGCCTTCGCCCGCCAGGCGTATAATGACGCGGTGATGAGCTACAACACCCGGCGTGAGACCTTCCCGACCAACCTGATCGCCGGGGCGTTCAACTTCGCGCCGGCGGAACTGTTTGTCATTGAAAAGCCCGCCGAAAAGGAAGCGCCCCGCGTGACGTTTTGAGGCCCCGGCTTTCGCCGCCCCGGGAGCGCCCGGCCAAGGATCATGGATTTCTTCGAACGACAGGATCGCGCCCGCCGCAACACCCGGCTGCTGGTGGTTTATTTCGCCGGCGGCGTGGTCATGCTGATCGCGTCGGTTTATGCGGCCCTGCTGCTGATCTTTGCCGGCCTGGGGCCGCGCCGGCACTTTGAATACCACGATGGAGACATCATCCGCTCGCGGGCGCAGCTGTCGTTCTGGAATCCGCAGCTCCTGCTCGGGGCGGCGGCGGGCACGCTGACGGTGATTGGCGTGGGCAGCGCGTTCAAGACCTGGGAATTGTCCCGCGGCGGCAGCACTGTGGCCACGATGCTGGGAGGGCGGCCGGTCAGCCCGGCGACCACCGATCCGGACGAGCGCAAGCTGCGGAACATCGTCGAGGAGATGGCGCTGGCGGCGGGCCTCCCGGTGCCGCAGGTTTATGTCCTGCCCGCGGAAAGCGGCATCAACGCCTTCGCCGCCGGCCACACCCACAGTGATGCCGTCGTTGCCGTCACCGCCGGCGCGCTGCGGTTGCTCACCCGCGATGAGCTGCAGGGCGTCATTGGCCACGAATTCAGCCACATCCTCAACGGCGATATGCGGCTCAACCTGCGCCTCATGGGCCTCATTTTCGGCATCCTGTGCCTGGCGGTCATCGGGCGGATACTCCTCCAGGCCCGCAGCCGCAGCAGCCGGGACCGGAACCCGCTGCCACTGCTGGGCCTGGCGCTGCTGCTGATTGGCTGGGTGGGGGTTTTCTTTGGCCGCCTCATCCAGGCCGCCGTCAGCCGCCAGCGCGAGTTTCTCGCCGACGCTTCGGCGGTGCAATTTACGCGCAACCCGGCGGGCCTGGCCGGCGCGCTGAAAAAGATCGGCGGCCTGGCGCATGGCTCGCAACTCCAGGCCGCGCAGGCCAGCGAAGCCAGCCACCTGTTCTTTGGCAACGGCGTTGGCGAATCCTTCCTGCATTGGCTGGACACGCACCCGCCGCTGGCCGAGCGCATCCGGGCCCTGGAACCGGACTTTGACGGCCGGTTCAAGCCGGTAAACCTGGAGGAGCCGGCGCCGCCCGCAACACCGGCAGCGCCCGCGACGCCGCGCCCGCCGATTCCTTTTCCGTTCCCCGGCGCGCCGCGCGCGTCCGCGGGCCAGGCCGGGCTGGCGCCGCCGGTCATCACCGCCCCGCTCGCCCTGGCCGGCCTCGGCGTTCCCACGCCGGCGCACCTGAAGTATGCCGAGGAATGGCGCGGCTCCATCCCGGAAAGCCTGCGGGCCGCCGCGCGCGAGGGCCTGGGCGCCAGCGCGTTGGTTTATGCGCTGCTGCTGAGCGACGACGAGGCCCTGCGCCGCCGCCAACTGGACGAGTTGGACGGCCTTACCTCCACCATCGTCGCCCAGGAAACGCTCCGCCTCTGGCCGGAAGTCCAGGCCGTCGCTCCCCTCGCCAAACTGCCGCTGGTGGACCTGGCCCTGCCCGGCCTGCGCAACCTGTCGCCGGTCCAGTTCCGGCAGTTTCGCGCCGCAGTGCAAAAGCTCGTGGAAAGCGACGGCCAGATTGACCTGTTCGAGTATGTGCTGCAAAAAATTGTGCTGCGCCACCTGGAGCCGCACTTCCAGCCCGCCCGCCCGCCGGTCATCCAGTATTACTCGCTGAAGGCGCTGGCGGGGGACTGCGCCGTCCTGCTCTCGGCGCTGGCTTATCTCGGCCATGACCAGCCGGACGCAATCGCCGCCGCCTTCCAGCGGGGAGCACAGCCGCTCGGCTATGCCGCCCGGGCGGAATTAAGCCTGCTGCCCGAGGCGGATTGCGAACTGGCGCAGGTGGACACCGCGTTGAACCGGCTCTCCCTGGCGGCGCCGCAAATCAAGAAGAACGTGCTCAACGCCTGCGCCCGAACCGTGGCCGCCGACGGCGTCATCCAGGGGATGGAAGCCGAATTGCTGCGCGCCATCGCCGATACCCTTGATTGCCCCCTGCCGCCGTTCATCCCGGCCCTGGCCGCATGAAGAGGTTTTCCCGCCCCAACCGAAACCAGCCCCCCGGGCGGCCGGGGCTGGTCTTCGCGGCCATTCTCGCCAACGCGCTTAGCCTCCTGGTTTCGCCCGCGGGCGCGGCCCCGATTCAACCGGCCTCGCTTCCCGCCAAAGAGAAGCTGGAGCTTTATCTGCTCCTGGGCCAGTCCAACATGGCCGGGCGCGGCCAGCTTGCGGACGAAGACCAAACGCCTCACCCGCGCGTGCTGGTGTTCACCCGGCAGAACCAATGGGAGCCAGCCGTCGAGCCCATCACGCATGACAAGCCCGCCCTGTTGGGCGTCGGTCCGGGGCTGGCTTTCGGGAAGGCCATGGCCCGCAAGAAGCCCGGCGCGACCATCGGGCTGGTGCCCTGCGCCCTGGGCGGCACGCCCCTGCGCCGCTGGCAGCGGGGCGGCGATTTGTATTCCAACGCCGTCCACCGGGCCCGGCGGGCGATGCGCGACGGCACGCTGGCGGGCATCCTCTGGCACCAGGGCGAAAGCGATGCCGGCGCGGCTACCAACGCCAGCTCGTACGGCGCCCGCCTGGGCCAGATGGTTCAGGATCTCCGGGCCGAGCTGGGAGCGCCGGGGCTGCCCTTTGTGGCGGGCCAGATCGGCGAGTTCCTTTATGACCGCGGCCCGGATCGCTCGCCCTATGCGCGGGAGGTCAATGCCGCCATCGCCCGCCTTCCCCGCGCCGTCCCGGGGACGGGTTGCGCGCGCTCCAAAGGCTTGAAGGACAAGGGCGACCAGTTGCACTTTGACGCCGCCTCGCAGCGCGAACTGGGCCGCCGTTATGCCGCCGTCCTGCTGCGCCTGCAGGCAAAAGCCCCGCCCGCCCGGGCGACGCCCTGACCGGGCCCGCCGGGCCGCCCCGCCGTTCAGCCTCCGTTGCCGGGCGCGAGCTGCTCCACAATCATGTCCACCGTCCGAATCACCGCGCCCAGGTTCTCGCGGACGACCTTGAGCGCGTTCCGGCCGAGCTGTTCGCGCCGCGCCGGGCTGGCCAGCAGTTCTCCCAGGGCCGACTCCAATTCGGCGGCGTCCCGCGCCTGGATGGCGCCTTCCTGCTGCAGAAAACTGCGCACGACTTCGGCGAAGTTCTGCATGTGGGGGCCAAAGACCATGGCTTTGCCCAGCGCGCCCGGCTCGATCGGGTTCTGGCCGCCCTGGGCGGTCAGGCTCTTGCCAACGAAGATGACGGTGGCCTGTTCGTAGAAGTGTTTCAATTCGCCGGTGCTGTTGACAATCAGGCAATCGGCGTCGCCGGGCTTCAGGCGGGTGTGGTTCATCACTTCCGTGCGATAAACAATCTTCAGGCCGCGCGCCGCCACGTCGCGCCCGACTTCGCGGCTGCGCTCGAAGTGGCGCGGCACCAGAACCAGGAACAGGTCGGGGAAACGCTGGCGCAGCCGGAGGAACAGCTCGGCCAGGATGACTTCTTCGCCCGCGTGCGTGCTGCCGGCCACCAGGAGGCGCGCGCCGGCCGGCACGCCCACCTGGCGCAGCAGCGCGGGCACGTCGAGCAGCCGGCGCTCATCGAGCCGGGCGGCGTCAAACTTCAGGCTGCCCACCATATGAATCGCCTCCGGCCGGCAGCCCAGTTGCCGCAGCCGGGCCGCATCGGCCTCGTTTTGCGCGCCGACGCCGGCAAGCATGGCGAAGAGCGGCTTGAAAAGAAAGCGGAAGCGCCGGTAGCCGCGCCAGGAGCGATCGGACAGGCGGGCGTTGACCAGGAACACCGGGATGCCCAGTTTCTGGGCGCGCCAGAGAAAGTTCGGCCAGATCTCCGCCTCCACCAGCACAATGGCCACCGGGCGAATCGAGGCCAGGGCGCGGTTGACATACGGACGGCGGTCAATCGGGTAGTAGATCTTGCTGATATGGTTGGGCAGCTTGCTGTGCAATTCGCCCATCCCGGTGGTGGTCGTCGTCGAAACGACGATCTTGAGATTCGGCAGGCGCGGCTCCAGCGCGCGAATCAACTGCGTGCAGACATTGACTTCGCCCACGCTGACAGCGTGCATCCAGATCGTGTCCCGATTGGTGATGGCCTGCTTGAGTTTCGTGCTGTACTGCCCAAAGCGCTCGCCAAAACCTTGCCGCCAATTGCCGCGCCGCCGCATTCGCATAAAGTAGTACGGCGCGGACAAGACAAAGCCGATCGTGAACAGTATGTTGTAAAGAGTTCGCACTCCGAGCTTTACCAGCAAACTAACTCGGCATCCTAGAAGTTCCCCTGCCGCCGCGCAAGGCCTTTCCTCCGTCCCGCAAAGACGGCGAAAACGCGGCTCCCTGGACGGCCGGCCCCTGCCGCGCTTCCCCGGGCCGCCCGCCCGCGCGCCCGGCCTGATTTACCCCCGCCGGCTACGGCGGCTCCGGAAGCCGGGGTTCGGCCGGGGCCGCCGCGGAAGTCAGCCGCTCCAGTTTCTGCCGGGCCTGGGCGTCGCCGGGATTCAACCGCAGGGCTTCGGCGTACTGCGCGGCGGCCGCTCCGGTCTTGCCTTGCTCCAGAAGAACGTTCCCCAGGTTGTAGCGGGCATTGGCGCTTTGGGGGTCAAGGCGCACGACCTCGGCCAGGTGATGCTCCGCCTCCGGAAGCCGCCCCCGCCGCGCCAGGAGAATTCCCCAGTCGCTATGCGCCCGCGGGGATTCCGGGTGCCGCCGCACCGCCTCGGCGTACTGCTGCGCGGCCTCGTCCGCCGGGCCGGCCTGTTGCAGCGTGAGGGCGAGGTTCAGCCGGGCGTCCAGGAAATCGGGCCGGGTTTGCAGGGCGGCGCGATACGCGGCGGCGGCTTCGTCGAGCCGGCCTTGCTGGAAGAGCAGGTTGCCCCGGCTGTTGTGGGCGTCGGCAAAGGCGGGATTCGACCGGAGCGCGGCCTGGTAATGTTCGAGGGCTTCGTCCACCCGCCCGCGGCGGGCCAGCAACACGCCGAGGTTGTGGTGGGCGTCCGCATAGTTGGGCTGCAGGGCAAGGGCCGCGCGATAGTGCTGGAGCGCGGCGTCGAAGTCGCCTTCGCGGGTGAGAACATTGGCCAGGTTATAGTGGGTTCCGGCGAAATCCGGCCGGATGCGCAGGGTGGCCTCGTAATGCCGTTTGGCGTCTTCGTGCCGGCCGGATAAATCGAGCACGTTCCCCAGGTTGTTGTGCGCCAGGTAGTTGCGGCCGGTCACCGCCAGCGCGCGCCGGAAAAGGGTCTCGCTGTTTTTCCAGTGCGCCAGTTGCACGCGGGTTTCCAGCCCGAGCAGCACGCCCACACACGCCGCCAGCCCCCAAAGCGGTTTTCGCCAGGCGGGGCGGGCGGCGGCAAACCCGGTGGCCGTCCACACGATGCCGATGAAGAGGCCAACCAGCGGCAAATAGGTATAGCGATCGGCCCGCGCATGATCGCCCACCTGCACCAGCCCAATCACCGGCGCCAGGGCGCCCAGAAACCACAACCAGCCCATGATCAGCCAGGGGCGGCGGCCAAGAAAAACTCCCGCCGACACGGCGAGCAGCACCAGCAGCGACGCCAGCACTTTGGCGCCCGCCGGATGCACGGGATGCGGATAGAAAACGGCCAGCTCCAGCGGCCAGAACGTCTGCCACAAATAGGCGGCGTAGGCGGTCGCCGCATTGGCCACGCGCTCCCCGAGGGGAATATGGATCAGGGAGGCCACCGCGCCGCCGCGCTTCTGCGCCAGGAACGTGACGACGCACGAAACCAGGGACAACCCGAAGAACGGCGCCTTTTCCCAGACCAGCCGCCGCCATCGCCGGAGCCGGCCGCCGCCGCGCCCCTCCGCCGGCGGCCCGGCGCCGGGCGCGCTCCGTCCCAGCGGCCAGTAATCGAGCAGCAGCAGCAAGCCCGGCAGGGTGACCAGCATCGGCTTGGCCAGCAGGCTCAGGCCGAAAGCCAGGAGGGCGAGCAGGTAGCGCCGCGCGCCCGGGCGCTCGACATAGAAGCCATAGGCCAGCAAGGCGAGCAGGCCGAAGCACGTGCTCAGGACATCCTTCCTTTCCGACACCCAGGCCACCGATTCCACATGCAACGGGTGCCAGGCAAACAGCGCCGCCACCAGGGCGCTGGGCCAGAACGCGCCGGTCGCGCGGCGCAGAAACGCCAGCAGCAGCAGCGTGTTCGCCAGGTGCAGGAAGACGTTGGTCAGATGATGCCCGCGGGCGGCCAGCCCGTAGAACTCGCAATCCAGCATGTGCGAGAGCCAGGTCAAGGGATGCCAGTTGCTCGCATAGGAGGTCTGGAACGCCCAGCATATCCCCCGGGCCGACCATCCCGCCCGCACGATCGGGTTCTGCGTAACGTAAACCGGGTCGTCGAAGTTCAGGAATTCGCAGTACTGAACCGGCCAGTAGATCCACAGCGTGCCCAGGACCAGGGCGGCCGCGACCAGGACGCTTCGCCGGTTGGTTTTGAACTCCATCAGTGGGAAAGCCTTTTATGCGGTTCGCCGCCGTCGCCGCGGCTGGCGGCCGGGCAACGCCAGCCCGGCGTTAACGCGCCCGGGCCCAATCGAATGATCCCTTGATGCCGCACCGTGCGGGCCCCAGGCTAACCGCGGGCCCGCCCGCCCGCAACAACAAAAGCCGCCCGGCAAGCGGGCGGCTCGAACAGGTTGAAAGGTTGGGAGGGCTTACTTCCACCGACGCCATGCGGCGAAGAGCCCGAGTCCGCCCAAAAGGGCCAGCGCGCCGAAAGCCGGCTCGGGAATCATCGTCACGCGCACATTGTCAATCAGCCCAAACAGGAGCGCGGGCGAATTGGGATCCGCCGAGACTGTGGAGTTGATGTCATACTGGTTGAACAGGATGTTTCCTCCGCCCAACGTACCGGCGGTGGTCAGATCCACCGTGGCCAGCAGCAGGTTGTCAACACTCCAGGTGACCGTATTGCCAATCTTCGTGATTTCCATATCCCGCCATTCCCAGCCCAGGGCGCCCGCCGCAACCGTCCCGGTCTGCTGCGGGTAAAGGGCCAACTGCGCGGCAGGCGCGCTGGCCCCGCCAAAACCGGCGTAGTAGGCATGCGAATTGTTGCGCACCCCCGCGGTGGTGCCGGCGGCGTAAACGCCACTGTTGTCCTGATAGCTCGCCTGCGCGGCGGGCGCATATGCGCGATAATCCGCACTTGTCCCGCCTTCGCCACTCGTGCCGAAATTGATGCTGTCAATCACCCCGCCGGCGATCTGAGCCGAGGTGCCGGCGGTGCCAATGCCCGCCCCGGTAATCTGGGAGGAACCGCTGCCACCACCCGGAGCCGGGCCGTTGAAATTGAGCCACGCATCAAAACGCAGCTTATAATCGCCGGTGAGATTAAGGCCGATTGGCGACACGCTCACGCCACCGGGAAACGTCGCCGTACTCCCGTATTGATTGGCCCGGAGCCGCAGACCC